>JBKOWS010000133.1:0-16606 GCA_046724565.1 Actinomycetota bacterium | reverse complement strand
ACTCCTGCGCGGCGGCCCACAGCAGGGCCGACGCCGGCGAAACGCATGCCACATCGCCGTCGACGCACGCCCCGACCGCGACCGTCCTCACCAGATACGCGCGCTCGGCGAGCGCCCGCACGGAGTCGGACAGCGACACGGAAAGCGCGCCGCCCGCGACCTGGACGTACGCGACCCTCCGGCCCGCCCCGAGCCCGGCGCAGACGGGCGCGACCTGGCTGTGCAGCGAGCAGCAGACGACCGGCAGGCCGCCGAGCCGCTCGCCGAGCGGAGCGTCTTCCTCGGCGTGCCGCACGGCCAGTTGACCCGGGAGGTACGGAAGCTTCATCACGTGCGCCTCCCGCTCCGCGGGAAGGTCGAGGCCGCGCGTCAGATTCGCGTAGAGAACGTCGAACCCTCCGGACCCCAGGTCGAGCTCACGGGCCTGGACGTTCACCAGCACCTCGTCCCCGAGCGCCACCGGGCCGGTGAGCTTCGGGTAGGCGACGCAGGCCGCACCGTCGACCTCGATTCGCGCGATCCCTTCATCGCGGGAAGTGACGGCGGTAACGACGCCTCGCCTAAGCGTCAGCATCGCGCGCGACGTCCACCAGCGCCAGCGTGACCTCGACCATGCCTTCGAGGTCGTCGACCGTGATGCGCTCGTCGGGCGTATGGATGTCCTGCATGCCGTTCGCGAGGTTGAGGCACGCGAGCCCGCGCTCGTTGAAGACATTCGCGTCCGCGGCACCGCCGCTCAACCCGTAGGACGGCCTGTAACCGGCGCGCTCGAGTGCGGCGTGAGCAATGCGCACGACTTGATCGTCCGTCTTGAAGCGATAGCCCTGGTAGCTCTTCGAGACCTTGGTGTCGACCTCGCAGTCCTCGAGGCCCGCGGCGAAGGAGAACGTGTCGAGCATCTCCTGCACGAGCTCCTCGAGCTTGCTCTCCTGATGCGAGCGCGCTTCTGCCTCGAGATCGCACCATTCGGGAATGATGTTTCCCGCGCTCCCGCCGTGGATCGTCCCGACGTTCGCAGTCGTGTCCTCGTCGACGCGGCCGAGCCGCAGGTCGGAGATGGCCCGTGCCGCGGCGGCGATTGCCGAGCGTCCCTCCTCCGGATACATGCCAGAGTGCGCAGCCCGCCCGTGGAAGCGCACCTCCATCGCGCGGGAGTACGGCGCGCCGAGGATCACGTCTCCGATGGGCGCGGCCTGGTCGTAGACATAGCCGAGTCGGGCGTGCAACCGCTCCTGGTCGAAGGCTGCCGCGCCGAGGAGCCCGACCTCCTCCTTCGGCGTGAAGAGCAACTCGATCCCCGCATGCGGCCTGTTCTCGGCGAGCACGCGTCGTGCCCCCTCGAGCATCGCCGCGACCGCAGACTTGTTGTCGGCTCCGAGGATCGTGCCCGCCGCGTTCCGGATCACACCATCGTCGTCGATAACGGGCTCGATCGCCGCGGTTGGCGGAACGGTGTCCAGATGCGCGCAGAGGAAGATCGGCGTGCCGCCGCCGTTCGTCGGTTCGAGGCGGCAATAGAGGTTGCCGATGCTCGAGCCCACCGTGCTTCCCGCCTGATCCTCGTCAACGCTCACGCCGAGGTCGCGGAGGTAACGGATCACGGCGTCGGCCACCGCGCGCTCGTCACCCGGCGGGCTCGGGAGCGCGGCCAGCTCCGTGAACAGACCGACGACCTCGAAGGACATCGCGCGATCTTAGTGACGGCGCTAGGCCGAGGCTGCCGCGAGGACCGACCGCTCGCGCGAGCGGTCGAGCGCCGCGCCGACGAAGTCGCGAAAGAGCGGCGCGGGCCTCGTGGGGCGGGACTTGAACTCCGGATGGAACTGGCTGGCGACGAACCACGGATGATCGGGTAGCTCCACGATCTCCACGAGCCTCCCCGCCTGGAACGTGCCCGATACGACGAGACCGGCGTCGACCAGCGCAGGGCGGTAGTGGTTGTTCACCTCGTAGCGATGGCGGTGACGTTCGTGAATCACCGGCTCGCCGTACGCCTCGAAGGCCTTCGTGTCCTCGGCGAGCTCGACCGCCTGCGCGCCCAGTCGCATCGTGCCGCCGAGATCCTCGATCTCCTTCTGCTCCGGCAGCAGGTCGATCACCGGATGCGGCGTCTCGGGGTCCATCTCCGTCGAGTTCGCGCCGTCGAGGCCGAGCACGTGACGCGAGAACTCGGAGACGGCGACGTGCATCCCGAGGCAGATGCCGAGGTACGGAATCCGCTCCTCGCGCGCGACGCGGCAGGCAAGCAACTTGCCTTCCCAGCCACGGGAGCCGAAGCCGCCCGGCACGAGCACCCCGTCGACCTGGTCCAGCAGCCGCGTTGCCTCCTCCAGCGACATGCCCTCGGCGTCGACCCAGCGCACGTTCACCGTGCAACCGTGATGTGCGCCCGCGTGCTTGAGCGCCTCGTGCACGGAGAGATAGGCGTCCGGCAGCTTGACGTACTTCCCAACCAGCGCGACCTCGACCACGTCCACACTGCGCTGGATGCGCTCGGTCAGGTCGAACCACTCGCTCAGATTCGCTTCGCCGGGCGGCAGGTCGAGCTTCTCCGCGACCAGGCCGTCCAGCCCTTCCGCCTTCAGGCGGGACGGCACCAGGTACACATCCGGGACATCCGGGCTCGTCACGACTGCGTCGGGCTCGACGTCTGCGAAGAGCGCGATCTTCTCGCGGATGTCCGGTGACAGCTCCTCGTGCGAGCGGCAGACGACGATGTCCGGGTGAATACCGATGCGCCTCAGCTCGTTCACGGAATGCTGCGTCGGCTTGGTCTTGAGCTCGCCGGCCGCCTCGAGGAACGGGACGAGCGTGACGTGGAGATAGAGAACGTTCTCCGGTCCGACCTCGCGCCGGAACTGCCGGATCGCCTCGAGGAACGGCAAGGACTCGATGTCGCCAACGGTCCCACCGATCTCGCTGATCACGACGTCGGTCGGCGTCGACACCGCGCTGGCACGAATGCGCGTCTTGATCTCGTTCGTGATGTGCGGGATCACCTGCACGGTCGCGCCGAGGAATTCGCCCTTCCGCTCCTTGCGCAGAACTGAGTCCCAGATCGCTCCGGCCGTGTGGCTGGCGGCGCGCGTCAGGTTCTCGTCGATGAAACGCTCGTAGTGGCCAATGTCGAGATCCGTCTCGGCCCCGTCCTCCGTGACGAACACCTCGCCGTGCTGGAACGGGCTCATCGTGCCCGGATCGACGTTGAGATACGGATCGAACTTCTGCGCCTGTACCTGGAGACCGCGCGCCTTGAGCAGCCGGCCGAGTGACCCGGCGACGATTCCCTTGCCCAGCGCCGACACGACCCCGCCGGTGACGAACACGTACTTCGTCGGCGCTTTCGCGCTCATGTGCGTCCCAGCCGGTCGACCCACGCGAGCCCGCGCGTGCGTTCGATCAACGTGCCGAATGACGTCCGTTCTCCGAGTAAGGTGAGGGCGGTCAGGGTGCCGACTGCAACCCATCGGCCTCGTCCCGTGAATCGCCTCACGGAATTCAAGCCTAGCACGGCACCTAGCGCGTTCGACCCAGCGTCTCCGAGCATCGCCATCTCGCGAAGATCGTAGGGAAGAAGCAGGACGGCGATCCCCAGCGGAGCGCGCAGCGGAACCGCTGCAAGGAGGTAGGCCTTCAGCGCACGCCCGGGGCGCGTGTCGAGCTGGTTGAGTGCGTTCGCGGCGAGGCCGACGAGCAAGGCGCCCGAGAGCCGCCGGGTCGCGATCAGTCCCACGGCCGGGATGCCGATCAGCTTCAGGACGCCGGTGGTGCGGCCGCGGCGGAGATGCGCCCGAAAGCCGCGCTCAGGCCCGCTCCAGAGGTCGTCCGCCAACCCGAGCGCCGCGACGGCCGCGACCGCAGGACCGTTCGTCACGCCGACCTTCCAGCCGACGAGTGGCAAGCGCAGGCCGCGGAAGTTGATCCCGAGCGGACCGCAGGCGTAGAGGCTGTCGCGCAGCTGGCGGCCGCGATGGAGGAAGCCCGAGAAGGTCCGGCCGGTCGCGCGGTGGCGCAGCGGCAACTCCGTCTCGCGGATGCGGAGCCCGGCGCGGGCGGCGTCGATCGTCATCCGGACCTCGCAGCCGAAGCCCGCGGCTACCGGAAAGCAGATTGCGCGTGCCGCCGGTGAGAGCGTCCGCTGGCCCGAGAGCGGCTCGCGAGGCTCGAAGCCCGTGAGCGCAGCGATCACCCCTCGGGCAACACGCTTCGCCAGCCCGAAGCCGCCGCCTTCGCGCTCCGCAAAGGCCGCGACGTTGAGATCGACACCTTCCTGAAGCAGCGGCGACAGCTCGCCGGAGAGGTCGGCATCGCAGAGCAGCAGGGCCCCGGGCGGAGCAGCGCGTTCCGCAGCGGACAGCGCCTGGCCCTTGCCACGACGAGGAAGACGCAACACGATCGCGCCGGCCGCCTCGGCGACGTCGGCGGTGCGATCGCGCGAACCGTCGTCCGCGACGATCACCTCGGCGTCGGGGAAGCCGCGCCGTAACGCCGCAACGGTGCCGCCGATCACCGTTTCCTCGTCCCGCGCGGCGACGAGGATCGTCAGCGGGTCAGCCACCCGTGGTCGTCGTGGTGACCGGACTGACCTCCGGGAGCGGCCCGTCTTTCGCAGTCTTCTTGACGCCGAAGTCGCCGCGCGTCATCGGATCGCTCAGCAACGCGGCGAGGGCGAGCTTTCCCGCGCGGGTGTCGATGTCGTCGACCGTGGAGAGGCCGGCCTTCTGGAACGCCTTCATTGCTGACATGGGATCGTCCGTCCCCGCGACTCCGACGGCGGGAATCCCGACGTCGTTGAGACCCGCGTAGAGGCCTTTGAGGAAGACGGCCGTCGCGCCGGTCTGGGGCGCGACCGTTCGAACGACGACGACGCCATTGGCCGGCTTCTTCGTTCGACCGGCCTTCTCCTCCACGATCAGGCTTTGCAACGCGTTGAGCAGCGGCGTGTCGCCGCCGCTCGCGAACTCCTCACCGAGCGCGTGACCGAGCTGCTCGAGCTGCTTGGGACCGGAGAACGCCGCGAGGAACGGCCGGTTCGCGAGCCGTCGCTGGAGCTTCGTCTGGTCGATCGGAACGGTCAGCGCTCGGACCCGGATCGGATCGCCGGCACCTGCGTCGCTCAATGCGGTCTTCACCGAGCCGAGGTTGCCGTCGGTCGAGCCGACGAAGAGCACGGCGATCCTCTGTCCCTTGAGGCGGTTCGCCATCACGATCTTGTACGAGCGCTCGACGAACGCCTTGTCGGACGCGCCTGACTGCGTCAAGGCGTCGACCTGAGCCTTGAACGAATCGCCACGTGCCTCGGCGCGACGAACGTCCTCCTGTAACCGATCGCGCTCGGTATTACCCAGGCCGTGGGAGGCGAGAGCGACGCCGACGAGGATCCCGATCACGAGCGCGAAGAAGACCGCGGCCAGCGAGGCGACGTGGTAACGGAAATCGAACATACGAGGAGGAGCTCAGAGCTCGGCGGCAGTCTGGCACAAGGCATGGAGCCGGGTCAGTGCGCGCCGCGGTAACGCGCGGCTGAGCCCGTAGAGCCAGGGTGCCTCCACGACCAATGTGGCGACGGTCCGGTCGGGGCCGCTCTCCTCGAGCCTCAGCTCTGCGTCGATGTGGTCGCCGGTCAACGTCCAGGCGAAGCGCTCGGGACGCCGCACGCCGCGGACGAGCAGTTTGCCGCTCGACGTGGCCCGGCGAAGGAGTTTCGGCCTGTCGTACCCGAGGATGTCCCAGCGCGCGCCCTCCGCAACGCCACGGCGATCCGGCTGGACGCCCGCGATTCCCGGCCACCAGTCGGAGAAGTGGTGCGGCTCTGCAATGAAGGCCCAGACGTCCTCGCGCGGCGCGAGGAGCAGGCGCGAGGCTGACGCTTGCGGCATGCAGTCCGAAGAGTAGTTTCAGCCGATGCCGAGCAGGTCGCGGAGCCGAAGCGCGAGGTACTCGATCAGGTGGCGCAGGGCCGGTGACACCGCGATCGCGACCGCGATTGCACCGAGGCCCGCGAGCGCGAAGAGAACGAGCGGCCAGAGCCCGACCTTCCGGGTTGCCAGCCGCGAGACACCCTTGGCGTCGATGAGGATCTCGCCCACCTTCAGCCTGGTGATGAAGGTCGAGGACATGCCGGCGCGGTTCCGCTCGAGGAACTCGATCAGGTTGAAGTGCGTGCCGACGGCGACGATGAGCTCCGAACCCTTTTCGTAGGCGAGCAGGAGCGCAAGGTCCTCGCTGATTCCCGTCGCCGGAACGATCTCGTATCCGAGACCGAGCTCTCGCGCACGCTCGGCGCCCGGCGCAACGCCGTCGCGGTACCCGTGGACGAGGAGCTCCGCGCCCGAGCGGAGCGCCTTGTCCGAGACCGAGTCCATGTCGCCGACGATCACGTCGGGCTTGTAGCCCTCCTCGAGCAATGCGTCGGCCCCACCGTCGACCGCGATCAGGACGGGCTTGAACACGCGAACGTACGGCTTCACCATGCGCAGATCGCGCTTGTAGCCCGGGCCACGGGCGACGACGAGAGCATGCCGGTCCCGGAAGTTCGTCCGCAGCGGCGGGAAGGCGATCCCTTCCGCCAGGAGCCTCCCCTCCTCGCGGAGGAAGCGCATCGTGTTCTCCGCGAACGCCTCGAGTGCTTCGGTCACCCGGCCGCGTTGCTCGGCGAAGCTCCGTTCGAGCTCGCGTTCGTCGAGCACGCGGCCCGAGGCGACACACGTGCCGTTGCGGTAGAGACCCGCGCCGCGCACGGTGAGGAGCTCGCCCTCGTGCACGTTGTCGAACAGGTCCTCGGCGGAGACATCGATCAGCCGGACACCGCCGCGCACGAGCTGCAACGGCCCGGGATTCGGGAACCGCCCGGATTGCGAAGGCGCGACGTTCACGACTACGCGGACACCGGATTCGAGCAGGGCCTCCGCGGACACGCGATCGAGGTCGGTGTGGTCGATGATCGCGATGTCGTCCGCCGAGAGTCGCTTGACGAGGTTCTTCGTCCGCCGGTCGAGCTTGGCGTGACCGGTGAGCTCGATGAAGCTCATCGGCCGCTCTCCGGCCGATGGGCTGTGGAAGGGGCATCGGGGGAAACCGGGAGGTTTCCCCTTCCTATCTCCTCGACGTGCGCGGCGATCTCAGCGGCGCGGGCGTCGAGGCGTTCCCGGAAGAAGCGGGCACGTGGGGGAAACATGGTTTCCCCCACGGGAGGGAGCCGAAGGCGAGCGACGCTCATTGACATGTCTCCGGCGCCGCACTCATTCGTTGACGCTCGCGATGAACTCGCGCCCGCCGAGCATGCGCTGCAACTCCTCGCGACGCTCGCCTTCGCCGAGCAGCTCGATGCGCGTGTGCGTCGGATCGCCTGCGATCTTCTCGACGCGGAAGTGCCGGTCGGCAACGCTGGCGATCTGCGGCAGGTGCGTGATCGTGACGACCTGGGCGCGCTCCGCCAGCCTGCGCAACGTCTCGGCGACACGATGTGCTGTCTCTCCGCCGATACCGGCATCGATCTCGTCGAAGACGATCGTCTCGCCACCCGAGACCGCTGCAATTGCGAGCGCGATGCGGGACAGCTCGCCGCCCGACGCCGTTTCGGCGACCGGACCGAACGGGAGGCCTCGATTCGGGCGCGCCAGGAACACGACTTCGTCGGAGCCGGTCGGGCCAGGCTCACGGGCGCGCAGCTCCGCGACGAACTCGCCTTCCCCCATCCCCACGCCGACGAGCTCCTCAGCGACCGCCTCGGCAAAACGTGGTGCCGCCTCTGTCCGTGCTGCGTGGAGCTCGTCGGCAAGACGGGCGACCTTGCGCTCCGCCGTTGCCAGCGCCTCCGCCGCAGCGGCAGCGGGATCGAACCCGTCTTCGAGCGCTTCGAGCTCGGCGCGCGCCTCGGCGGCTCGGGCGAGCAGCTCTTCGTACGTCTGGGCGCCGAAGCGGCGCCTGACCTGCGCAATCCGCTCGAGCTCGGATTCGACCTGCTCGAGGCGGCCCGGCGCTGCCTCGAGCGTCGTGAGAAAGCCGCGCAACTCGCTCGCGACCTCGCGGAGACGCAGTTCGGCGTCGCGTAGCTCGTCGCCGGCCCGAGACAGCTCGGGAGCGAGGCGCTCGAGCGGCGCAACCGCGCGTTCTGCGGCTGCGGCGAGATCCGCCGCTCCCTCACGTTCGTCGGAGGCAAGCGCTTCGGCCGCGGCCGTGGCTCCCTGCACGAGGTCGGTGACGTGGCGGAGCCGATCACGCTCGGCGCGCAACTCGTCTTCAACCCCGGGAGAAAAGCCGGAGGTGTCCTCGACGAGCGCACGCAACTCGGACAGCCTGGCTTCCATTGCCGCGGCCCCGGCACGCAGCTCGTCGAAGTGACGCCGGGCTGCGGTCAGCTCTCGCCAGGCGAGCCGCGCGTCGGCGCGGCGGCGGAGCTGCGCGTCACCGCAGAACGAATCGAGGACGTCGAGCTGGTAGGAAGGACGTGCGAGGCGGCGCTGCTCGAACTGACCCGACATCGCGATCAACCGCTCTCCGGCAGCCGCTAGATCCTCGCGCGCCGTGCCGCGTCCCCAGGCGTAGGCGCGAGTTCGTCCGTCGGCGAAGACGCGACGGGCAACAACGAGGCCTTCCTCGTCCTCGGGTCTCAGCTCGGCGAGCGAGACAAGTTCGTCCTCCTCGAGCAACCCGGCCGGCAGGTCGAGCTCTGCCTCGACGTAGGCCTCGTCACCGTCGGGCCCGATAAAAGCCGCGTCGCCCTTCGCTCCGAGCAGGAGGCCGATCGCCTGCGCGAGAATCGTCTTGCCGGCCCCGGTCTCGCCCGTGATCGCGTTGAGCCCGGGAGTGAAGCCGAGCTCGGCCTCGTGGATCAGCACGAGATTCTCGATGCGCAGGCGGCGGAGCATTGGCTGGCCGAGATGGTAAGCGGCCCGGGACACGGCCACCACCAAAAGCGCCCGCGGCCGGTTAGAGGTAGACGCGTGTAGCCCGGGAAACCCCACCTCCCCTCCCCGTGCGGCTGACGCTAACGGCAAAAGCCGCACCCGTGTGAGCCCGGACCGCGCCGAGACCGTTACGAGCCGAAGGTCTCGCGGTAGCGGCGGAGGAACGTCGTTTCCGGGAGGGTGGCGAGAGCGCTGCGCTGCTCTCCGAGGCGAATCATGATCGGGGAGCCACGGCCGACGTCTGCGAGCGAGTGGCCGTCCACGAGCACTGTGACGTTCACGTCGGGCGTCTCGTTCCGGATCTCCAGGTCGAGCCCGCGCGGAACGACCATGGGTCGCGCGTGCAGCGAATGGGGTGCGATGAAGGTGATCACCATTGCGTCGAGCCCGCGCGCGAGCACCGGCCCGCCGTTCGAGAGGTTGTACGCCGTTGAGCCCGACGGGCTCGCGCAGATCATCCCGTCGCACGGCTGGACGCCCATGTCCTCACCTCCGATTGCCCACGCGAGCTCGACCATGCGCCCCCTGATCGAGGTCAGGACGACGACGTCGTTGATCGCTGCGGCCCGCAGTCCGTCGACCTCGACCTCGAGCGTGGTCAGATGGACGACGCGGAAGTCACCACTGAAGACGCGCGCCAGGCCCGACTCGAGCTCGTTCGGCTGGATCGACGCGAGGAAGCCCACGCGCCCGAAGTTCACGCCGACGACGGGAACGTCGGTGCCGAGGAACCGCTGGAGTGCGCGGAGCATCGTCCCGTCACCGCCGAGCACGACCGCGATGTCGGCGTTCGACAGGTCTTCCTCGGGCTCTCCAATGCCGTGCTTCGCGACCTCCTCGTCAGGGAGCAGCAGCTCGACGCCTGCTTCGCTCGCGACCTTTCGCAGACGGTCGAGCGCCGGCCCGATGTTCTGCGGCTTGCCGTGCGTGATGACCGCAGCGCGGCGGACTGCCCTAGAGGACCGCGGCTGCGATTCTGTCGTCGATGTCGTCGGGGAGCTGCGGGCGCTCACGTTGAACGAGATAGAGGAAGACTTCCCGGTTTCCCTTCGGGCCCGGTAGGCCAGAGTCTACGGCCCCGACCGTCTCGCCCTCCCAGGCCAGCGCAGCCTCGGCGATCTCCCCCACAACCCGTCTCCGTACCTCGAGGTCCCGCACGACGCCGCCTCTCCCGACCTCTCCGCGGCCGGCCTCGAATTGCGGTTTGACGAGCACGACCGCCTCCCACCCGGGCTGCGCGAGGGCAAGAACAGGCGGAAGCACAAGGCGGACGCTGATGAAGGACACGTCGCAGACCACGAGCTCCGGTCTGAAAGGAAGCTCACGCAGGTCGCGCGCATTCGTGCGTTCGACGACGGTGACGCGGGCATCCGCCCGCAAACGTTCGTGCAGCTGGCCGTAGCCGACGTCGACCGCGGCGACGCGCGCTGCCCCTCGCTGCAACAGAACGTCGGTGAACCCGCCCGTCGAGGCGCCGACGTCGACCGCGTCCTTGCCTGCAGGATCGACTGCGAAGACGTCAAGCGCGTGCGCGAGCTTCTGCCCTCCGCGTGACACGTAGGGCGGCGGCGCCTCAACCTCGAGCTCGGCCGTCTCGTCGACCTGCATCCCCGGCTTCTCGTAGCCGCGCACCCGACCGGCGAGCACGAGTGCCTGGGCCTTGGTCCGGGTTTCGGCCAGCCCACGCTCGACGAGGAGGACGTCGAGCCGCTTCTTCAAGGTCAGGACGTCCGCGTCGCGAGCCCGCCGACGATGTCGACGAGCGTCGCCATGTCGCCCGGAATCTCCGCGAGACGGTCGCGCGCCCGGGTCGCCGCCTCGTCGGCCAGCCGCCGCGCGCCGTCTTCACCGTGGGTGAGCACGTAGCCGTCGGCGTCGAGAATGTCGTCGACGATCTGGAAGAGCAGGCCGAGCTCGTCTCCGAACGCGCGCCACGAGGCCTGGTCCCGCTCGGGTACCCCCGCCGCCCACAACGCCATTCCGACCGAGGCCGAGAAGAGGCACCCCGTCTTGAGCTTGTGCAGGGTCACCTCGTCGGGAGTGGAGCCCGTGATGTCGAGGTACTGGCCGCCGATCATGCCCAGCGTCGCTTGCGCAAGCTCACGCCCGACCTCCGGCGTCGGATACGAGAGAGCCAGCCTGAACGCTTCCGCCAGCAACGCATCCCCGGCGAGGACGGCGATCGCCTCGCCGTACGCGGCCCAGACAGAGGCGCGACCGCGACGCTCGGCGTCGTTGTCGAGCGCGGGCAGATCGTCGTGCACGAGTGAGAAGGCGTGCACGAGCTCGAGCGACGCTGCAGCCGGCAACGCGACCTCGCCTTCCACGCCCGCTGCCTCGGCGGTGGCGAGACAGATCACGCCACGCACTCTCTTCCCGCCCACCAATGCGTACCGCACCGAGTCGGCCTGCCCGTGAAGCTCCGGGGTCAACGCGAGCTCGACGAGGTAGCCCTCGACGAGGACGCGGAGCTCCTCAGGACTCCGCATCGACCTCGGCGTCCCGCTTGGCCTTCTGCAGCTCCTCCTCGATCGCCTTGCTCAGCTCGGCGAGCTGGGTGAGGATGTCGAGCGCCTTCTCTGCGTCATCCGCCTGGGAGAGCTGCTCGAGCTCTGCGCGGGTCTGCTCGAGCCGCGTAAGCAGCTCCTCCGCCCGGGCGAGGGAGTCCTCGGCGCTCACGAGACCCGCTCCCGTACGATTCGTCCGAGGATTCCGTTCACCAGGCGTGCAGCATCGTCGCTGGCATAGCGCTTCGCCAGCGTAACCGCCTCGTCGATCGCGACCTCGTCAGGTACGTCGTCACCATCGAGCTCGTGCAGCGCGATCCTCAGGATGTTCCGCTCGATCGCGCCGAGGCGATCAGCCGTCCAGTCCTCGGCCGCCTCAGTGATCCGGCGGTCGAGCTCCGGCGCCCTGGCCGCAACGGCCTCCGCCGTCTCCCGCGCGAACGGATCGACCTCGCCCTCGTACAGCGAAGCGAGTGGCTGGCCGGTCACGTCCCACTGGTAGAGGAGGAACAGCGCTGTCCGACGTGCAGCACGGCGTCCGCTCACTCGACCTCCTCCACCGACACGTCGATCGCCCCGATCTTCACCTTGCACATCGTCGTCAACGCTTCGGCCACCCGCTCCTGCACGAGGCGGGCGACCTCCGGCAGCACGACGCCGTAGCGCGCCGCGAGCTCCAGGCGCACGCGCGTGCGCTCCTCGCTCACGTCGATCTCCAGCCGGCGTCGTCCGCGCCGGACACGTGCACCGTCGACCTCCTCGGCAGCCTGGGTGACGAGATTGGCGAGCACTGCCGCGGTGACCGTGATCGTTCCGCCGGGCTCTTGGACGATCAGGCTCATGCCGACCCGACCGCCGCCAGCGCGGTCTCCTCGAGAAAGCGCGTGGAGTAACCGCCGGAGCGAAACGCCTCGCTGGCGACGATCTCGAGCGCGGCGTCGCGCGTGGTCGGAACACCTCGCAGCTCGAGCTCGCCGAGCGCACACAGACAACGCTCGATCGCGCTCGGCCGATCTTCGTCCCAGACGATCAGCTTGCCGATCAGCGAGTCGTAGTGCGGCGGGATCACACTCCCCTCCTCGACGTGTGTATCGAGCCTCACGCCGGGGCCGAGCGGCGGACGGAAGCGCTCGATGACTCCCGGTGCGGGGGCGAATCCGCGGGCAGGATCTTCGGCGTTGAGCCGGACCTCGATTGCATGCCCACGACGTGCGGCGCGGCCAGTCCGCTCCAGTTGCTCTCCGGCAGCGATCCGAAGCTGTTCGCGGACGAGATCGACCCCGGTCACGACCTCGCTCACAGGGTGCTCCACCTGAAGGCGCGCGTTGAGCTCGATGAAGTAGTACGAGCCGTCGGGTGCCAGCAGGAACTCGAACGTTCCGGCATTGAGATAGGCGATGGCACGGGCTGCGCGCGCGACGTCGGTCTCCATCGCCTCGCGGGTCGACTCGTCGAGCGCCGGGGAAGGCGACTCCTCGATCAGCTTCTGGTGCCGGCGTTGAATCGAGCACTCTCGCTCGCCGAGCGTGAGAACCCCGCCGTCCGCGTCGCAGAGCACCTGGATCTCGACATGCCGCGCGGGCAGGACCAGCTTCTCCAGGTAGAGACTGCCGTCCCCGAACGCGGCTTCGGCCTCGGCGGATGCGCGCGCGAACGCATCGTCGAAGTCCGCGGCCTGCTCGACGAGTCGCATGCCCTTCCCGCCACCTCCGGCGGCCGCCTTCAGCAGCACCGGATAGCCGACTTCTGCCGCGGCATCGCGTCCGTCCGGAAGTCGCACGACTTCGGTTCCGGGGACGAGCGGCACGCCGGCCTCCGCGAGCTCCCGCTTCGCCTCGACCTTGTCCCCCATCCGCGCCATCACGTCGGCATCGGGGCCGATGAACACGAGGTCGTTGGCCTCACACGCGTGCACGAAGTCAGGGTTCTCGGCGAGGAAGCCGTAACCGGGGTGAACGGCCTCGCAGCCGGTCGTCTCGCCGGCCGCGATGACCGAGGGAATGTTCAGGTAGCTCTCGGCCGCGGCTGGCGGACCGATGCAGACGGCACGGTCGGCGATGCGCGTGTGGAGCGCCCCCGCGTCAGCAGTGGAGTACACCGCGACCGCTTCGATCCCAAGCTCGTGCAGGGCGCGGATGACCCGGACCGCGATCTCGCCGCGGTTGGCGACCAGGACGCGCGTGAACATCGCTAAAGAGCGTCCAGCGGACGCGACACCACCGGCTCGAGCTCGAACAGCAGCTGTCCGAATTCGACCGGTTGCGCGTTCTCGACGTGGATAGCGCGGACGATCGCCTCGACGTCGGCCTTCACCTCGTTCATCAGCTTCATCGCCTCGAGGATGCAGAGCGTCTGCCCAAGGCCGACCGGCTGACCCTCCTCCACGAACGGCGCGGCGCCCGGCTCCGGGGCACGGTAGAAGGTGCCGACCATCGGGGCCTCCACGCGTACGAGCCCGTTTGGAGACGGAGCGACGGGCTCGAGCTCGGCCTCGTCCTCTGCAGCGGCGAGCGGGGACTCGGTCGCCGGCGCGATGAAGTCGCGGTCTTCGGTGCGTCGCACCGAGACCCGCATGCCGGCCTCTTCGATCGTGACCTCGCCGATCCCGGTCTCCTGAACGATGCGGACGAGCTCGCGAATTCGTTCCGCGCGCGCCTGGTCGACGCTGCCGGTCACGAGCGCCTCCCCGCCGCTCGACCGTCCGCGAATCGTCCGCAGCAGCGGTTCAGCCTCGTCACCGAAGAGCCCGAGCAGGAGCAGCTCCTCCTCGCTCGAGGCGAGCCCGGCCGCCTGCGCGCGCACCTCCTGCAGCGGCGGCGCGGTCGTTTCCTCGGCCGAGTCGGGATCCGCGGTCAGCGCGATCGCGCGCGTGACACTCTTTTCGATCGGCGCGGGAGGCGTGCCCAGGCGTCCGTCGACGAGCGCGCGCAACTCGTCGACGACGACGGAGTAGCGGCTTGCCGAGAGGACGTTGAGCAGCGCCTGCGAGCCGAGTACCTGCCCGATCGGAGAGGCGAGCGGCGGCCAGCCGACTTCCGCACGGATCTGGACGAGCTCCTCGATCGTCTCGTCGAGCCGGTCGCCTGCCGCATGTGCCCTCAGGTTCGCATCGAGCGCGGTCACGAGGCTCGCGGGGAGGTCGTGCTGCGCCGCGCGGACTGCGATACGCGGTGCGAGCGGCGTCACCGGCTCGTCGCCGATGTGCTCGTCGACAACGTCGGCGGCCTCCCACAGCTTCGAAACGTCGACGTCGCACTCGAGCCCGAGCCCGGCGAGTGCCTCCGCGAGCGCTTCGCCCGAGACGCGGTGCAGCGTCAGCGCGATCGGGTACACCGCGCAGGCGATCAGGTCGGCGCCTGCGCGCCCCGCCTCGAGCGCAGCTGCAAGGGCGTTGCCGCCGGATCCCTGGCAGTAGATGCCCACCGGCAAGCCGGTCTCTTCGCGGAGTCCTGTAACGAGCTCGTGGGCCCGGTGCGGTTGCAACGATCCGGTCGGGTCGTGCAGCAGGACGCGGACCGCGCCGAGACTCGGGAGCTCGCTGGCCTGTTCCATCAGTGGATTCGTTTCGCCGGTCCGGCCCGGGCTGTACACGAGCCCCGCCTCGAATTCGCCGCCCGCCCTGGCGACGGCATCCGCCGCCTCACGCAGGTTCGAGACGTCGTTGAGCGGATCGTGTAACCGGAACACGTCGATTCCGTTAGCCGCGGCAGACGCGATGAACCTGCGGATGAAGTCGTTGTCCACCGGTCGCGAGCCGACGAGCAGGCGGCCGCGCAACGCCAGCCCGAGCGGCGTCTTGATGTGCGCCTTCAGCGCGCGGATCCGCTCCCACGGGCTCTCGACGCCCCTTCGCACGGCGCTGTCGAAGCAGCCGCCACCCGAGACCTCGAGGTACGCGAAGCCGGCCTGGTCCAGGATCTCCCCGATTCGGATCTGCTCCGAGGTCGGCAGGCGGCCCGCGAGGGGCTCTTGCCCGAGCAGGCGAACCGTCGTGTCGACAAGCGCCGGCATGCGGGGAGCCTAGCGTTGTCACCGAGGCACCGACTAGGCGGAGCCGCAATCAGGAGGTGCGGGCTTTGCCCGCGCGTCCGTCCAACGCACGAAGCTTGGATAGCTCACGTTTGCGTGGCAGACCGCATCGACCGAGTAGGTTTTCCCCAGGATGGACGTGCAGGAACTGCGGCCCGGTTTGTGGCGCTGGACGGCGCCCCATCCGGAGTGGGAGCACGCGGAGCGGTGGGGCCCCGACGTCGCATCCGTCTATGCGGAGCTGCCAAGCGCGATCGTCGTGATCGACCCTCTAGTCCCTGCGGACGAGGACGAGCGCTTCTGGTCGGCGCTCGACCGCGACGTCGACCGGTTGGCCCGTCCGGTCTACGTGCTGCTGACGGTTCACTGGCACGAGCGCAGCGTCGCCGCGGTCCTCGACCGCTATCGGGGCGCGCTGTGGCGGCCGGAGGAGAAAGGCGAGCTACCCGAAGGCGTGCAGGCCGAAGTCGTCCGCGGCAGCGATTGGGTCGAGGCGCTCTTCTACCTCGAGCCCTATCGAGCACTGGTCGCCGGCGACCTGCTGATCGGAGCGGACGGCGGAATCCAGTTCCCGGTGCAGTGGTTCCCGAAGGCCGAGCAGGAGTGGGCAGAGACCACCCTGAAGCCAGAGCTGCGCGAGCGGCTCGACAAGCTTCCAGTCGAGCTCGTCCTCGTCTCACACGGTGAGCCGGTCCTCGCCGAAGGACACGCCGCGCTCGCGCGAGCGCTGTCCTAGGCACGAGATGAAGCGCTTCTCGCGCGGGTCGACTTGTCGCCAACAGTCGCAAATCCAAGCGGCTGGTCGAAGCCTGACAGCGCTTGATGACGCGGTAGCACGACTCGACCAGCCGCGCGTACTCGCCGGCGTTAAGCAGCCTCCGAGCCGAGTGCACAGCTGACGACGGTCCCGGAACGGTCCGGTGAAAGGCGTTGACGCGCTCGCGGCGACCTTCGTAGCGTCGGGCGGCTCACTCTTCGATGCGGGGAGGTCACCAGTGGCAGAGAGACGGCTCACTCGACGGACGCTGTTGAAGCAGGCCGGAGCGGCGGGAATCGCGATCGAGGAGGGACGCTGTGGAAGACCGCGCCGGCGGCCGCGCAGGCGCGTCGGCCCCGCGGCCGGCTATACGCAGCCGGACGGGAACGGTGCCACCGTTCCGC
>JBKOWS010000116.1:0-14503 GCA_046724565.1 Actinomycetota bacterium | reverse complement strand
GAGGTCAACGGCGACTTGATCTGAAGCGAGCGCTCCGTCGTGATGTCGATGACCTCGTCGGTCAGCTCGGGAACATCGCAGCTCTTGAAGTAGTACCAACGCCCCGGTACGAAGCTGGGGTCGAACATGGACTGGTGGGTCAGGAACGGCTTCGGAATGCACACGTCGGCAACCGGCGAGCTGAAGCTCTTGAGCGGCGCGATGAACTTCTCCCCCTCCTCGAGATCGCCGGCCCAGCATGGGGCAACCATGACGACCGGCTTGCCGTGCAATTCCTCCGGGACGAACGGCAGCGGAGGCGCCTTGCGATGCAGGACGATCGTCATCAGCTCGTCGGGCGCATCGGCGACCCACTCGCGGTAGAAGCGAAGAACCTCGCCCGACTTCTCCATCGGCCAGAAGATCGGCCCGGCCAGGATCTGAGGGCCGAGCGGGACGCAGCGGAACTCGAACTCGGTGACGATCCCGAAGTTCCCGCCGCCTCCACGTACGCCCCAGAACAGATCGGCGTTCTCTTCGGCGCTCGCCTTGACGAACTCGCCGTCCGCCGTGACGAGGTCGACGGAAACCAGTTGGTCGATCGACAGACCATGCTTGCGCATGATCCAGCCGATCCCGCCGCCGAGCGTCAGCCCGGCGACTCCGGTGTGCGTGACGATCCCGGACGGCACCGCGAGGCCGAACGCCTGCGTCTCGCGGTCCAGCTCCCCGAGTTGCACGCCCGCCTGCACGCGGGCCGTTCGCTTCTCCGGATCGACCCGTACACCTTTCATTGGCGAGAGGTCGATCATCAGCGCGTCGTCGGCGACCGAGAGACCAGGGAAGGAATGGCCGCCGCTCCGAACCGCCACCGGCAGTCCGCTCTGCCGTCCGAACTTCACCGCCGCAACAACGTCCGCGACGCCGGCGCAGCGCACGATGACGGCTGGACGCTTGTCAAACGATCCGTTCCAGATCTTGCGGTGAACGTGGTAGTCGGGGTCGTCTTGACGGACGACCGATCCCCGGAACGCCGCGTCGTCGACCTGGATCTCTTCGGCGACCGCCGTCATCGCACCAAGTGTCTCACACGCGCCAGACCAGCTCTGCGCGGAGGCGGCAACCAGCGCCTGGCCGGTGTTGACGCCGATTCGCACCTCGAGCACAGGCAAAGCTAAGCGGTCGGCTCCCGCTCTTTGCGAAGACCGGCCGTTTGGGTCGCCAGGAGTGGGGTAGCCCGAAGGTGTCCGGCACACACGCAGAGGGGGTCCAGATGGCAGTTCTAGGCAAGACCATCGAGAGCCCGCGGGAGCTCTTCCTCTACAAGCTCGGGGCGGCGCTCACGATGGAGGAGACGATTCTCGAGATGCTCGAGAAGCTCCAGGAGGAGGCGAACGACTCGAGCCTCCGCCGCAGCCTCAAGCAGCACCACACGCAGACGCAAGGGCATGTCGAGAATCTTCGCCAGGTGTTCACGGCTCTTGGTGAGGAGCCTGAGAAGCAGCCGTGCCCGGCGATCGAGGGTCTGAAGAAGGAGGGCGACCAGCTGCTCGGAGAGGTTGACGATTCCCTGGTCGACCCGGTCATCGTCGACGGAGTGATCGAGACCGAGCACCACGAGATCGCCGTCTACGACGCGCTCATCATCAAGGCCGAGCGGATGGGGGACGACGACGTCACCGCTCTCCTGAACGAAAACATCGAAGAGGAGGAGGCGGCACTCAAGAAGGCGATCGCCGCTGCCGAGCAGCTCGCGAAGGACGCTGTGCGGCAGCGGGCATAAGTCGTTCCGTGCGGGCGGCCGTGGCCATCCGCCGCGGCCGTCCGCTACTTCTTCGAGGGCCGGATGTCGCCGCTGAAGCGCACCTTGCCGCGCACGAGCGTGTCACCCCACGTGCCCTTGCCGTTTTCCGTCGCGTGGTAGGAGAACGCATAACGCACGTACTTGAAGCGCGAGATACCCGTGAAGTAGGTGGATAGCCAGTCCCACGTGCCGCTGCACTGTCCCTTCTGGTCGGCGCTCGTGCACGCGAAGTCCTTGCTTCCGAGGAAGCCGCGCACCGGCGCACCCTGCGGTGCGAACGTGCCGCGAAAGGTCGTAACCGACGAGCCGCTGAACGTGCCGCGGATGCCGGCGGGGAGCTGAGCCTTTCCGCCGGGGCTCGGACCGGCGATGGACGTGAACTGCCCGTTGTAGGTGCTCGCCGAACAGAAGCGACCCGGCCCCTTGCGCCACACCCGCACCGAGCGGTCATAGGTATCGAAGGCCCAGTTGTTCCCCTGGACACCGGTGTCCACGTCGTTGACGACGTGGTACGAAACGCTCAGCACCAGCTTCCCACCGCCGCAGCCCAGCTTGGCGGGTTGAGCGGGAGATGCGGCCGCAAGAGCGAGGACCAGTGGAACCACGAGCCCTCCCACGTGAAAGATGACGTTATTCCAGGCAAAACCTTGCGGTCTGATTCGAACGGCATCATTGGCGGAATGCCCGACGAACGCGACGAGCTGGAGCAGGCCTGGGAGGCACTCGCCGAGCGCGAGCAGTTGGTCAGCCAGACGGTCGCGCGTCGCTCCGCCGAGATCGACGCGCGCGCGCGACGCTTCGAGGAGATCAGCGCCGACCTCGACGCGCGGCGCACGATGATCGAGGAGGCGGAGGCGGAGCTCTTCGAGCGCGAGCAGCGCGTGACGCTCGTGGAAGAGGAGCAGCGTACCCGGCACGCGACCCTCGAGCGCGCAGCCGCGGACACCGAACGGGTACGCCAGCGCGAGCGGGAGCTGGCTGTCCGCGCGAGCGAGCTGCGCGTCCTCGCGACCGAGTTGGAGGAGCGAGGCGAGTGGATCGCCGCCGCGACCGCCGCACTCGACCTCCATGAGCATCGCGCCGAGGCGCTCGACGAACGCGACGCGGAGCTTCGGCGCCGGGCGGATGAGCTTGCCGGCGAGGAACGACTCCTGGCGACTGTGGAGCGGCAGCTCGACGTGCGCGCGTCCCAACTCGAGAGCCGCAACGCCAGGCTCGAGACGCAAGAGGCCGCGGTGGAAAAGAAGAAAGCTGAGCTCGAGCCCCGTTTGGCCGCCGCGGACGAACGTGACCGGGCTCTGGAAACCCGAGAGGAGGAACTCGAGGCGCTGGCCGCCCGCTACGCGGAGCAGGAGACGCAGCTTGGCCGCCGCGCGGCAAAGCTCGCGCAGGGAGAGACACAGGTGGCCAACAAGCTTCGCGACATCCGCACACGCGAGGAGCGAGTTGCCGGACTGGAGAAGCGCCTACCGCAGCTCGACGCGCGCAAGCGGGAGCTCGACCGCATCGCGGCCGACCTCGACGAGCGCGGGACGTGGTTGACGGAGGCGGTCGCGCACGTCGAGTCACGCGAGGCCGAGGCTGGAGAGCAGCTCGAGCGCGCCGCGGCAGAGGTGCGTCGCGTCGAACGGCGCGAGCAGGAGTTCGAGGAGTGGACCGCGCGGCTGGACGACCGCGACCGTCGCCTCAGCGCGATCGAGGGAGAGCTGACCGAGTGGCGCAGGCGCATTCGCGAGGAGGAGCTGCGCCTCCAAGCCGGTTAGTCCTTCGCGAGCTGGCCGAGTACCCGAATTCATTCGGACCGCTGGGCCGGGGAGACGAGCGGATCGAGACCGACCGGTTCACGCTCTGCATGGGTGCAGGGAGACGGTGGAACACCGTCCAGCGGCAACGCTTCCGCGCGGACGAGGTCGACAACGTCCTCGACGAGGTCCGGTCGCTGCTTCGTGCACGCAAGCGGGATCGCACGCAGTGGGAGATCGGGAGTGCCGCAGAGCCTCGGGATCTCGTTGAGCTGCTGCTCGCGCGCGGCTTCGTGCGCGACAAGGAGCCGTACGCGGTCGCACTCGTCCTCACGCGCGAGCCTCCGGCTGGGCCGACTGAGATCGTTGCGCGCCGCGTCGAGACATTCGACGAGTTCGCGGCCGGCCATGCTGTCCAGGCGGAGGCATTCGGCATGCCGGAAGAGGAGATTGCCGAGAGCCGCGCAACGCTCACCGAACGGTGGCGGGACACGCCGAACCTCATGCACGCGGCGTGGTTGAACGGCGTGATGGTTTCCGCAGGCACGTGCGCACCGACGCCGCACGGGCTGCTGCTCTACGGCGGCGCGACGCGGGAGCGTGCACGCGGGCGTGGCGCATACCGGGCACTGCTCCGGGCCCGCTGGGATGAGGCTGTCGCTCGCGGGACGCCCGCGCTCATGACCCAGGCCGGCGCGATGTCACGGCCGATTCTCGAACGACTCGGCTTCGAGCCGGTCGGCCACGTGCACATGCTGCTCGACGAGTTCGGACCGGACTCCTAGTTGCCCGGCACCTCGTACGCCATCAGGATCGCGTCGACGTACTCGTTCCCGCGACGGTAATGACCGCGGCGGTAGCCCTCCTGCACGAAGCCGAAGTTCTCGTACAGCCTGATCGCCGCCTCGTTGTGCGGAAAGACGTGCAGCTCGAGCTTGCGCACATCGGAGTGATACGCCCAGTCGAGGGCCGCCTCGAGCAACCTCGTGCCGATGCCGCGACGTCGGTGCGACATCGCAACCATCAGACCGAGGTCGGCGACGTGGCGGCTCGCGGGATGCTGATCGCGCGCGATCGAGAGACGGCCGACGATCCGTCCCTCGTCCTCCGCGACGAACACGGCGGCATTCGGGTAGCGACGGATCGCCCGCAGGTAGCGCCGCTCGTCGGAGACCTGGCGCCAGCCGTTCGTCGTGACGAGCCAGCCCTCGGGCTCCGAGCCGACGGCCTCCCCGAGCCTCGTCAGGCCTTCGGCGTCCGAGGGCTCGGCGCGGCGGATGATCATTCGACCACCACGCCCGCCCCGCCACGCCTCGGATCACCGGCTGCGGCGAGCTTGCCGTCGATGTAGGTCACGGCCGAGGCGCCGCCGAAGTAGAGGTTGCGGCGACGCCACCGCATGACGTTCCAGCCCATGTCCTCCAGGCGGTCGAGCTCCACCGGATCGTGTCCGCCCTCGCAGTGCAAGTCGTCGCCGTCGAGGTGCACACGCGGACGGTCGAGCGCGTCCTCGACCGGCAGATCGTGCGCGACCGTGTTGACGACGATCTGCATCACCGCACCGCGGAGCCTCAACGAACCGGCGCTGCCGACGACCAGGTGCGGAACGCCGTCGCGCAGAACGATCGACGGGCTCATCATCGACGTGAGTCGTTCTCCCGGGCGTGGCGTCTTTGCGAGGTCGAACTCGCCGATCATGTTGTTCAGGTGGATGCCGGTACCGGGGATGACCACACCTGACCCGGCGCCGGTTGAAGCGGTGAGCCCGACGGCATTTGCCTTGCCGTCGACGACGGAGATGTGGGTCGTGCCGCGGGAGACGACGGCGGCCTGCTCCTCGAGCGCGTGGACGAGCCCCGTGGTCACGGTGCGCGCGGCGACACGGGCATGGGCCTGTTCGCGCATCACGCGTGCGAGTGCGTCGATCGCCTCGGCAGTGCCGGGTCGGCCCGGACCGAGCTCTTCGAGCAGCGGGAGCCCGAAGGCGACCAGGATTCCTCCCGCCGAGGGGGGCGGGTTCGAGAGGTACTCCTCGCCGCAGAAGCCGGCGGTGACCGGACGGCGCCGGATCACCCGGTACCGCTCGAGATCCTCCCTCGTGATGCAACCGCCGCGTGCCAGCACGTAGTCGGAGATCGTGTTGGCGAGCTCCCCTTCGTACAGCACCTTTGCTCCGTGCCGTGCGATGAGCTCGAGCGTATCGGCGAGGTCCGACTGGACCAGCGCGTCATCTGCAATGAGCCGCTCGCCGTTCCGTTCGTACACCGCGCGTGCCTCGGGCGTGTGCCGCAAGATGAGGTCGAGGATGCGGTGCAGGTACGCCTGGCCGTCGTTCAGCTTCACGCCGTTGCGCGCAACCTCGATCGCCGGCTGGAAGAGCTCGCCCCACGGCAGCCTGCCGAAGGAGCCGTGCGCTTGCTCCAGTCCCAGCGCTGCGCCGGGCACGGCGCACGAAGCGGCGCCGATGTGGAAGGCCTGCGTCGACCCGCCGCTGAAGTCCACATCCACGCGGTCCATGTCCGCAACCTGGCGCTTGTCGAGGCCGAGACCCGGGACCGAGACGAAGAAGTCGAAGACGCGGGTCGAGCGGTCGCGGGAGCGGTGGACGAGCATGAACCCGCCCGCGCCCGGGCCGGTCAGCGGACTTTCGGCGACCCAGGACACGAGTGCCGCCGCGACCGCGGCGTCAACCGCGTTACCTCCGGCGTCGAGCACGCGAGCGCCGGCCTGCGCAGTCAAGGGATGGCCAGCAGCGACTGCCCCTCTCATGCGCGAAGGTTAGCCCGAAGCCTGAGAGAGCCCTACGCGGCTCTTAGAGGCTGGGGTCAGACCCCTCGGGGTCTTACCCCAGCTGTGCGGTTGCGCGAAGCGCAAACTCGGCTGCGGCTTCGAGCGACATGGTTCGCCCCTGCTCGAACTCCGAAGCGAATGCTTCCGCACCGAGCGTTGCGCGAGCCGAAGTTGTGGCCGCTTCATGCTCGCCCTGCTCGAAGGGTTCGCGGACGCTTCCCAACTCCTCGTGCAGCCGTTCCGAGGCGCCGAGGAGCTGAGCCGTCTCGGACGCTCTACCAAGCGCGGACGTCAGGACCGCTGCGGTGTCGAGGCCGGCGACGACGACCATGTCAGCCCCGACCGCAAGACTGTCCCGAAGGGCGGCACTCACGCTTCCGCTCGCGTCCTCGAGACGACCGAGCTGGATCTCAGCCTGTGCGACATTCGCGCGTGCGAGCGCGGAGCCCCAGCGATCACCGAGCCCGCGGCGGATCTCGCTGCTTCGCCCGCAGAGCTCGACGACACGCTCCCAGTCGCCGGAGTTGAGTGCGAGGTCGCCGAGGTTGTTGAGGGCGATTGCGCCGTTCCAATCATCACCAATCCGATTCGCAACCGCTGCGAGCTCTTCGTACGTCAGTCGCGCGCGTTCCAGATCTCGCTGCCACATCGCCACCTTCCCGCGCTCGCGGAGCGCGTCCGCGATGCCCTGCTCGTCACCAGCTTCGACAAAGGCCGCGTAAGCGGCTTCCGCATGTCGACTCGCCGCGAGCACGTCGCCTACCCGCTCGGCCGTCACAGCCCCGCACTCGTGCACCTTTCCGACCAACGCCTTTGGCTGTTGGTCTGCAACCGCGAGAGCTCGGTCGACCCACGATCGAGCCTCAACGAAGCCGCCGCGTAGCCAGAGGAAAAAGGGCAGGCTCCCCAGCATCCGCATTGCGAGCTCGGGTGCATGGTCGAGCGCAAAGGCCATCGCAGCACGGACGTTTCCGTACTCGGCCGAGATGCGGTGGGCCCATTCCTGTTGATCGGGTCCGTGACGTAGGTGCGGATCCGCGCGCTCCGCGAGCGAGGCAAAGAACTCGGCATGCAGCAGAGAGATCGCTGCCGTCTCCCCGCGGCGTTCGAGCTCTTCGGCCGCGAATTCGCGAATCGTCTCCAGCATCCAATAGCGGCTGCCGGCCTGGTCTTGACGCCTCCTGACCAGGCTCTTGTCGATCAGCGACTGCAGCGCATCGACGCCGGCGTCGCAGACGGCTTCGGCCGACTCGTGTGTCCAGCCGTCGACGAAAACGGACAGCCGTGTGAAGAGCTGCTGCTCGTCCGGGTCGAGCAGGTCATAGGACCAGCGAATCGTCGCTCGCAGCGTCTCCTGGCGAGGGTCAGCGTCGCGGCCGCCTTTCAGCAGGTCCAGCCGCTCTCCGAGGCGCTCGAGGAGTTGTTCAGGCGTGAAGATCGAGCACCGCGCCGCCGCCAGTTCGAGGGCGAGCGGCAAGTCATCGAGACGTCGGCAGAGCTCGGCCACCGCGGGCGTCTCCTCGAATGACCGATCGACCTGGCGAGCCCGCGTGAGGAAGAGCTCGGCGCCGTCGCGAGGCGTCAACGACGGCACGGCGTACGCGTGCTCGGCCTGGAGGCGAAGACGTTCGCGGCTGGTCACGAGAACGTTCGGCCCGCGCGTCGCGAGAAGTTCGCCGATGCGGGAGGCGACCTCCGGCAGCAGGTGCTCCGCATTGTCGAGCAGCAGCAGCGATTGCTTGCCGGAGAGGCGTTCCTCGAGCGTCTCCTCGATCCGACGACCGGGCTCCTCGTCGACGTCCAGGCTTCGGGCGAGGGCCGTGCTCATCAGAGCTGGGTCGCGCAGCGCCGCAAGCGGCACCCACCACACGCCGTCGGGAAAGTCTTCAGCCGCATCTGCAGCGATCTGGAGCGCAAGGCGTGTCTTCCCGGTCCCGCCCGGACCGGTCAAGCTCAGCAGTCGGACGTCCGCCATCGCGAGAAGGCGAGACGCCTCGGCAAGCTCCTCCACTCGTCCGAGAAACGGCGTCGTAGGAATCGGGAGGTTCGTTCGATAGAGCGACTTCAGGGGCGGGAATCGCTCCTCGCCCAGCTGATAGACCCGCTCCGGCGCGGCGAGATCCTTGAACCGATGCTCGCCGAGGTCGTGAAGCCCATCGGGCTCCACGAGCGCGGCAGTGGCGGAGGAGACGAGGACCTGACCGCCGTGTCCGGCTGCGGCAATCCTGGCAGCCCTGTGAACATCGACTCCGACGTACCCTTCCTCGGCGAGCAACGGCGTACCCGTATGAACACCCACTCGCACCCTGATCGGGCCGTCCTCGAGCGCCTCGGTCAGGTCGCGTGCGGCTCCAAGGCCACCGGCCGCGGTCGGGAACGCCGCGAAGAAGGCGTCGCCCTGCGTATCGACTTCGACGCCGTCGTGGCGGAGAAAGGCATCCCGAATTGCGCGGCGGTGGGAGGCGAGTGCTTCCGCGTAGCGCTGGGGCCCCAGCTCGTGAAGAAGCTGTGTCGAGGACTCGACGTCCGTGAAGACGAAGGTGACCGTGCCCGAGGGCAGCTCCGACATAAGGGAATCATGACCCCCTGTAGAAGCGCGGGGCCCGCGCCAGCCGCTTGGCGCGGGCCCCGGAGAGGCCGCAGCTTCTGTGCGTATCCGTTCCAGTAGACGCCCCGGGCACCGGTCGACTTTCGCCGTGCCCGCACGGTTCACTCGAACGAGGTACCTGTCCCGCACAATGTGTCGGTGCTCCGGCTCGCCGCGATGTTGTCCCTCACCGCCGCCCTGACGGGTTCGATCACGTTCCCACGCGGGCACGCGCTCATCAAGACGCCGCAGAAAACGATCACGGTCAGAATCGAGATTGCGGAGACGACCGCTCAGCTTCAGCGCGGGCTGATGGGACGCCGGTCGCTCCCGCCGAGGGGTGGCATGGCGTTCCTCTTCGCGACCGACACGCGCGGACGGTTCTGGATGAAGGACACACTGATCCCGCTGTCGATCGCCTTCTGGGGCAAGAGCGGCCGGATCCTGCGCATTCTCGACATGGCGCCGTGTCGCGCAAGCCCGTGCAAGGTCTACGACCCGCACGTTGCGTTCCGCGGTGCGCTCGAGGTGAATCGCGGCGCATTCATGCGGTGGGGCGTCCACCGCGGTGCGGTGGTCACGATCCGCCGCGACTAGTTCTTCAGGAAGGAGGGCGGCTCGAGCTCGTCCTCGGACGCGGTCAGGGCCGTGACGAGGCTCGGGGTATGCGCACGCCGCCCGCTCCCGCCGAGCCCGGTGGCAATCACCGTTACCCAGACCTGACCCGTCAGGCGTTCGTCGATCGTTGCGCCGAAGATGATCTGCGTGTCGTCCGTGGCAGTCTGCTTGATCACCTCTGCCGCCTCGTTCACCTCGAGCAGCGTCAGGTCGTCGCCGCCGGCGATCGACAGGAGGATGCCGCGCGCGCCGTGCAGCTCGGTGTCGATCAACGGCGAGCGCAGCGCCCGCTCGGCGGCCTCGCGAGCCCTGTTCTCCGCCCCTGACGAAAAGCCGATTCCCATCAGCGCGCTGCCCGAGCCTTCCATGATCGTGCGCACGTCGGCGAAGTCGAGGTTGATCAGCCCCGGCAGGGTGATCAGGTCGCAGATGCCCTGCACGCCCTGACGAAGGACGTCGTCGGCGATCTTGAACGCGTCGAGCATCGACGTCTGGCGATCGAGCACCTCGAGAAGCCGGTCGTTCGGGATCACGATCGTCGTGTCGCACTCCCTGCGTAGCTCCTCCACGCCGACGTCGGATTGCCCTCGCCGCTTCGTGCCTTCGAACTTGAACGGCGTCGTCACGATGCCGACTGTGAGCGCGCCCAGGCTCTTCGCGATCTGAGCGACGACGGGCGCGGCGCCCGATCCGGTACCGCCGCCCTCTCCGGCCGTGACGAAGACCATGTCCGCGCCCCGCAGCGCATGCTTGATCTGGTCGTGGCTCTCCTCCGCTGCGGCCCGGCCGACCGACGGATCCGAACCGGACCCAAGTCCCTGCGTCAGGTCGCGGCCGATGTGGATCTTCGTCTCGGCGTCCGAGATCTGCAGCTGCTGCACGTCGGTGTTGACCGCAACGAACTCGACCTGGTTGATGCCCGCGTCGATCATCCGGTTGACAGCGTTGAGCCCTGCGCCACCCACGCCGACCACCTGGATCTTCGCGAGGTAGGAGCCGAGCTGTCCCGCGCGCAGGTGGTGCAACCGCGGCGCCGGCTCGGGCATCGGCTCGATGTAACGCGTGACCGGCGGCTCCGGGATCGGCGGCGGTGCGGGGACCGGCTCGGGCACACGCTGAGGTTCGGGCGCCGGCACGGGCTCGGGCTCCGGAACGGCGCGCGGCGGGGCGGCCGGGGTCTCGAGCTCGTCCTCCCAGCTCGGAACGTGCTCGACGGTGGACTCGTGCGGTTCCTCGGCGGGCGGGGTTTCGCCCTGCTCGGCCTGGCGCTGCGCTGCCTCGGTTGCCTTGAAGAGCTCGGCCAGCGGGCCCTCACGCATGCTCGCGCGCTTTCGCGCCATTGAGCACCTCCTTCGCGAGGTCGCGGTACAGCTCGGCGGCGTCGCCGCCCGGGTCGTAGCTCAGCACCGACTGTCCCTTCACTGGGGCCTCCGCGTAGCGGATCGTCTTACGGATCTTCGTCTTGTACACCAGGTCACCGAAATTCTCTTTGAGGATGTCGACCGCTTCCTTGGAATGCAACAGGCGCTTGTCGAACATCGTCGGCAGGATTCCCTCGATCGCCACGTCCGGATTCAGGTTCTCGCGGATCATCGAGAGCGTGTTCTCGAGCTGGACGAGCCCGCGCAGCGAAAGGTACTCGCACTGCACAGGGACGATCACGCCGTTCGAGGCGACCAGGGCGTTGATGGTCAGCAGCCCGAGCGACGGCGGCGTGTCGACGAGGATGTAGTCGTACTTCGGCTTGATGCTCACGAGCGCCTTTTCGAGCGCTCGCTCGCGGCCGATCATCGAGGCCAGCGCGAGCTCCGCGCCCGCGAGGTCGATCGACGAGACGGCCACGTCGACCTCGCCCCGCCGGATGATCTCCTCGATCGGGAGCTTGTGAACGAGCACGTCGAACATCGAGCGCTCGATCTCGTCGGGGTTCCAGCCCTGGCTCATCGTCAGGTTCCCCTGCGGGTCGAGGTCGACCAGGAGGACGTCGAAGCCCTGCTCCTTGAGGGCGACTCCGAGGTTCAGCGTGGTCGTCGTTTTCGCCACGCCGCCCTTTTGGTTGGCGAACGCGATGACCCGGCCCAAAGGTAATCCCTTCTTAGTGGACGATGAGCGTGTGTTGGGACGCGGAAGTAAACGGGAGAGCCCCATGTGGCGCTCTTTCTGGCCAGGATAGCGAGTTCCTGCCGATATCCCGCATGATCACGGGCCTTTCGGACGGCCCACTGAGCGGGAGCTAGCCCGCGAGCGCGGCCGAGCGCGACGGGCGGAAGCGAAGCAGCAGCGCCCACACCCCGGCCGCCGCGACCACCGCCGCTCCGACCAGGATCACCATGCCCTGCGCGGCGACGGCGAAGGCGAAGGCCTCGGCCTTCGGGACGCCGCCGATGATCAGGATCGCTGCACCGGCACCGGCCTGCGTCGCTGCACCCGCCGGCGCGATCG
The DNA here is from genome assembly GCA_046724565.1 of Actinomycetota bacterium. GTDB lineage: Bacteria > Actinomycetota > Thermoleophilia > Gaiellales > Gaiellaceae > 3-1-20CM-4-69-9. Next base: position 2,541 of record JBKOWS010000116.1, on the reverse strand, counting down.
GCAGAGCCGCGGAGGCGGCGGAGGCACACAGGAACGCCAGCGCGAGCGTGAACGACGCACCCACGGAGAGGGCGTTGAGGAGCACGAAGACCGCGACACCGCGCAGCGCCCAGGAGACGGAGATCAGGAACCAGGCCTGCGAAGCCGAGCGCGCGCAGGCGGTGTGGTCCTTGAGCCAGCGCCCGACCTTCCAGCGTCCGACGAAGGAGAGACGCGCGATGCGCGGCAGGAACAGAACGAGTGCCGCAGCGGCGACGCCTGCAGCCGCGACGAGTGCGAACCCGGCCTGCACGCCGCCCGAGTGGGAGGCCGCTGCCGCGACCGACGCCATCGGCGTCAGGGCGGCGCTGTCGAGCAGGCCGACGATGATCAGGGTCAGGCAGATCGCGCCGAGGCCGGCCGTCTTCTTGCCAGGCCCGCGCCGCACGACTGCGATGCGGATCGCCTCGTCGAAGCGTCCCGGGAGGGCGACTCCGCCGACCGAGGCCGCGCCTCCGGCCGCCGCGAGGGTCAGCGCCTCAGGACGCTCGTCCTCGGAGAAGAGCCGTTGCCAGCCCCACGCCTTGAAGGCGTAGGCAAAGAGGAAGAGGATCCCGGCCGCGATCACGAGCAGCGGATCGGCGTTCGCCAGGGGCCAGCCGGAGTGGACGAAGTGGAGGATCGTCAGCGCGGCTGCGGCCAACGCGCCCGTGATGAACACGGCGTTCACAGCGATTCGGACTCTCCGCGAGCCGGCCAGACGGCGTGCTCTCCCCATCCCGGGAGATATCGGGAACTCGGCTAGAAGGCTGGAGACGCGAATGAGGGAGAACCTGACTGCCGCTGGCGAGAGCCGGCCTTGCGTTGGGGTACCGGGCGGAGTTCGCCGGGCAGTTACTGATTCCCCCAGCGTAGCCGGGATCAAATGGTTTCGAGGCACGAATCTCAACCTTCCAATGGGGTGATAGCCGTTCCAGGGGGTGTTAGCCGCACCGGCTCAGGAGACGGATTCGCCGTCCCAAAAGTCCACTTGCTCGATCCGGCCGACCACGTCGACCCCTCCCCAGTAGATCTTCTGCGAACGCGGATACCAGGTGATGTCGTTCGGCTCGCGCGTGCCCCACGCGATCAGGGTCAGGCCGCGACCTCCCGCGCGGAACGCGTGCGCTATGCCCGTCCCCGGCGGCCGAGCGACCACGGAGCCCTTTCGCACCGGGTGCTCCTCCGAATTCGCCTTGCCGGTGAGCTCTAGGGTTCCTTCGCCCTCGAGCACGACGAACATCTCTTCTTCGGCGGAGTGACAGTGAGGCGGGCCCGAGAGCGTCCCGGGGTCGAGCTCGAGATGCTTGAGGCCGGTCCACCTCGAGCCGCCCGCGCGACCGAGGTCGCGTCTCCGGCGCCCCTCGCGCACGTCGGGCTCGACCTCGCTCGTCGCGACGATCACCGACGGCCGCTCCTGCTTCGGGTCCGGCCAGACGAGCTCCGGCTCGCGGTCCCATGGATGTCCTTCCTGCACCTCGATGTAACCGGTGCTCGACCACATGCTGCGACCGCGTGGCAACTCGCCCGCCGGTAACTCTTCGCGCGCGCCGAACGCGATCACGTCGAGCCCGTTGTCGCCGGCGCGGATCGTGTGCTCCTCGTGCAGGTTCCGGTAGACAATGCAGTCGCCCGCGCGGATCTCGTAGGCGTCGTCGTCGAGCAGCGTGAGCCCCGAGCCGGCGAGGACGTAGAAGATCTCCTCCGCTTCGCCGTGGACGTGTGGCGGCGTCGGTTGCTCGCCCGGCGCAAGCTCGATGCGGCTCGCGCCGCCGCGTGAGCTGCCCGCCGCTCTGCCAAGGTTCGACCAGGTTCCGGCCATCTGGCCGCGCATATTGCGTCGCTTTTCGATCTCGTCGAGGTGGGCGATTCCCACGTCCCGACTCTATGACACGGGTTGGGCAAGGGCCGCGTCGCAGCCCTCAACCGCCTTGCGTGCACGCTCGTCTCCTTCCCGCTTCGCCCAGACCTCGGCCTCGTGGACGAGGCCGCGCAGCTCCTCGAGCAGGACGCCGGGGGGTGCGCCCTCGCGTTCGAGCGCTTCGATCCGGTCGAGCCGGGCCAGCACCGCGCGAGCCTCGTCCATGAAGTCGACGGTAGCCCGAGGAAACGCGCGGCTTTGCGCCGGAATTGGGTCTTCTTAGACTCCGTGCATGCCGGCGTGCGCTCACTGCGGCGAGGTCAACCCGGATCGCGCGAGGTTCTGCCTGTCCTGCGGCGCACGGCTTGCAGAAAGACCGACGTCGCCTGCCGCGCGATCGCTGCGGAGGCGCGAGGCGAAAAGGACGAAGCCACGGGGCTGTACGGAGACGCCGCGAGGCGCAGACGATCTTCGATCGCCTCGGCGCCCGTCGTTCCTCAGGCGACAGCCGAAGAACCGAGGCGTGCGGCCAGGCGCGCGAAGTAGCCGGCCGGCGCGTCGCGCAAACCGAGGATCGACTGGTCCAGCGTCTTCACGAGCGCGGCGCGGTCGCCATGAAGCAGCGTCTCGACCAGTGCACGTCGCACGACATCGACATCGGG
>JBKOWS010000045.1:0-9043 GCA_046724565.1 Actinomycetota bacterium | reverse complement strand
TTCTCCGGGGAGCCGCTGGAAATCGGGTTCAACGCGGAGTTCCTGCGCGAGGGCATCGAGTCGATCGGTGAAGACGAGATCAGGCTCCGGTTGATCTCGCCGCTTCGCCCGGCTGTGATCGAGGGGGGCGAGGAGGACCCGACCTACCTCATCATGCCCATCCGGTTGCCGGGGTGAGAAACGCCCTCTCTGGTCGGCGCTGCAAGACGGCGCCTCGGCCGGGCTGAGCTGATCGTCGGCACGGTCTCGCTGCGCAACATCCGGTCCTACGCCCGGCTCGACGTCGAGTTGTCGCCGGGTCTCGTCCTCGTCGTCGGGCCGAACGGGGCAGGCAAGACGAACCTGCTCGAGTCCTTGCACGTCGGAACGCAGGGGTTCTCGCCTCGCACACGCGCCGATTCGCAACTCGTGCGTTTTGGTGAACGAGCCGGCCGGATTGCGCTTCGGGGAGCGCGGGGTGAATCGCCGGTCGAGCTCGAGGTGACGCTCGAGCTCGGCGAAGGGAAGAAGGCGAAGCTGAACGGCGCTCCGCTCCGCGCGGCCGAGCAGCTTCGCTCGGAGGTGTCAACGCTGGTGTTCACTCCGGACCGCCTCGCTGTTGTGAAGGGTGGGCCGGCTGTACGTCGTGCGTACTTCGACCGAGTGATGGGGAGACTGTCGCCAGCGCGCGCACCGCTCGCCGTGGAGTACGCAGCCGCAGTCGGCCAGCGCAACGCAGCACTTCGACGCGCCGCCGGCGGATACTCGACGCGCACTGCGATCGCGCCGTGGACGGAGCAGGTTGCGACACTCGGCCGGCAACTCGTCGAAGCACGCCTCGAGGTCGTCGCTTCGCTTGCACCCAGCTTCGTAGCACGCGCGGCTGAGCTCGGCCTCCCGGCCGCGCGGATGGAGTACGAGGGAGAACCGCCGACGGTGGAGGCACTCGAGGCGCGGCTCGACCGCGATCTCGAGCGCGGCTCGACAGGGCTCGGCCCTCATCTCGACGACGTTCTTCTGACCAGCGGCACGCGCGACCTACGTAGTTTCGGGTCGCAAGGCGAGCAGCGACTGACGGTACTCGCCTTGCTGCTCGCCGAGGCCGAGCTCATCACCGAGCGCCGCGGTTTTGCGCCGCTGCTCCTCCTGGACGACGTTCTCTCGGAGCTCGACCCGGGCCGGCGGCGGGTCCTCGCCAACCATGTCTTCGAGGGCGGGCAGACGCTGATCACCGCAACACAGGCCTCGTCTTTGCCGGTGCCGCCGGCGCAGCTGCTCGAGGTCTCGCCGGGTGTGGTGCAGGCGGCGTGATGGAACGCGTGGGTGAGGGAGTCGCTCGCGAGCTTGGCCGCTTCGGCCCAGCGTCGGGCCTCGCGCCGCTGCTCGAGGTTTGGGCAACCGCGGTGGGTCCTGAGATCGCACGCAACGCGTGGCCCGCGCGACTCGCGCGTGACGGGACTCTGCACGTGCACGCTCGAGATTCGATCTGGGCGTTCGAGCTCACCACCCGTGCGGATGAGATCAGACCGCGACTCGGTGAGCTCGCTCCGAGGCGGCTCGCGTTCGCGCCTGGACCCCTCCCCGAGGTGGTCGAGGACGAGCTCGAACCGGTGCAGCGGGACCCTCGCAAACCGAGCTCCAAGCAGGTTGCGAAAGCCGAGTCACTCGTGCGAGGGATTCGTGACGAAGAGCTTCGCAAAGTGGTCGCAAAGGCAGTCGCTTTGAGCCTCTCGAACTGCGATAACGACCGCTCGTTTTGCTAGAATACGGGGTGCCCGCAAGTAGGCGATTTGCAGGGCTTTTTTCATGGCTGAAGTGACCTATACAGCAAAGGACATCACCGTCCTCGAAGGCCTCGAGCCCGTCCGCCTGCGGCCGGGTATGTACGTCGGCTCGACGGGCCCGCGCGGGCTCCACCATCTCGTGTACGAGGTGGTCGACAACAGCGTCGACGAGGCACTTGCGGGACGCAATGATCGCATCGAGGTCACGCTCCATCCGGACAACTCCGTGACCGTCCGAGACTTCGGCTCCGGCATCCCGGTCGAGGTCATGGAAGATCAGGGGCAGCCCGCTTTGACCGTTGTGCTGACGAAGCTCCACGCCGGCGGCAAGTTCGGCGGTGAGGGCTACAAGGTTTCGGGAGGACTGCACGGCGTCGGCGTTTCCGTCGTGAACGCACTCTCGGAGCGTCTCGTCGCCGAGGTTCGGCGCGACGGCAAGATCTATCGCCAGGAGTTCACACGCGGTGTCCCGAACGGCGACATGGAAGTCGTCGGCAAGACCGAGAAGAAGAGCGACACCGGCACGACGATCTCCTTCCTCCCCGATGCAGAGGTGTTCGAGGAGGTCGAACTGTCGGCCGAGACGCTGACGCAGCGTCTCCGCGAGACGGCGTTCCTCACGCGCGGGCTGCGGATCGTCTTGACGGACGAGCGCGCCGGCGGCGAGACAGTCGAGTTCCACTACGAAGGCGGCATTCGCGACTTCGTCGCGCACGTGAACGCGGCGAAGGATCCGATCCACAAGCGGATCGTCTACTTCGAGGGCGAGAGCGACCAGGGCCAGGTCGAGGTCGCGATGCAGTGGAACAGCTCGTACCAGGACTCGGTCTACACCTTCGCCAACAACATCAACACGCACGAGGGCGGCATGCACCTCTCGGGCTTCAAGGCTGCCCTGACCGGCACGCTGAATCGCTACGCGCGCCAGCTCAACTTCCTGAAGGAGAAAGACGAGAACCTCGACGGCGAGGACGTGCGCGAAGGGCTCGCGGCCGTCATCTCCGTCAAGTTGCGCGATCCGCAGTTCGAGGGTCAGACGAAGACGAAGCTGGGCAATCCGGGCGTGCGGAGCCTCGTCGAGATGACGGTCAACGAGAAGCTCGCCCACTTCCTCGAGGAAAACCCGACCGACGCACGCCGCATCATCGAGAAGGCGATCGCCGCATCGCGCGCACGCCAGGCCGCACGAAAGGCGCGCGAGCTAACGCGGCGCAAGAGCGCGCTCGAAGGTGCGTCCCTTCCCGGCAAGCTCGCCGACTGCCAGATCAACGACCCCGAGGCGGCCGAGCTCTTCCTGGTCGAGGGAAACTCGGCGGGCGGATCAGCCGTCGATGCGCGCGACCGCCTCTTCCAGGCGATCCTGCCGCTGCGCGGCAAGGTGATCAACTCGGAGAAGAACCGCATCAACAAGGTGCTGTCCAACGCCGAGATCCAGGCGATCATCACAGCGATCGGCACTGGCATCGGCGACGAGTTCGACATCTCGAAGCTCCGCTACCACCGCGTGATCGTGATGACCGACGCCGACATCGACGGCTCCCACATCCGCACGCTGATTCTCACGTTCCTCTATCGCCAGATGCAGGAACTGGTCGAGCAGGGCCACGTCTACATCGCCGTGCCGCCGCTCTACCGGGTGAAGTTCGGCCAGAGCGAGCAATACGTCGAGAAGGAAGCGCACTTCGAGGAGATGCTCGTTCGTGAGCGGATCAAGGACATGCGGGTCACCGATCGTGCCGGGTCCGAGTGGAAGCTCACCGAGGCGCGCTGGCATCGCTTCACGCGTGCCCTGACCGAGTTCGAAGGCTGGTCGTCAAGGCTGCGCGCCGACTTCGGGCCGGCGCCTGCCGACTTCGTCGTGACGCATCGTCTTGTCGAAACCGACGCCGCGCTGACGAAGGACGTCGAAGGTGCGCTCGCATCGGTCGACCCGAACGGCTACGACGTCTCGGTGATCGAGTCGAACGGCGACAGCTTCCGCGCCAAGGTGATCGAGCGGGAGACGAGCGCCGCGACACATGTGACCGTCCCTGCCGCTCTGCTGGCGTCGCCTGTTTACGATCACGTGCGAACGGCGTACGAGCGACTGCTCGAGATCGTCGGTGCGCCGCCGTTCCGCGTCGAGCTCGGCAAGAAGTCGCGGACGTCGGAGACCTTCTCCGCGCTGCGCGCCGACGCGCTGGAGCTCGCCAAGGAGGGGCTCCAGATCTCGCGCTTCAAGGGACTCGGAGAGATGGATCCGGAGGATCTCTGGAAGACGACGATGGACCCGTCGACCCGGATGCTGATCCGCGTCGAGGTCGAAGACGCGGCCGCCGCGGACAACATCTTCTCGATGCTGATGGGCGATCAGGTCGAGCCGCGGCGCGAGTTCATCGAGCAGAACGCCAAGGACGTTCGCTTCCTCGATGTCTGAGCTCGACACGGGGGCACTAGGCCCCGGGCGCATCGAGACGCGCGAGCTCGAGCAGGAGATGCGCTCGAGCTTCCTCGATTACGCCATGAGCGTGATCGTGTCGCGTGCGCTCCCCGACGTGCGCGACGGGCTGAAGCCGGTGCACCGGCGAGTCCTTTACGGCATGCACGAAGCGGGCATGCAGCCGAACCGGCCGCACAAGAAGTGCGCGCGCATCGTCGGCGACGTGATGGGCTCGTACCATCCCCACGGCGACACCGCGATCTACGACACGCTCGTGCGTCTCGCTCAGCCGTTCTCCATGCGGTATCCGCTCGTGGACGGCCAGGGCAACTTTGGCAACATCGACGGCTATCCAGCGGCAGCCATGAGATATACCGAATGTCGGCTGTCGCGGATCGCCACGGAGATGCTCCGTGACATCGACGCCGACACGGTCGACTTCCAGCCGAACTACGACGAGTCGCGGCGTGAGCCCACGGTTCTGCCGGCACGGTTCCCGAACCTGCTCGTCAACGGCTCCTCCGGGATCGCCGTCGGCATGGCAACGAATGTCCCACCGCACAATCTCCGCGAGACGGTTGACGCAGTGGTTGCGATGATCGACGACCCGCAGATCGACATCGACCGGTTGATGAAGCACATCAAGGGACCGGATTTCCCGACGGCAGGAATCATCCTCGGGAGAGAAGGCATTCGTGAGGCCTATCGATCGGGCCGTGGCCGCATCGTCATGCGTGCTCGCGCTCACATCGAAGAGCTCCGCGGCGGCCGCACTGCGGTGGTCGTCACCGAGCTGCCGTACGGCGTGCGCAAAGGCGGCGACGAGGGCGTGATCGCGAAGATCGCGGACCTCGTCAAGGACGGGGCACTCACCGAAGTTGCCGACCTGAAGGATCTGTCCGACAAGTCTGGCATGCGCGTCGAGATCCACCTGAAGCGCGACGTTGTTCCGCAGGTGGCGCTCAACAAGCTCTACAAGCACACGGCGCTACAGACCACATTCGGGTATAACGCCGTCGCACTCGTGGACGGAGTGCCGCGCACGCTCGGGCTGCGCGACCTGCTCTTCCACTACCTCGACTACCAGCGCGAGGTGGTCACCCGCCGGCTCAAGTACGAGTTGCGCCAGGCGGAGCGCAGGGCACACGTCCTCCAGGGCTACCTGGTTGCCCTCGACAACCTCGACGAGGTGATTGCGCTGATTCGCGGCGCCGAGGACACCGACGAGGCACGCGAGGCGCTGATCGTCCGCTTCGAGCTGTCGGAGGTGCAGGCGCAGGCGATCCTCGACCTTCGGCTCCGCGCGCTCACCGGTCTTGAACGGAAGCGCGTCGAGCACGAGTACAAGGACCTGCAGGAGCGCATCGGCGAGCTGCGAGCGATCCTCGGCGACGAGACGAAGATCGACGGCGTCATCCGTGAGGAGCTCCTCGAGATCAGGGAGATGTACGGCAAGAACGACGATCGCCGTACCGAGATCGTCGCGGCCGAGGGCGAGCTGGAGCTCGAAGACCTGATTGCGGAAGAGGACATGGTCATCGCGATCACTCGCTCGAACTACATCAAGCGTCTACCCGTGAACGCCTACCGCGAGCAGCGGCGTGGCGGCATAGGCGTGATGGGGATGGACCTCAAGGACGACGACTACATCGAGCACCTGTTCGTCGCATCGACGCACGATTACATCCTCTTCTTCACGAACGTCGGGAAGGTCTACCGGCTCAAGGTGCATGAGCTGCCGCTGGGCTCACGGCAGTCGAAAGGCCGTGCGATTCAGAATCTCCTGCCGTTCCGCCAGGGTGAGCTCGTGCGCGCCGTCATCCAGACGCGCAGCTTCGAGGAGGCCGAGTACCTCGTCTTCGCCACAAAGAGGGGTGTCGTCAAGAAGACGCGCCTCGCGGCCTACAACACGCCGCTGCGATCCGACGGAATCATCGCGATCAAGATGCGCACGGGTGACGAGCTCATCGGCGTCCGTCACGCGTCGGGGAACGACGACGTCCTGATGGTGTCGCGGAAGGGCCAAGCGATTCGCTTCCACGAGACCGATGTCCGCCCGATGGGCCGCGACGCCTCGGGAGTTCAGGGCATGCGCTTGCGAGAAGACGACGAAGTGATCGCGGTCAACATTGCGCACGATGACGCCGACGTCCTGGTCGTGACCGAGAACGGGTACGGGAAGCGGACGCCGGTCCGGGACTATCCGGTGAAGGGTCGGGGCGGCCTCGGTGTCAAGACGGTTCAGTTGACCGAGGCGAAGGGCCAGTTGGCGGGATCGCGGGTCGTTCGCGACGGCTACCAGGTGATGCTCATCTCCGACGGCGGAACGGTTATCCGGATGCCGGTCGTCGACATCAAGCGGTCGGGCCGCTCGACTCAGGGGGTCATCGTCATGCGACTGCGGGAGGGCGAGCATGTCTCGAGCCTCGCGCCGGTCGTCGAGGCCACGGAGGACAAGGACGGTGCCCCGAATGAGGTAGAAGCTGTGCTCGAGCCCTGAGCTCAAGCCACAAATCTCTGCAATGCGCGTCCTCGAAGGGGGGACATTTTGAAGAAGCCCCTTCCCGATCAGGAAAAAGAGCGATATACCTTTGAAACAAGGGGTACCTCCGGACCGGAAGATGAGGGCGACATGGCAGTTAGTCGACAGGTAGACCTTCTCGAGCCCATCGACCTCGCAGAGCACCTCGGAAAGGTCGAGCTCTATCTCGGCCAGGTCTGCCAGATCGCCGGTATCTCGAAGATGCAGCTCGATTACTGGACGAACAAGGCGCAGATTCCGACCAAGGGCAAGAAGCAGCGGATCTACGACATCGACGCGCTCGAGACGGTCATGCTCATCAAGCAGGCGAAGGACAAGGGTCTGAACCTTGGCGCCGCCATTGACGCCGCACGCCGCTTCCGGGAGGTTCACTCGAACCGCGGGCACAACGGCCCGGCAGATCTCTAGGCCCCGCGCAACCTGATCGCCGCCTCTTCGGGCGGCAAGGTGTTGACGAAGATCTCTGCGCCGAGCTCGAGACCGGCGAGGACCGTCAGTCGCGGGAACAGGGCGAGTCGCCAGTCGCCCCGGCCGGGTTCGACCCACACGTTGAGCGGGGCGGGCCCCTCCAGCGCCCGCAGTCGCCGGACGACTTCTGCCAGAAGTTGCAGTGCCGCGGCCAGCCGAGGGCTCGTCAGGGCATCGGGCTCAGGCTCAAGAGGTGCGACCACCGTCTCGTAAGGGACTCGGCTCGCCCACGGGCACACGGCCGCCACGCCCTTGTCCTCGAGCACCGTCTCGCCGCGCGGTCGCCCGTGTGCGGGGGGTGACTCCGGCAGCCAGACGAGTTGCGAGTGGGAGTGGGGAAGGCTGGCGCCGGCCTCCCGGCCCTCGTTGAGGAGCGGAAAGACGTGTCCGGGCTCAACCTGTGCGCGTCGCTGCCAAGCCTCCGCGACGAGGTCGAGCTCAGCGTCCTCGAGCTCTGCGATCGAGCGGACATGCCGTCTGCTGTGCACCACGACCTCCTGTCGCTCGAAGGCCGGATAGAGGTTCGGCACGACGCGCACGCTCCAGTCGCCCTCCTCTGGTAGCACGAGCGTCTGCGGCGGAGTCATGTGCTCGTGGCCGCCGCAGAACGGACACGACTCGAGCTCCTCTTGCGTCGGCGGGTCGAGCCGCGGTCGTACCGCGCCGGGGCGTTTGGCGCGGCCTGGTGCGATCACGGCGACGCGACCCGAGCCCGAATCGCGGCGCAGCTCGCCGCTCAGCCTGTGCCGTCGTGCTTCTCGATGAACGGCCGGATCAGGTCGATCGGGGCCGGGAAGACGATCGTCGTGGACTGCGACGATCCGAGCTCGAGCAGCGTCTGGAGGTAGCGCAGCTGCAGCGCGACGGGCTGCTGGCCGATCACCGCGGCCGCGTCCTTCAGTCGTTCGGCAGCCTGGAACTCGCCCTCCGAGTTGATGATCTTTGCGCGCCGCTCGCGTTCGGCTTCGGCCTGGCGCGCCATTGCGCGCTGCATCGTGGACGGGATCTCGACATCCTTCACCTCGACGATCGAGACCTTGATCCCCCAGGGCGCCGTCGACTCGTCGATGATCCCCTGCAGGATCCCGTTTATCTTCTCGCGTTCCGAGAGCAGCTCGTCGAGTACGTGCTGCCCGAGCACCGAGCGCAACGTGGTCTGGGCGATCTGCGACGTGGCGACCATGAAGTTTTCGATCTGCACGATCGCGGCCTTCGGATCGACGATGCGGAAGTACGCGACCGCGTTGACCCGCACCGGCACGTTGTCCTTCGTGATCACCTCTTGCGGCGGGATGGTGAGCGTGATCGTCCGTAGGTCGACCTTGACCATCCGGTCGACGACCGGAATGAGAATGAAGAGACCCGGACCCTTGGGGTTCGGCAGCAGCCGCCCTAGCCGGAAGACGATGCCCCGCTCGTACTCGCGTGCGACCTTGATCGCCGAGAAGAGGAACAGGACGATCAGGAACAGCAGGACGGCGATGATGATGATCGCGGCGCTCATGAGGGTGATCCTACGTGGTCGGTCCTAGCCGGGCGAACCTCCCGGTTCCCCCAGACCCCCTCCACCGGTCCGCTTCGCGGACGGACGCCTTCGGCGTCTCCTACGCTAGGTCGGTTCTGGACGGACTGTGAGCACCAGCCCGTCGAGCGACTCGACGCGAACCTTTTCGCCTGGGTGAAGCTCCTCGCCCCCAGGCGTGCGCGCCGGCCAGAGCTCGCCGTTGACATAGACGAGCCCGTTGCCGCGGACCTCGCCGATCGAGCCCGCGATCAGCTGCGGGCCGACCTCGACGGGTTTGTGGCGCACCTGCCACGCCTTGCCGACGGCGAATGCCCACACGGCGCCGA
>JBKOWS010000138.1:0-13058 GCA_046724565.1 Actinomycetota bacterium | reverse complement strand
ACTCCGGCCTTCTGAGCCTCCCTCCCCCGTTTCAGTGGCCGAACTCAAGGGGAGGAAACCGCGTTCCGATGCTGAACATATGCCGCCCATGACGTGGTATCGCCGCAGGCAGGAGCGCCGCGCCGCCGCCCGCGCCGCGCGGCTCATGGTCGCGCTCAACTCACTCGCCGGCGGTCGCGCCCGGCCACAGCGAGCGCGAAAAACCTCGGTCGGGATCGCCGCCCGCTAGGAATCTCTGACGCAATGAACGCGCGCCGACGTGGTGCGACTGACGACGCCGCATCGCGCCGGCAGGCGCGTCACGGCGGCCCGTGCTTCGTTTCGTTAGAGGTTCGCTCTAGGCCGCGCGCAGGAGCGCCGGCTCCGCGAGCAGCGATCGAAACGTCTCCGACTCGAGCGGATGACGTCTGGGACCGCCCTCCTCGACCTCGAGCTCGTCGAAGATCGCCTGCGCGTGCGGGTCACGCCGAGTGGTCAGCCACTGCGCGCGGAGCCATGCATAGACCTCCTCGAAGCGTTCGTCGGCGTCGAACACGCGGCGCACGACGAGCTGCGGCGAGACCGTGCCGTTCCAGTGGTTCTCCTGGAGCCGGAAAGCGACGTCGTATCGTCCGGCGCGCCGGTAGCGGTCGAGCCGAGTCCCCTGGCCGAAGGCGATCGCACCGCCAGCATCGCGGCCGTCGCGCTGCACACGGAAGCGGAGATGCTTGCCCTCTCCGACCGTCGCCAGCTCTCCGAGCTCGCACCCTGGCGCGAGCAAGGTGACGTCCGAATTGGACAGCCCGAACGGCGCGAGGCTCCGCAACTCCTCGCAGAGCTCGAGCGTCAGGTTCGCACCGCGCGGCAGGACCGCGTCGACCACCGTCGTTGGGATCAGGTCCTCGGGCTCGAGCGCACCTTCCGCGTGTGCGGCGAACGCGTCGGCGAAGGATTCGACCGAGGCCGGCGCGATCGAGAGGCCCGCCGCGGCGCGGTGACCTCCGAATCGTTCGAGATGCGCAGCGCATGCACCGAGCCCACCGTGCAGGTCGAACGACGGAATCGAGCGTCCCGAACCTTTCCAAAGCTCCCCACCGCCGCCCGCGATGAGGACCACCGGCCGGTGATAACGCTCAACCAGACGTGAGGCGACGATCCCGATGACGCCTTCGTGCCAGTCCTCGCCCCAGACGACATAGGCACGGCGACGCCGCTTCGCCTCGGGCCACTCTTCGACCTGCGCGATTGCCGCGCGCAGGATCTTGTCCTCTACGGCCTGACGGTCGCGGTTGAGATCCTCGAGGCGATCGGCGAGGCGTCGTGCCTCCTCCGCGTCGTCCGTCAGGAGCAGCTCGAGCGCGGCGCGCGGATGGCCGAGGCGGCCCGCCGCATTGATACGAGGCGCGAGCCGGAAGCCGACCTTCCCTGCGTCGACCGCGGCCGGATCGACGCGCGCGACCTTCATCAACGCGCGCAGACCCGGCTTCTGTGTCCGCGCCAGCGTTCGCAACCCCGCCGTCGCCAGCGACCGGTTCTCGCCGACCAGCGGCACGACGTCGGCGATGGTCGCGAGCGCGACGAGATCGAGATGTCGCTTCAGCGCCTCCGCACCGGGCCCGAGGAGCGCCTCCCCCAGCTTGTAGACGACACCCGTTCCACAGAGATCGGGAAACGGATAGTCGGACGGCCGCGTCGTGACGAGCGTGCAGTCGGGCAGCTCGTCACCCGGCCGATGGTGGTCGGTGACGATGACCTCGAGCCCGAGCTCGTGTGCACGGCGGACCTCCTCGACCGCGGTGATGCCACAGTCGACGGTCAGGACGAGCCCGCATCCTTCACCCGCCAGCCGCTCGAGCGTCTCGCCGCTGACGCCGTAGCCTTCGTCGAAGCGGCTCGGCAGGTGCCAGTCGACCTCTGCACCGAGCTCGCGCAGGACGAGGACCGCGAGAACGGTCGCACAGATCCCGTCGACGTCGTAGTCGCCGTGGACGCAGATGCGGCGGCCGGCGTCGATCGCTGCTCGGATGCGTTCAACCCCCTTTGTCATGCCGCCGAGCAGGAAGGGATCGTGCAGCGGCTGCTCGCCGGCGAGGAACGCCCGCGCTTCGTCGGGGTCGCCGTAGCCGCGCCGGACGAGCACGCTTGCCGTGATCTCGCTGAGGCCGAGCGCTCTTGCCAGGACGCTCGCCTGCCGGTGCGGGCACGGACGGATCGTCCAGATGCCCTCAGACATGCACGACTACCGTACGAACGGTGTCGGACGGCACCGGCCTCAGGGACGAGTTCCTGCTCGACCCAAGTGTGACTTTTCTGAATCACGGTTCGCTCGGCGCGTGTCTGCGACCCGTGTTCGAGCGCTACCAGGAGTGGCAGCTCGAGCTCGAACGCCAGCCGGTGCCGATTCGCTTGCCGCTGACGAGCCACGACGAGATCGTCGGGCGGTCTGGTCTGCGGTCGGACCGAGGACGCGCGTCCTCTATCTCAGCCATCACACGTCGACGACCCATGGTGCTTCCGGTCGCCGAGTTCTGCCCGCAGGCGCGCGAAGCCGGCGTCACAACCGTGATCGACAGCGCGCACGTGCCGGGTCACATCCGGCTCGATCTCCGCGCACTCGACCCCGGACTACTAGGCCGGCAACTGGCACAAGGTGGCAAGTCCGCTTCCGCGAAAGAGGCCTGCCCACGTTCAAGGCTGCAACGACGACAGCGATCTGGAGCGGCTTCGCTCGGCGCTCGCAGCGCTGCTCTAAGCCGCAGTCGCGTAGGCGAACGGGTGCTCGAAGACGTCGAGCGCCTTCTCCGCCGGGGCCGGCAGCTCGAAGGACACGCCGGAGCGGCTGTCCTCGACGGCGACCGTCAGGGCATTGGTCAAACGGCTCCAGAGGAGCGAGACCTCGATGCCGTCGGCTGAGCGGTGGTGGAGCTCTGTATAGGTCGTATCCGTCATATCCTTACCGTCGCACGTCCCGGGTTTCCGTGACACCGGGCCAGCCTGTGTCTTCGAGTACGGTGAACCCCCGTTCTAACCGGGGGCTAATCCCTACTCCCGTGGTAGCTGGACGCCCAGGAGCGTCAACCCGACGAGCAGGAGGACGAAGACGACCGCGCCGGCGATCACGAGCCTGGGATGGCGGGACTGGCGGAGCGAGTCCCACCCCACCCGGCTCCAGAAGACGACGAGTCCCGCGACCGCCGCGACCCCGATCACGAGCACCGGAGCAAGCAGGATCGCGCGCTCCATCGACAGATCGGTCAGCCAGACGGTGACGACGACGAGCGTCGTCACCGCAACGGACGCGACGGCCACGCGAGGGCTCACGGATGCGAGCGTACCGCGGAGCTATATTCGGACCGTGGCTGAAGCGAACTACCGCTCCGGAGACGACTACGTCGTCGAGTTTCTCGGCTACCGCTTCGGCTTCAACGCCTCCGACTTCGAGGAGCGCGTCACGGCCGCCGCCGTGAAGCTCGGGCTCGTCGGCGACAACGAGCTGGACGACGACGAGACCGCCGACCTCGTCGAGCTCGTGGAGCGCGACTGGATCGACGAGCCGCGCAGCGGACTTGGCCGCTACCTCGTGCGCCACTGGGAGCGCGTGTCGCTCGTGAGCGGGGAGTCGCTCGTCTACTGGCTCAAGAAGCTCGTGTTCCGCGGCGCGTGGCTCGATCACCGCGTCAAGGAAGGGCTCCTCGAGGTCTCGTGGGACGAGAACGTCGCGGACTTCGGCTACCGCGACCCGAACGGCGACCGCGCGCTGTTGGAGCTCGCTCCGGTGCCGTCGTGGCACGAGCTGCAGTTCAAGCGTTGATCCGCGCCGGTCTGATCGCCGGCTACCTCGCGGCGCTCCTCGCCCTCGACACGCAGGTCGACCTGCACGGCCAGCTCGCGCTCGGCGCACTGACCTGGGTCGCCCTTGTCGTAGCCGCCCGGCCGCTGCCGGTAGAGCGCCGAGCACAAGTCGTTGTCGTCATCTGCGCAGCGACCGTCGCTGAGCTGACCGGCTCGATTCTCTGGGGCGTGTACTCGTACCGCCTGCACAACCTGCCGACGTTCGTGCCACCCGCGCACGGGCTGGTGTTCATCGCCGGACTGTCGCTGAGCGAGGCCCTGCGCCGCCACGCGCGCGTACTCGTCTTCGCGGCGGCGACCATGGCCTCCGCCTGGGGTGTCCTCGGCCTTACGTTGCTGCCTCGGATGGACGCCGCCGGCGCGCTCGGCGTCCCCCTCCTCCTCGCGTTCCTCTGGCGTTCGCGTGTGCGAGCGGCCTACGCGGGTGTCTTCCTCGTCGTGGCCTGCCTCGAGCTGTACGGGACCGCGATCGGAACCTGGCGCTGGGCTGAGCAGCTCCCCGGGCTCGGAATCCCCGACGGCAATCCTCCGAGCGGGGTCGCCTCCGGTTACGTCTGGTTCGACGTGATGGCGCTGCTCTTCGCCCCGCGCTTACTCGCCCTCGCGCAACGCTCCTGGTCGTTGAAGCGGGGTCCGGTGCCAGGCACGGAACACGTCTAGCTCAGACGAGCCCGCCGCGCGGCAAGGAGAGGGCTCGCGGGGGAGTAGGTTCCCCCGCGAGACCCGACGGAGGATGTGAGCTGCGGCCCCTCACGATCCTCCTGGAACTCAGAATCGAGGCGGAGTGCGGCTTCCGCACTCCCCCGGGTGGGTGAAGTGAAGCGTCCGGATGAACCACCCGAAGGGGGAAGAGTCAACCGCCCTGGGTGACCGATGCTCTACACGTACCAACTGTCCTCGAAGCTCTGTACTGCGGCAGAGCGAAGCCCCGACATTGCGGCCGGGGCGGACATTTCCAAGGGCCGGGACCTATGCGGCGGATCCCGGCCCGTTCTTTTCCGGTAGGGCGAAACCCGGGCGGCGGGTTTCGTCCGCTGGTCCGAGCGCGAAGTGTCTGATAGAGCCGATCGGGACGATCAACATCTCGGGGTCCTCATCACGCACCGGATGGACGATGAGCGTCAGGAATCCGTAGCCGGGCTCGCCGGACAGCGAGCGAAGCGTCAGCCGTTGACCGTCGCCGAGCTCGACCTCGACGTGAGTTCGTTCGGCTGAATGCGACACCGTGTAGCGCTCGATCGTTCGGAGCACACGCGCGACGAAGTCGTCCAGCGAAGGCTCCGCGGCGCCGGGCACCCAGAGGTTGGAGCTCAAAACAGCTTCGTGTCGTCCGCGGCCGCGCCCAGCTGCTCACGACCGAGCTCCGTGATCACGCGCCCCCGCGGCGTGCGCTGGAGGAAGCCGAGCTGCAGGAGATACGGCTCGTAGACGTCCTCGATCGTGTCGGGCTCTTCGCCGAGCGCGACGGCCAGCGTCGAGAGCCCGACCGGGCCGCCGCCGAACTTCTCGAGGATAGCGCCGAGCAGGTCGCGGTCCATCCGCTCGAGGCCGTGGCCGTCGACCTCGAGGAGCTGAAGCGCCTCGCCCGCGACCTCCGTCGTGATCACCCCGTCGTGCTTCACCTGCGCGACGTCGCGAACCCGCCTGAGAATCCGGTTCGCAATCCGCGGGGTTCCGCGCGACCGTCGTGCGATCTCGTCGGCCGCGTCGCCGGCGATCTCGACGTCGAGGATGCGTGCGGACCGGCGCACGATCTTGCCGAGCTCAGCGGGCTCGTAGTAGCCGAGCCGGAAGGTCATGCCGAAGCGGTCGCGCAACGGCGTCGTCAGCAGACCGGTTCGCGTGGTCGCCCCGATCAATGTGAACGGCGGCAGGTCGAGCGTGAGGGTGCGCGCGGCGGCGCCCTGCCCGACGACGATGTCGAGTCGAAAGTCCTCGAGCGCCGGGTAGAGGATTTCCTCGATCGCACGGTTGAGACGGTGGATCTCGTCGACGAACAGGACGTCGTGCCGCTCGAGACCGGTGAGGATCGCAGCCATATCTCCTTTGCGTTCGAGCGCCGGACCTGCGACACAACGGATGCCGACGCCGAGCTCCTCACGGACGATGTAGGCAAGGCTCGTCTTGCCGAGCCCCGGCGGGCCGACGAGCAGAACGTGGTCCAGCGCCTCGTCGCGGCCCTTCGTGGCGTCGAGCGCGATCGCAAGCTGCTCCTTGATCCGCTCTTGCCCAACGAACTCGCTCAGTCGGCGAGGCCGCAGCGATTGCTCGAGGTCCTCCTCCTCGGGCGAGACGGCAGGTGCCAGGAATTGGGTCGTGGTCGGCACTACGCTGCCTTTAGCGCTTGACGGACCCGTTCCTCCGGCGAAAGGTCCGGATCGACCCGCGCGAGCGCGAGCTCCGCCTCGCCGACCGAGTAGCCGAGCTCCACGAGTGCGTCGCGCGCGACGACGTGCGGCTCCGTGGCGGTGACGGAGGAGATCGGCACCGGCGCGTCGCCGAGCTTCTCCTTCAGCTCGAGCACGATCCGTTCTGCAGTTTTCTTGCCGATGCCCGGAATCGCCTGGAAGCGCGCGGTGTCGCCCAAAACGATCGCCCGTCGCAGGTCCGACGCCGGCGAGCCCGACACGATCGCGAGCGCGACCTTCGGCCCCACGCCGTTCACAGAGAGTAACTGCAGGAACAGCTCACGCTCCGCAGCCTCTGCGAACCCGTAGAGCTGAAGAGCGTCCTCGCGAACGTGCAGGTAGGTGTAGAGCGCGACCTCGTGGGCACCGTCGGCCTGGTGCACGGCAGAAGGCGTCGCAGCGACGAGATAGCCGACCCCGCCGACGTCGACGACCAGACCCTCAGGTGTGTTCGCGACCGGACGGCCGCGGAGCCGGGCGATCACCCCGCGATCCTCAGGAGCGGCGGCGCGAGCGCGTGACAGATCGCAACAGCGAGCGCGTCCGCGGCGTGCGTCGGCGTCGGCTCAGCCTCAAGTCCGAGGATCGCCTTTACCATCTTCTGCACCTGCTGCTTCTCCGCTCGGCCGTAGCCGCAGACCACTTGCTTCACGCGTGCAGGTGGATACTCAGCGCACTCGACTCCGGCGCTCGCGGCCGCGACCATGACGGCTCCGCGCGCCTGCCCGACGGAGAGTGCGGTGCGGGCGTCGACGCCGACGAACGACTCCTCGAGCACCACGGCATCGGGACGATGCTCCTCGACGAGTGCCGCGACGCCGTCGAAGATCGTCTTCAACCGCGCCTCCGGTCGGTCCGCCGCGGACGTTTTCCACCACCCGTGGTCGATGGCTCTGAGGCGCCCGTCGCTTTGGTGGACGATGCCGTATCCGCATGAAGCCGTCCCCGGATCGATGCCGATGACTTTCACGGTCAGAGGTTAGGGACCAAGGCGGACGTATCCTTCCTGCGATGCCCGAGGACATCTGGCTCACGTTCCCGGACGGGAGTGAGCACGAATTGAAAGAAAGCGTGACGATCGGACGTGGTCCCGCGAACGACCTGACGTTCGAGTCGAACACCGTCAGCCGCGAGCACGCAGCCATCAGCCTCCGCGACGGGCGCTGGTACCTGGAGGACCGAGGGAGCTACAACGGCACGTTTCTGAACGGCACGCGCTTGCAGCCGGGCGTGCCGTTGCCGCTTCGCCACGCCGACCGGATCGGCATCGGCTCGGAGACGGTCCTTTTCTCCTGGCCTTCCCAGCTTCGGGATCCTGACCTGACGGAAACCTTGCAGGAACCGCCGCAGGCGAACGCGGCTCAGCTCTCGTCCTTCCAGCGACAGGTGGTGCAGTGTCTGTGCGGGCCGTGGCTCTCGGGCGCCAGCCTCGAACGGCTCCCGTCGAACGAGCAGATCGCGGCTGAGCTCGGGACACCCGGTGCGACCGGCACGGTGAAGGCGGCGCTGAGACGCGTCTATGCCAAGGCCGGGCTCTCGGACGAGCCTGCGCACGCCAAGCGGCGCGCGCTCTGCCGCGTGGCCCGGCAGCGCGGCTGGGTCTAGGTCAAGGGCCCTCGACCGGCCGCCCACGGGCCCGCACGGCAAACCAGGCATCCCGAGGATCGAACCCCACCGCTCGACGAGCTAGGCGACGGCCTCGAGCACGCGCTCGGGGATGTCGAAGTTCGCGTAGACGTCCTGGACGTCGTCGTTGTCCTCGAGCTGCTCGATCAGTCGGATGATCTTCTTTGCCGCCGACTCGTCTGCCACTTCAACGGTTGTCTTCGGCACCATCGTCAGCTCAGCCGAGTCCACGCTGAAGCCGGCGTTCTCGATCGCCTCGCGGACGGAGCTCAGGGCCTCGGGCGGGGACACGACCTCGTAGGTCGTGCCGTCCAGAGAGACATCGTCCGCTCCGCCCTCGGCAGCGGCCAGCGTCAGCTCGTCCTCGTCCACGCCGTCAGCAGAAACGACGACGACACCGCGCCGCTCGAACAACCACGCGACGGCGCCGGATGTCCCGAGATTCCCGTCGTGCTTGTCGAACGCGTGCCGGACATCCGAGGCGGTGCGGTTGCGGTTGTCGGTGAGCGCTTCGACGATCACCGCAACACCGCTCGGGCCGTAGCCCTCGTAGACAACGGTCTCGAACGCCTGCGCGTCGGAGTCAGCACCCGAGCCGCGCGCGATTGCGCGCTCGATGTTGTCCTTCGGCATGGAGTACGACCGCGCTTTCTCGATCGCGTTCTGCAGGGCGAGATTGCCGGCGGGATCGGGCCCTCCCTCTTTCGCCGCCACGATGATCGCGCGGGAGAGCTTTGAGAACAGCTTGCCGCGCTTCGCGTCGGCTGCGCCTTTCTTGTGCTTGATCGAGGACCACTTGCTATGCCCGGACACTCGTCGCCTCCTGTACAGCATTTAGGAACAGCTCGTGTACCCGCGTATCTTCCGTCAACTCCGGGTGGAACGAGGCGACGATGATGCGTCCGTCGCGCACGAGCACCGGCTCGCCGTCGCGCTCCGCCAGTACCTCCACGTCCTCCCCGGTCTCGCGCACCCGCGGCGCGCGGATGAAGACCCCCCGAAGCGGCTCGTCCTCGCCGGCGAGACGGAGGTCGGCCTCGAAGCTCGCAACCTGGCGGCCGTAGGCATTCCGGTCGACGGCGAGATCCACGAGACCGAGGTGGTCACGGTCGAGGACGATCATGCCGGCACAGGTGCCCAGAATGGGCTGGTCGAACGCGCGGATCGCCTCGTCGAGGCCGTAGAGCCGCATGAGCCGCATGAACGTCGTGGACTCGCCGCCCGGTACCACCAGGCCGTCCAGCCGGGCGAGGTCCTCGGGCTTACGGACCTCCACGACGTCCGCGCCGAGCCGCCGCAGCATCGCCGCGTGCTCGCGAACGTTGCCCTGGACGGCCAGCACGCCCACTCGCGGCGGCATTACCAGCCCCTGGTCTCGAGCAGCTCTTCCGGCGCGAGCGCGGCGGCGGACAGTCCGCTCATCGCGTCGCCGAGGCCGCGGGAGACCCGGGCGAGGATCTCGCCGTCCGTGTAGTGCGTCGTCGCCTCGACGATCGCCTTAGCGCGGTCACTCGGATTCCCGGACTTGAAGATGCCCGAGCCGACGAACACACCGTCCGCGCCGAGCTGCATGCAGAGCGCAGCGTCAGCGGGCGTTGCGATCCCACCCGCGGTGAACGTGACGACCGGGAGACGTCCGTTCTCGGCGACCCAGCGCACGAGCTCGACCGGCGCCTGCAGGTTCTTCGCCTCCGTAAAGAGCTCGTCGGGGTCCATCGCGCCGAGGCGCTTGATCGCTCCGAAGACCGAGCGCATGTGCGTCACAGCGTTGACGATGTCGCCGGTTCCGGCCTCGCCTTTGGTGCGGATCATCGCGGCTCCTTCGGCGATGCGCCGCAACGCTTCGCCGATGTTCGTGCAGCCGCAGACAAACGGAACGGTGAACTTCCATTTGTCGATGTGGTGCGCGGTGTCGGCCGGGGTCAGCACCTCGGACTCGTCGATGTAGTCGACCTCGAGCGCCTCCAGGATCTGCGCCTCGACGAAATGGCCGATACGCGCCTTCGCCATGACCGGGATGGTCACGGCCTCCTGGATCTCGACGATCTTGTCCGGGTCGGCCATGCGCGCGACGCCGCCCTCGGCCCGGATGTCGGCGGGGACGCGCTCGAGGGCCATGACCGCCACGGCCCCGGCTTCCTCCGCGATTCGGGCCTGGTCGGCCGTGGTCACGTCCATGATCACCCCGCCCTTGAGCATCTCGGCGAGGCCGCTCTTGACCCGCATCGTCCCGATCTCGACCATCGGGCCGATTCTAGCCGGAGGCCCTAGCCCTTCAGGCAGCCGAACACCTTGTTCATCTCGTCCTCCGGAGGAGTGACGGTCCAGAGCAGGACCGCGTTCTTCTGCACCCGCATGACGTCGTCAATGTTCGGCCTGAGCTTCTTCGGTGCGAAGCGTCGGAAGGCGCCTTCGATCTGGAGCGCGTCGTCCTGGTTTGCCCCGAAGGCGATCGTCACCGTGTTGCCTGGCTCGAAGGCGCGGAGGCCCCCGTTGGGAGCCGCAGCGGCGACGACGCCGACCCCTTGGTCGGCAGTGGTGACGCGGTAGCCGAGCTTGCCCAGACAGCCCGCCGTGGGCTGCGCCTTGTAGGCGGAAGGCTCGCCGCTGCTGCACGCGGCAAGGAGTGACGCCAGCACGATCAGGGGCACGATTCGGAGCACGCCGCGGGCGACTGTAGCGCGGAGCGCGGTCGGCAAGGTGCCTGGAACCCGACAAAAGGTGCTGGTGTAATGCGTTCGTGGTTCGCCGGTTCGTGCCATTTCTGGCCGTTCTCGCATCGCTCCTAACGGCCGCGCCCGCCCACGCTGCCGCGCCGAACTACATCCTCGTCAGCGGGCCGGGGATCAGGCACCCGATCTTGCTCGGAAACTGGGACGAAAACCTCGCACTCCTAGGCGCACTCGTAGATGCCCGAATCGCGAAGGGCAGCGCGGTGCGCCAGCTTGCGCGCAGGCCGCGGTTCGACCTTGCCGAATTCTGGGGGTGGAGCGGACTGCCGCGTCCGACCCGCCCGAGCGAGGCGAACCAGCACGGCTGGCTCTACCCCGCGCATGGCGCCAAGCCGGCGGTCATCGTTCTCATGGTCAACGGCACCAGGGTCCCGCGCCTCCTGCCCGCGCGTGTGCGCGAGATCCTCACGCGTCATCACGTTCCGCTCCGCCTCTAGGCGCGGCTGCGGCGAAGGAGCTGCCAACCCCCCATCGCGATCACGACACCAAGGGCAGCGAAGGCCGATCCGACCATGACCTTCCCCCACGTATCCATGTCGGCATCGCTCCATAGCGTTGCAATCCCGCCGACAAAGAAGAAGGCGGCGACGACGATCACGGCGATTCCGGCGAGTCGGTGGGCGAGTCTCATGGCCTCGCCCCGATTAACGGCTCGGCGGCGTTGGTCCTTGAGAACGAGCTCGACTCAGCTAGTCCTGGGCTAGCGCGTAAAACAGGACGAGAAACCAGGTGCCCAGTGTCGCGAGGCCGACGAACATGCCGTCCCGCGCAAGACGAACACGTCGCAGCGGAAAGCCAACGGCTACGGACGCAAGCGCCCCGCCGAGACTGAGCAGTCCGATGTCGGCAGAGGTGTCGGAACTGATCGCGTCCAGCTCATAGAGGGCAGCGCCGGTCAGGCCGGTCAGGCCGCTGCCTATCGCCACGACCAGGACGACCCAACCCATGCCCGACCTGACCGCTAGCTCGCGTTCACAGTCGCGGCGATCTTGTCCATCGCCCGGCGTTCCTCGGCGCTGACGTCGGTCCCGCCTTCCTTGTGCGCCTCAGCGACGCGCTCGGCAAGGGCGAGAGTGAAGCGGCGATAGGCCTCGACCTCCTCAGGGGTGGCCTTCTGCTCCAGCAAGGTGACTGCCTCGCCGAGACGTTCCAGCCCTTGCTGCTCGAGCTCTTCCGGTGAGCCGTAGCGCTTGACGTGCGGTCTGTCGGCGACGAGCGCGTCGAGGAGCTCACTTTCGCCGTGCTCCTGACGGGCCTCGGTAAACGCCTTCGCGAGCGCGTAGCTCTCGCGGAACGTGCCCCCGCTCGAGGCCGATGCGGCAACCATGCCGGCTGCCGGCGGCCCTTCTCGCACGAGCTCCCACTCCTCCTCCGTGAAATCCGACTTGCCTGTCATCACGTGCCTCCTTTCGCTGACGACGACCGCCGCACGGGCCTCCCGAAGCACTATCACCTCGCGCCCGGTGATGACCGGCTCAGTCGCTCGGCGGCTGCTTGACGAAGAGTCCCACCGCAGCCCGTTTCAGCTGCGCGAGGATCGGCTCATGATGCGCCGGCAGCGGTGGCCGCGCCCAGGCCGAGGCCACTTCCGCTCCAAGCAGCAGTGCCGAGCAGTAGAGGTACGTGGAGTACAGGAAGACGAGCGCCGCGGTCAGCGAGCCGTAGACAACGCTGAGCCTCGTCGTCCTTTCGTAGATCCAGCCCGAGGCGAGCGAGATCAACTGGAGGAGCACGGCGGTGACGATTGCTCCGGCGAGGCCGTCGCGGACGCGCAGGCCGCGAGCCGGCACGAACCTGTAGAGGAGCAGGACGACGACGATCGAGAGCACGAACATCGCCACGCGCAGGAGGACACCGCCGAGCGTGCCCGCCCCGAGCCCGATCGCCTCGCCGAAGCTCCCGGAGGTCCTCTGCAGGAGATTGCCGAGCAGGGTGATTCCGACCGTGACCAGGACGAGTGCGGCAGCGCCGACGATCAACAAGAGATCGACGAGTTTCCCCCGCGCCGGCGGGCGCGACTCGGTGACATGCATCGCCGACTCGAGGCCCTCCCTGAGGGCGGCCATCATCCCCGTCGCCGCCCACACGAAGACGAGCAGGCTCACGAGTCCGGCGGCACTCGCAGGCGTTGCGATGTCCTCGATCGCATTCTCGACGTCCTTCCGGCCCGCGACCGATACCGGCAGCGCGTCGACGATCTCGTTCACGACGGTCTGGCGGACGCTGTCGTCCTGAAGGACGAGCCCGAAGATCGAGACGAGCACGATCGCCAGCGGTGCGATCGAGAAGAGCACCCGATACGCGATACCCGCCGCTTGTTGCGGGCAATGGTCCGCGAAGAAGTTCCGGAGCGCGTCGGGGACGACTCGAGCGAGCTTCCTCGCGATCGCAGCCGGCCACGAGAGGACGCGTGAGCGCCCCGGGCTCATCTCGTCAGAGGGTTCGTGTGGAACGCTCATGC
>JBKOWS010000061.1:0-15975 GCA_046724565.1 Actinomycetota bacterium | reverse complement strand
GGTCTTGCTCTTGTTCGACGCATTCGAGTTCGCGGTGTTATCCGCGTTCTGCGTCGCCGAACTGGAGCCAGGGTTGATCACCAAGCCGCTGCTGCCGCTGTAGCCGCCATAGCTGGCCGGCAGAGCAGAGTTCGATGCCGACTGTCCCGCCTGGCTTGTCGAGGGTGCACCCTGGTACGTCCCGGCCAGCTGGCCGGTCCCCTGTGCACCGCCCGACAGGTCGGCGGCGGTCGCTGTGCCCACCCCCACGGCGAGGGCGATCGTCGCGATGCCCACCGCAATGAGAAGGCGTTTCATAACTGTTCTCTTCTCCTTTGTCGTTGTTACGTCGTCAGTGCCGGGGCGCGCCGGAGCGCCGCGGCGCGGTCCGGCCTCCCCGATAGGGGTCGGCCGGAGGCGTCAGCTCAGCCGGGACGCTCTGGACGAACAACGACGCCCGCCAGCCGCCGGAAGGCCGACGGGCCGTGACGACGTGCCCACCAAGGGGCCGTCAAAGCAAATGGGATCAGCAGCGCGGCGAACACCCACGGCGCGCCGCCGCCGCCGGAGCTCGAGCCCGCTGCCGCGCCGGGCAGCTTCGGTTGTGGCGGAAGCTGCCCGTCTCGCGGCGTGGGCTGTTTTGTCTTCTTCGAGGCTCCCGGCTCCTTTCGGGAGCTGTCCTCCCCCGGCGAGCTCGACCAGACGGTCAGATCCTGTGCGAGCGCCAGTGCGCTGCTCACCGTGCTCGCACACCTGCGTCCGCACCGTCCCTGTGCGTGGGCGCGCGCGGCGCCCGCCACGCTCTGCTCGATGATCTGAACCTGCGACGTCTTGTCCCCAAGTTGAACCTGCTGGGCGCTAAGCGTCGTCTGCGTGGTCTTTCCGGCTACGGCAGTCGAGGCGGAGAGATTCGTCTGGATGCTCCAGCCGTCGGCGCCCACGTTGGTCGGATCGGTGAGGCCGGCGAGTGCCTGCACGATCGCGATCTGGTCGACGGGTGCCGTCTGGTCGACGATCTGCACCTGGCTGCCGCCGGCGAGGAGACCGGCGTCCTGGACCTGCACGGCGCTCTGGGTCGTCTCGTTTGCGTTGGCAACCGTTGCCTTGCTGAGCGTGGTGTTCGTCTGGACTGCTGAGCCGCCGGCCGACAGGTTGATCGCGCCGCTCTGGTCCGACGTGGCGCGCCCGGTTTCGCTCTGCGTCGTTGGGGCGCCCTGCCGGAGGGTCTGCGTCTGGGCGGCTCCCCCCAGCTGGGTGTCCCCTCCCGACTGAGCGGTCTGCCGTTGATCCCCTGTCTGCGTCGCCCGGTTCGAGTTGACGGCGGACGCATCGGCGCGCGAGTTGTTCGTCTGGGTCGCCTCGCCCGACGGAATCCAGATCTGGATCAAGCTCCCGCGACGACCCGAGCCGTTCGGATCACTCGCTCCCTCGTCGACGGCGACCGAGACCTCCCCGTTCACCGGCGCCTGCTGCACGGAGGTTGCCGTCGCGTTGCCGGTCTGGGTGGTCGGAGCACTCTGCGTCGCGGCCTGCGACTGGGTGGTCCCCGCCGACGCCGGCTGCGGTTGCGGCGTCGGCGGGTAGCTGGTGTGCCCGCGTGGGATGTATGTGTGCGGATAGCCGTTGCCGCCCAGGATGCTCCGCCCGCTCGTCGCGCCCGTGTCGCTCTGAAGCTGCCCGGCGCCCTGATTCGCGACGTTCGAGTTCCCGGCGTTGGCCGTCGAGCTCGAAGTATTGGTCTGAGTCACGGCGCCGTCGTTGCCCGGACTCTTGTTACGGATAGTGATGTTGAGGTTGGTCGGCGCGACCTGGTTAGAGGTCGACGTCGCGTTTGCGACCTGGTTGGTCGGTGCGTCCTGACTGGCCGACTGCGACTGCCCGCTCGAGGGGCGACCGCCGCTCTGGTCCTGCGTCACATCCTGGTTGACCGTGTTGGCGTTGTCGCCGACGGCGTTCGCCGTCGCCGCGTTGGTCTGGTTGACGGGACCGTTTTCTCCGGGGCTGTTGATCCGGACGGAGATGTTGATGTTCGTCGGGGCGACCTGATTCGAGGTCGCGGTCGCATCCGCCTGCTGCGAGGTCGGCGCGCTCTGACTCGAAGTCTGCGACTGCGCCGGTGACGGCGCCGGGTCGGGAGCGGGAGGGCTCTCCTGCTGCTGGACGCTGGACTGATCCGTCTCGTTGGAGTTCCTCGAGACGGCAGTCGACGACGAGGTGTTGTCCTGTTTCGCGCTGCCGCCGCTCGCGACGTTCGTGGGGCTCTGGTTGGAGCGCGAGGTCGCGTTGGCCGATTGCTTGGTCGGCGCGACCTGGATCGTCGATTGGGACTGCCGCGCGCCGCCGGTCTGTGTCTGGGTCGCGCGCTGGACGGTGGTGTTGTCGTTCTGGGCCGTCGCCGAAGACGTGGAGGAGCTCGTCTGGACGCTCTGCACGGGCTCGTTCCAGTCGTCGGCCGAGGCAGTCCGTGGAACGAAACCGGCGACCGCGAAAAGAGCGGCGCAGGCCAGCAGGGTGCACAAGCACCTCGACCGTCTCCCCATGGCGCCAGCATCGCCGTGGCGAAAACCGGCGAGTAGACCCCGCGTTGCGGGTTTCAGTCCCCCCGGCGCGGTGTCCGCGACCAAAACGCCGACGGAGCGCCTCGAGTGCCCCACCCGCCTGGCGGGGGGTGGATGGATCGCCGCAAGCTGACTACGATCGCGGGGTCAACGAGGCCAGGCGGGCGAGGGGGAGACGCCGTGAAACCCATCGAGACGAGATGACCGCCCGAGTCCTCGTCGTCGCAAGTCAGAAGCTCCTCCGCGAGGGGATCCGGTCCCAGCTGTCGGGGCAGCGTGGCCTCGAGGTCGTCGAGGCAGCGAGTGGCCTGGAGGCGATCGCGGCTGCCGGACAGAGCTCTCCCGATCTCGTGCTCTTGGAGCTCGAGCTCGCCGACCGTCCCGGCGCGGAGATCTGCTCAGCCCTCGTCGAGCGCCACCCGAACGTGGCCGTCATCGTCATCTCGGCGCGTCGCGACGAGGCGTCTGTGCGCGCAGCTCTCGACGCCGGCGCGCGCGGCTACCTGCGCGAGGACGACGAGGACCTCGATCTCGTGCGAGCCGTCGAACGGTCCCTGGCCGGGGAACGGGTCCTCGCCCCGCACGTCGCCGCTCTCTTGCTCGACGGCGACGGAGCGGGAAAGCCGAAGCTGAGCGCCCAGGAGCTGAAGGTCCTGCGACTCGTCGCCGAGGGCCTCACGAATCCGGAGATCGGAGAGCGCCTCTATCTGAGCCGTCACACCGTGAAGGAGTACGTCAGCCATGCGATGCGAAAGCTCGAGGCGACGAATCGGATTGAGGCCGTGCGGGCCGCGACCGCGCTCGGGCTGATCGAAGGAATGTCACCACCGACCGGCGAACAGCGGCAGCTTCGCGCGACGCTCGTCTACAACGACTCGGCGGCGCCCGCAACGGATTCGGAGCTCAGAGTCACACCGCTCAAGATCGACAAGCTCGAAACGCGCTCGGACACGCGCTGAGCTTCAGTCGCGGTAGCGGATTCCCCGCTGCCTGCTCGCTCGCCCGCCGAGAGGATGCTTGGACAGACCCTTGCTGCTCACGAGCACCCCGACGTGTCTCAGCACTGCGGGCTTCGGCGTTCCGGCAATCGCGGAGGCAAAGGAGGCCAAGCCGAACAGGAGCAACAAGACGGCGGCGGCCAGCCACGCGGAACCGCTGAAGCTCGAAGGGTGGCCCGAGGCCGTCCCCACTCGTTGAGCTTCAAGCGCCTCCACACGAGTCCGCGATCCTCGGGTCACCGGAACCCTCGCGGGAACGTGTCGTTTCTTCTGGGCCGGACCGACACCGGACGCTGCTACAGGACTGGTCTGGTTGTTCGCAAGCGAAGGGTGCACGGCCGCGGCCGCGAGCACGTCATCCGCACCAGTCTGGGCGACAGAACGGACGGCGCGGTGGGTCTTCGCCTTGGCCTTCTCGGCCGGCTGCGCTTGGCTCGTCGTCGGTTCCACTCTCGGCGGCGAGATTGGGCTCGCCGGAAAAGCGGGAATGCTCGTGGCCGTCTCCGGACCGCCTACTGGACCTCCTGAGCTCGACGCACCCGTCCCGGACGGCGGCGGCGCGGCCGGGCTCGACGCGCAGGTCACGGGGCTCGCGATACCAACGACGATCCCGGTTGGCAGAACCTGGTCGATCGACGAGAGAACGTCGGACGAGATGCACTCCGCTGCGGCCGGAGCGTTCGGAGCTGGCTGCTCGCCGAGTCCCTGATCGCACGGAGGAACCTGATACTGCCCACTCGCCGGCTGATACTGCGACCCGTCGACGCACGGTGAAGGAGTCGCGACGCCCTCGACCGAAGGATCGTTGCCCGTCAAATCGACGATGCAACCACCGATCTGGCTGCCATTCCCGCCGGTGTTTGCCGTTGCGTTCTCAGCAGAGGCTAGCGGGTTCCCAGGGTCGATATCCGCGCAAATCCGGGAGATGATCTGGACGAACTTCGACTCGTGTTTCAGCATCCGCGACCCTTGGTTGTGCAATGCCCACCGACCGACAGAATGGGCTGCTCCGCGGCTGGCTCGCCGCGGGAGATCGTCGACCACTCGGCGGGGCTGATACTGGCGCGACGACGGGTGATACTGCTCATTGACAGGCGACCGAACCGGCTCGGAAACGGACGAATCGTTGACCACCGACCGGGCGACCTCTGACTCGACCGGTGTCGGTGATATCGCCGCGGGCGTCGTATCCGAGACGTCAGCGACGGGCGGCGATTGGGCGTCGCCCTGAGTTGGGTCAGATGCAGCGATGCCCGTGTCCGCTTCGAGCGCGACTGCCTTGTTTGCAGGCATTTCCAGTTCATCCGTCGGCGCCATCTCGGGCGTCACTATCGCCGCGGCTGCCCCGCCGGCCGAACCGCCTCCAGGCGGTCCGCTGGGGGTCGACGGTGAACCAAGAGGAGTGGTCACATCGACGGAGTCGAGCCCCGAGCCCGTGTCCGTCGCAGACAACGCCTCGTCATTCAGTGTGGCTGTCGGGTCGAGCGAGGTGACGCTCGAAGTCCCGGCGTGGGCCGGTACCGCGAACGCGACGACAGCCAGGCCAAGGGCGGTGACCAGCGCGAGCCTCACCCTCCGGCTTGAGCGAAACGGCGCTGATTTCGGCGTCTTCCCCACGTCTCCCCTCGGCCACCGAACCGGAAATTCCGGGCGTAAGAGATGAATACCCAGCGAAGCCTATTTTTACCCAGAGATCGACCTCTCACTTGCCTATTCGGCAGAGATTTTCTAGAGTGGTTGACGAGGAATGTCTGCGGCGCCGGCATTTGCCTATGACAGCCACGACTGGGCGGAGCGAGAGCGCCTGATCGAGAGGCACCTGCCGCTCGTGAAGAAGATCGCCCGGCGCTTCGGGTACACGCGTGAGCCGTACGAGGATCTCGTGCAGGTCGGTTCGATCGGCTTGATCAAGGCGATCGACCGTTTCGAGCCGGCCCGCGGAGTGAGTCTGACTGCGTTCGCCGTGCCGAACATCGTCGGCGAGATCCGCAGGTATCTCCGCGATGCGAGCGCGCCTGTCCACGTGCCCCGCCACGAACAGGAGATCTGCACGCGGATCGGGCGGGCACGGCGCGAGCTGACCGCACGCCTGCACCGTTCGCCCAGCACCGCGGAGCTGGCCGCGGCGGCCGATCTGACTGATCACGAACTGGCCGAGGCGCTGCGCGCGGAACAGTCGCGCCGGCCGGTTCCTCTGAGCGAGGCGACCGACCTTGCCTGCGGCGACGAGGTCTTCGACGCAAGCGAGGATCGGCTGTTCGTCGCGAGCGGCATGGTCTCTCTCCTGCAGCGAGAGCGGCACGCTCTGCGCCTGCGGTACTACCACGGTCTGAGTCAGGACGAGATCGCCAGGCGCCTTGGCTTGTCTCAGACGCACACCTCACGCGTTATCGCGTCGGGGCTGGCCAAGCTCCGGAACGAGCTCGACGGGGAATCGCGTTGTGCAGGGCCCTCAAAGCCCCTACACTCGGGGGATGGCGACTCCAGATGCCGTCGGAGAAGCGCCACGGGGGGACGCCGTCCCGAAGCCGCGGCAGCGAGCAGCAAGCTATAGCGGGCGTCTTCTTCTGCGCATGCCGGCCGGTCTTCACGGGGAGCTGGCGCGAGCCGCCGATCGCGAAGGCGTCAGCCTCAACCAGTTCATCTCGAGCGCGCTCGCTGGTGCCGTTGGTTGGGGCAGGGAGGATGGCGCGGTTCCCGCCTCGACGCCCACGCCGAAGGGTCGATCGCGTTGGCTCATGGTTCTCCTGGCGGCGAACCTGGTCCTGGTCGCCGCGGCCGCCGTTACGGCGATCGTCTACCTCGTAGCCGCCTGGCTGACGGGCTAGCCGAACGCCTGCTCGAGCGTTTCGCGCGGAGCGTTGTTCTCGGCATAGCGCGACGTGCCTTTGCTCGCTAGCTCCCGCGCGGCGGCGAGCAACGCTCCGTAAGCTGCGCCGGCCAGGAGGCTCCCGGTGGATACGCGGCTTACGCCTACTTCCGCGAGCTCGCCGAGCTTCGGCGCACCGGCGAGCGCCAGCACATTGACCGGGATGCCGACCTCCGACACGACGCGGGAGATCTGAGCGAGGTCGGTCAGCCCCGGCGCGTACACCACGTCCGCGCCGGCGTCACGGTACGCAGTGAGGCGGGCGATCGTGTCCTCCAGATCGTCGACTCCCCGGATGTGGTTCTCGGCCCGCGCCGTGAGCACCATCGGCTCCGCGAGACTGGTGTTCGCCTCGACTGCGATTGCGAGCTGCTCGAGCGCAACCGTGAGCTCGTCGATCCGCTGCGCCGCTGGGTCGTAGTCCTCGATCGAGAAGCCAGAGGCTCCGGTGCCGCCGAGCAGCTCGACCGTCTCGGCTATTCCACCGGGATCGTCGGGATAGCAGCGCTCGCTGTCGACGTTGAGTGGAACCGAGATGGCAGCGGTGAGCTCGGCGACGTGAGCCACGAGCTCGTCGCGGGTCACGCGCTGATCGAGCTTGCCGAGCGACCAGGCGAAGCCGGCGCTCGTCGTCGCGAGCGCGTCGAACCCGCTGTGCTGGAGGAGCCGCGCCGACCCCACGTCCCACGGGTTCGGCATGACGAAGAGTTGCTCGCGTGCGTGTAGCTCCCTGAAGCGTGAACGTCGTTCGGCGGCCACTGAGCTCACCACACGAACATAGCTTCCTGCAGTCGACAGCCGAGCCCTGATGCACGCTTAACGGGTCTCTTACAAGTCTGGGCGACAGTGGTGCCGATCAGAAACTCAGAATCTCCAGCCACTACCTCGATGGGTCTCACCTGATGAAGCGCAGAGTCACGATCTTGCTGTCGGCGGCTGCCGTCGCCCTCGTCCTCACATCCGCCGCCTGGGCGATCAGGTTCACCGACGACAGTTACTTCACCCCCACCGGAGCGGTCGGCGTGCCCTACAGCTTCACGTTCCACGGCGCCGGCGGCTGCGGACCAGCCCTCCCGTATCAATTCACGATCATCGGAGGAAACTTGCCGCCGGGCCTGAGCCTCGCGATGAGCGGTCTCGTCAGCGGGACGCCGATGCAGGCCGGCAGCTTCTCGTTCTGGGTCAACCTCAGCGACCAGAACCCACCGTCCGCAGACTGGTGTCGACCCGCGCAGGCGCAGCGTGAGTTCACGATCGTGATCAACGGCTCCGGTGGAAGCCCGAGCCCGCCGCCGTCGACTGCGTCGGCCCCGTCCATCACGACCTCCAGCCTCCCCGAGGCGAGCGTCGGCAGCTCCTACTCCACGTCATTCGCGGCCTCCGGTGCCGGCAGCCAGACCTGGAGCGTCGTCTCCGGCGCCCTGCCCAGCGGACTCTCGCTCGGCTCGAACGGCGTCGTCAGCGGGACTCCCCAGAGCGCCGGCAACTCCACGTTCACCGTCAAGGTGACGGCAAACGGCGGCTCGTCGCAGAAGCAGTTCACGCTCAGCGTGAGCCCGGCGCTCGAGATCAGCGCCCCGGCGAGCCAGGTCGGAGAGGTTGCCGTTCCATTGACGATCGCGCTGAACGCGAACGGCGGCAACGCTCCGTATCGGTGGGAGATCACATCGGGCTCGTTCCCGGTCCACGTCGGCTTCATCGGCGACCAGGGCAACGGCTCGGTTGCGACGATCAAGGGCGTTCCCGCCGACTCGGGCAGCTTCTCGCTGGCCTTCAAGGTCACCGACGTGCGGGGGCGGAGCACGGTGCACACGATCACCCTCCGGATCGCGGACAGGCTCCAGCTGACCCGCGTCGCCATGCCTCGGGTCGGTCACGTCCGCAAGCTCTTCCGCGCGAGCGGCTTCGCGCAGGGAGGCATCGGCGCTCGCACCTGGGACATTTCGGGCGGAAAGCTCCCCGCCGGCCTGCGACTCGACCCGAAGACCGGCGTGATCAGCGGCCGACCGACGCGGGTCGGCCGGTACGGCCTCTATCTCACGACGAAGGACGAGCTCGGGGCGACGCGCTCGCGGAAGATCAGCATTCTGATCCGCCGCTAGGCGCCCTCACATGGCCTCGGCGGGCTAGCTCCGTCGCCTGCTTCGGTAGAGCCTGATCAGCGCGTTGGTCGAAGAGTCGTGCGTCAGCTCGGGTTCCGGCACGGCCTCGAGCTCATCGGCGATGCGCTTGGCCAGCATCTTGCCGAGCTCGACGCCCCACTGGTCGAAGGAGTTGACGTTCCAGACCGCGCCCTGCACGAAGACACTGTGCTCGTAGAGCGCGACCAGCTTGCCGAGCGTCTCCGGATCGAGCTGGTCGGCGAGGATGGTGTTGGAGGGCCGGTTGCCCTCGAAGACGCGGTGCGGGACGAGCCACTCGGGAGTACCCTCCGCGCGGACCTCCTCGGGCGTCTTCCCGAAGGCGAGCGCCTCCGTCTGGGCGAAGACGTTCGCCATCAGCAGGTCGTGGTGGTTACCGATCGGGTTGAGGCTGCGGTTGACGCCGATGAAGTCGGCCGGAACGAGGTGCGTGCCCTGATGGAGGAGCTGATAGAAGGAGTGCTGGCCGTTCGTCCCTGGCTCGCCCCAGAAGATCGGGCTGGTCTCGTAGTCGACGCGCGTGCCGTCGAGCGTGACCGACTTGCCGTTCGACTCCATCGTCAGCTGCTGCAGGTAGGCGGGGAACCGCTTCAGGTACTGGTCGTACGGCAGGATCGCGACGGTCTGCGCGTCGAAGAAGTCTGCGTACCAGACAATCAGGAGGCCCATCAGCACCGGCAGGTTCCGTTCGAAGGGCGCGGTGCGGAAGTGCACGTCCATCGCGTGGAAGCCGGCGAGCATCTTGCGGAAGTTCTCCGGTCCGATCGCGATCATCGTCGAGAGGCCGATGGCGGAGTCCATCGAGTAGCGCCCGCCGACCCAGTCCCAGAACTCGAACATGTTGGCGGTGTCGATCCCGAACTTCGAAACCTCCTCGGCGTTCGTCGAGACGGCGACGAAGTGCTTCGCAACCGCAGACTCGTCGCCGAGCTTCGCGAGTACCCACCCGCGTGCAGTTCGGGCGTTCGTCAGTGTCTCGAGCGTCGTGAACGTCTTCGAGGAGACGATGAAGAGCGTCTCCTCGGGATCGAGGTCGCGCGTCACCTCGGCGATGTCGGTGCCGTCGACGTTGGAGACGAAACGGAAGGTCAGGTCGCGCTGGGAGTAGTAGCGCAGCGCCTCATAGGCCATGACCGGCCCGAGATCTGAGCCGCCGATGCCGATGTTGACGACGTTGCGGATCCGCTTGCCGGTATGCCCCTTCCACGCGCCGCTGCGGATGCGTTCGGAGAAGTCCGACATGCGGTCGAGCACCTCGTGAACCTTTGGCACAACGTCCTCGCCGTCCACCTCGATGCGCTCTCCCTTCGGCGCGCGCAGCGCCACGTGCAGGACGGCTCGACTCTCCGTGACGTTGATCTTCTCGCCGGCGAACATCGCGTCCCGCCGCTCGGCGACGCCGCGCTCCTCCGCGAGCTCGAACAGGAGACGGAGCGTCTCACCGGTGATCCGGTTCTTGGAGTAGTCCAGGTAGATGCCCTCGGCCTCGAGCGAAAGGATCTCGCCGCGCTCGGGATCCGCCGCGAAGAGATCGCGGAGAGGTGTCTCGCGCAGCGCATCGGCGTTCTCCTGGAGCGCCTGCCACGCGGGCGTCTGGCGAAGGGATGGCGTGGTCGGGGTCGTGATCGCCATTCTCGCTCCTGCCCAGCGCGCCGTGATCAGCGAGCCGGAACGAGCGCCCTCAGCGCCAGCAACTCGAACGCAACGTTCGCAGCCGCAAGCGCCGTCTGCTGCCCGGGCCCGTCATACGCGGGCGAGACCTCGACGACGTCCGCCCCGACCAGATTGATGCCCCGCAGGGCTCGCAGAAAAGCGAGCGCCTCGGCGGTCGAGAAGCCCGCCACCTCGGGCGTGCCCGTTCCGGGGGCGAACGCCGGGTCGAGAAAGTCGATGTCGAAGGACAGGAAGACGGGCCGTTCCCCGACCTTGTCCTTCACCACACCTGCATAGCCGTCGCCCCCCAGCCGGCGCAACTCTTCGGAGGGAATCACGGTGAAGCCGAGCCCCTCAGCGTCCCCAATGTCTTCTGCTCCGTAGGTGGAGCCACGGATCCCGGCCTGCACGGAGCTCCCGGCGTCGAGCAGCCCCTCTTCGACCGCCCGCTTGAAGGTGCTGCCGTGGAAGTACTTCTGCCCGAAGTACTCGTCCCACGTGTCGGGATGCGAGTCGAGCTGCAAGAGGCACAGAGGACCATGGCGACGAGCGAACGCCCGCAGCTCCGCGAGCGTGATCGAATGGTCGCCGCCGAGCGCCAACGGAAAGACTCCTGCGTCGACGAGCGGGACCATTGTGTCCTCGATCTGGCCGTAGGTGCGCTCGGTGGTGCCCGGCGAGACGGGTGAGTCGCCGTAGTCGACCACGGAGAGCGACTCGACGACGTTGACGCCGAGCGCCGGGTTGTACGGCCGGAGGAGGACTGAAGCCGAGCGGATCGCCTCGGGCCCGAAGCGGGCGCCGGTCCGGTAACTCGTGGCCGTGTCGAAGGGAATGCCGAACACGGCGGCGTCGACGCCCTCGAAGTCGGTGACGTACGGTGCACGCATGAATGTACGGACCCCCGCGAAGCGCGGGGTGACGTGAGCATCGAGTGGCTTGTAGCGGCTCATTCGACCAGCGCCAGGAACCGCCTCGTACGTTCGTGCTTCGGCGAGGAGAAGAACGTTTCCGGCGGTGCCTCCTCGATGATCCTCCCCTCGTCCATCATCGAGATCGAGCTCGCGACGTGGTGGGCGAAGCGCAACTCATGCGAGACGACGACCATCGTCATTCCTTCGCGAGCCAGTCCTTCCATCACGTCCAGCACCTCTCGGACGAGCTCGACGTCGAGCGCAGAGGTCGGTTCGTCGAAGAGCATGGCCTTGGGTCTCATCACCAGGGCGCGCGCAATCGCGACCCGCTGCTGCTGACCTCCGGACAGCTCCTCCGGGTACTGATTTGCCTTGTTGCGTAGCCCGACTCGATCGAGGAACTCGAGTGCACGCTCCCTTGCCTCCCGCTTCTTCAACCCGCGCACCTCGACCAGCCCGCACATCACGTTGGCCAAGGCAGTCATATTCTGGAAGAGGTTGAACCGCTGGAAGACCATCCCGACCTCCGAGCGATGCACGGCGAGCTCCCTCTCGCGCAACCCGCTCAGCCGATCGCGCTCCAGGTACACCGATCCCGAATCGACCGGCTCCAGCAGCGCCAGGCAGCGCAGCAGCGTCGACTTTCCCGATCCCGACGGGCCGATGATCACCTTCACGTGACCGCGCCCGATGTCGATCGAGACACCTCGTAAGACGGGCAGCCCGTCGTAGGACTTGTGCACTTCCTCGGCTCGCAGGACGGCGTCGTTCATCGCGCGTCGTGGGAGATCGCAGGAACCGCGGGCGCTGCCACGCGACGGCGTCTCCTCCCCGCCGAGCTCCACGTGAAGCGACGTTCGAGCTGCGCCTGCAGGACCATCAGGATGCTGACGATGCCGAGGTAGTACACGAGCGCGGCGGCATAAGCCTCCGGGTAGCGAAAGCTCGCGGTCGCACGTTCCTGAGAGGCCGTCAGCAGCTCATGGAGCGAGATCACCGACGCGAGGCTCGTCAGCTTCAGGAGCGTGATGAACTCGTTTCCGGTGGGAGGAATGACGATGCGGACGGCCTGCGGCACGACGATGCGCCGGAGGATCCGCGCGCGCGACATCCCGAGCGCCCGTCCCGCGAGCTCCTGGCCCGGGTCGACGGACAAGAGCCCTGCACGGATGATCTCGGACATGTAAGCGGCCTCGTTCAGCGACAGCGCGATAAAGGCTGCGAGGAAGGGCGTGAACCAGTTGTGCGCAAACGTCGGCCAGAGCTGCGGCAGCGCGTACCAGATGAAGATCAGCTGCAAGAGGGTCGGTGTCGCGCGGAAGATCCAGTTGTAGAGGAAGACGACGCTCCGGATCGCTGCGTTCCGACTGCCGCGCCCCAGCGCGAGGAAGAAGCCGATCACGCAGGCCGCGGCGAGCGACGCAATCGTGAGCTCGAGGGCGAGCAGCGCTCCCTTCCAGTACGGGGTGGAAGAGAGCGCTTCCCAGAAGATGTGGGTGTCGAAGGTCGCGAGCACCCGCGTGCACGGACTATTTCAGGTCGGTCGCCGGGAGCTGGTACTTGGCCGCGATCCTCTTCAGCGAACCGTTCTTCTTCAGGGTCTTGATCGCCGAGCGGAGCGCCGTGCCGAGCTTCGTGTCGGACTTCCGGTAGTAGATACCGAACGTATCGGTCTCAGGGAAGAGGTAGGCGATCGCAAGCTTGCCCGGGTTCGTCTTCTTGTACGAGCCGGCGGAGGTGTCCTGCGTCAGCACCGCATCGGCGCGGCCGAGCAGGATCTGTGCGACGGCGTCCTCGTCGCCCGGGTAGCTCTGCAGGTTCATCTGGGCCTTGCCGTCCGTCTTGAACTGCTCGTTCAGGTTCTTGAGGTACTCCTCGTACTTCGTATTCGACTGAACGGCGACGTTCTTGCCGGAGAGGTCGTTCGGTCCTTTGATCGCCTTCGGGTTCCCCGACTTCACGATCAGCGCACGGTGCGTCTTCATGTACGGGACCGCGGGGTACTGCTTCAGGCGATCGGGGGTGATGAAGATGCCGCTGATCACGACGTCGCACCGCTTCGCACCGAGCGCCGGGAGCAGACCGCCGAAGGAGCTGAACACGAACTTCGCCTTGACCTTCCAGAGCTTGGCGATCGCATTCGCCATGTCGATGTCGAAGCCGACCAGCTTCCCCGAGCTCGTCTTCGACTCGAGCGGCGGGAACGTCGGGTTGTCGCAGTACTTGAAGGAGCCCTTCACGGGCGAGTTGACACGGTGGCTCGCCCCGGCTGTCCCGACCACGGCCAGGGCCGCGATCAAGGCCAGCAGGGAGAGTGAGCCAACAGAGCGCTTCATCGCTCCTCCTCTCCTCGCCTCGATCCTCGGGCGAGCTCGAATGATGGGAAGCTCCGACCCTAGCGCGAATACTCGAGGAGAAACAATGGGACTGGTCGGCTGTGCCTGCTAGTCAGCCTGGTCGCCGGCTGCGATGAGCGACCCGAGCGCGACGAAGCCGAGCCCGACGAAGGCAAGGAGCGCGGACACGCCGATGATGTGCGCCCACCTCGCCTCGAAAAAGAACGTCAGCGTCGCGCCGACGACGAGGCAGGCGAGCGCGGCGATCCCGAGCTGAGGTTGGACGTGGGCCGGTCGCGGCTCGCCAACCTGAGCCGGTTCCGGCTCCACCCGGCTGGGATCGAACCGTCCCCTCAGGAACAGCCCGAAGAGAAGCGCAAGCGATGGTAGGAGCAGGATCGCCCCCAGCCCGACGCCGACGATGAGGGCGACAAGCGCGGTGTGGCCGGCCGCGGCCTCCTCCACCGTCAGCCCGGGCAGGATGTCCGGCCGTTGAGCAAGCGCCCACCCCGCGACGATCGCCGCCACCGCGAGTGCCGCGGTGACCCGCGCGAGCTCATAGCGCGAGCAGAGCAGCAGCAGGATCGTCGCGACGCCTGCGGCTCCCGAGATGATCACGGCCGCGAGGCCGGCGCCGCTGGTGAGTCCGTCCCAGATCTCCCTTGCGTCGTCGTGCACGACGGCGAGGCCGCCGAGCGCCAGAGCGCCCGCGACGACCCCTGTTCCGACCGCCCGCGCGCGAAAGGCTCGCTCGAGGTCCGCTCGACCGATGCGAACCGCATCGGCCGCCAGGTAGACCGCGGCGAGGTACGCGGCCGTCGCGACGGCGAGCACGCCGATGAAGATCGAGGTCTCGTTCAGCCAACTGGTCACGAGGTCGCCCTTCGCGTTGCCGACGGGTACCCGACCCGAGGCGATCCCACCGATGACCGCGCCGAGCGCGAACGGGGTGAGGATCGACGAGATCGCGAACGCGACCTCGATCCGCCGCTGCTCGCGCGCAGTGGCTGCTCCGGAACGCAAGGCGTAGGCCGTGCCGCGCATGATGATCCCGATCCCCGCGATGAAGAGCGGAACGGACAGAGTCGACGCGATCGAGCCGAACGCGGTCGGGTACGCCGTCCAGGCGATCACCAGCACGAAGATCAGCCAGACGTGGTTCGTCTCCCACACCGGGCCCATGGCGTGGTGGGCGTGCTCGCGGATCGCTTTCTCCCGCTCCCCACGACCACCCCAGAGTTGCCAGAAGCCGGCGCCGAAGTCGGCACCGCCGAGCACTGCGTAGGCCGCGAGGCCGACGAGCACGAGGATCAGCGGGACGTCAGCGAGGTGCATCGGCGGCAAGGGCGGCGGGATCGAGCGGAAGGCGGCTCAGACGTCGCAGGATCCACGCGACGGCACCACAGAGCCCGAGATAGACGAGTGCGAGTGTGGCGTACCCGATCGGAATCCCGCTCGCGCCGGTCACGGCGTCCGACGTCCGCATGACGTCGTACACGACCCAGGGCTGACGGCCGACCTCGGTCGTGATCCAGCCGGAGATGAGCGCGACGAGTGCGAGCGGCCCTGCCGCGACAAGCGCCCGATAGAACCATGTGGACCGAGGCAAGCGTCGATACCTCAGCCACACGGCGACATACACGACGCCGAGCAGCGCGAGCGCCGAGCCGATTCCGACCATGGTCTGAAAGGCGAAGCGGACGACGTTGACCGGCGGGCGGTCGTCGGCAGGAACCGTGACGAGACCCTTCACCTCGGCGTTGAAGTCGTGGTAGGACAGGAACGAGAGCAGCTTCGGGATCCTGATTCCGTACTCGACGCGCCTCCCGTCGTACCAGCCGAGGATGTGCACGGGCGCACCTCTCTCCGTCCTCGTGAGTCCTTCGAGCGCGGCGAGCTTGACGGGCTGCGTCCTAGCGACGTCCCGCGCGGCCCAGTCCCCGACCAGGATCTGCACCGGCGCGGCGAGCGCGGCGATCGTGAGCGGGATGACGAGGGCGGTCCGCTCGTAGCGGCCACGGCGGCCACGCAGCCACCCGAACGCGTAGAACGCCGACATCACGAAGCCGGCGACGATGAACGCGGCGAGATACATGTGGACGAGCTCGTGCCAGAGGTAGTCGTTCCCGAACAGCGCCGCGAACGGATGCACGTCGACCGCGCGGCCGTTCTCGAGCCTGAAGCCGGACGGGTGGTTCATCCAGGCGTTGACGGAGATCACCATCAGCGAGCCGCCGAAACCGGTGATGACGATCGGTATCCCCGAGAGCAGGTGCGCGCGAGGCGACAGGCGTCCCCAGCCGTAGACGTAGATCGCGATGAAGATCGCCTCGAGGAAGAACGAGATCCCCTCCACCGCGAATCCGAGACCGAACACGGACCCGAATGTCGCCATGAAGTTCGGCCAGAGCAGGCCCAGCTCGAAGCTCAGGATCGTGCCGGTGACGACACCGACCGCGAACAGCGCAAGCATGATCTTCGACCATCGTTTCGCGAGCACGCCGTACAGCGGGTCACTCGTGCGTTG
>JBKOWS010000106.1:0-34754 GCA_046724565.1 Actinomycetota bacterium | reverse complement strand
CCCACGCAGTGACGCCGAGCGTCGCCCGAGCGCGCCGCGCCAGCCCGCCCGAAAATCGTCGCAACGACGGGGTCTCGGACGCGGTCTTCTGAGGGTCGGGTAGAGCACGTACGATGGACCGTCGTGCAGGACTCGTCCCTCAAAGTCAAGCCCGACGCGAGCGAGCTCGAGGCGCAGTTCGAGCAGTACCGCTCCGAGCTGAAGGCGTACTGCTACCGGATGCTCGGCTCGCCGTTCGACGCCGAGGACGCCGTGCAGGAGACGTTCATCCGCGCCTGGCGCGGCTACGAGCGCTTCGAGGGCCGGGCGGCGTTGCGGTCGTGGCTCTATCGGATCGCCACGAACGTCTCACTCGACCTGCTGAACGGCAAGGAGCGCCGCGCACGGCCGATGGATCTCGGGCCTGCGTGCGAGCCCGTCGAGTCGAACCTCCACACCATGCCCGAGGTCACGTGGATCGAGCCCGTGCCGGACAGCCTCGTGGTCTCGGACGAGGGAGACCCGGCGGAGGTGGCCGAGTCGCGCGAGACACTCAGGCTTGCGTTCGTCGCGGCTCTGCAGCACCTGCCGCCGCGGCAGCGGGCCGTGCTGATCCTCTGCGAGGTGTTGCGCTGGAAGGCAGCAGAGGTCGCCGAGCTCCTGGAGACGAGCGTCGCTTCCGTCAACAGCGCACTGCAGCGTGCCCGAGCCACGCTCGAGTCCAGCCAGGTCACCCTCGCGGAGACGCCGACCTCGGTCGACGACGCCGACGCAGAGCTTCTGGCCCGCTACGTCAAGGCGTTCGAGCAGTACGACATGGACGCGCTGACGTCACTGATCCAGGAGGATGCGACGCAGTCGATGCCGCCGTACGACATGTGGCTCAAGGGACGCGACGACATCCTCACCTGGTGGTTCGGGCCTGGCATCGGCTGCCGCGGCTCGCGGGTGATCGCGACCGTGGGGGCGAACGGACGTCCCGCTTTCGGCCAGTACAAGCCGAGCGAATCAGGTAGCGGGTTCGATCCCTGGGCGCTCCAGGTGCTCGAGATCGTCGACGGGCGGATCGTGGAGTTCACGTTCTTCCTCGACACCGACCGGCTCTTCCCGCTCTTCGGCCTGCCTCCACGTCTCGATTCCTAGTCAGACCCGCAGGACGCCGCGTAGGCCCATCAGGTCCAGCAACTCGATGAGCTCGCCCGATGCTCCGCGGACGCATATGTCGCAGCCGCGCCGGCGCGCCGTCAGGTGCACACGCGCAAGGGCATCGAGCGTCACGGCGTCGGGCTCGGCCTTCGCGACGTCGCAGAGGATCATCTTCGCCGGGCTCCGATCGAGAAGCGCGCCGACCCGATCGCACAGGGCAGGGAGATCGCCACGGCTGATCGGACTGCCGAAAGCAAGCGCAACCGTCTGCGGCGCTGGGGGGGGCATCGGGAGATAGACCCGCAAAGCGGCCGAAATTCATCGGTCGCTGACCGATGAGTTCCGGGGCCGAGGGCCGTCTTAACGCTTCGAGAGACCGAATCCACCGAAAGGAACCGCGACATGATCATGAACAGCCGCACTCGCTGGTACGCGCTGATCGTCCTGTGCGGGGGGAGCTTGATGATCGTCCTCGACACGACCATCGTGAACGTCGCGCTGCCGTCGATCAGGGCGGATCTCGGCTTCTCCGAGACCTCGCTGGCGTGGGTCGTGAACGCCTACCTGCTCACCTTCGGTGGCTTCCTGCTGCTCGGTGGTCGCCTGGGCGACCTCTTCGGCCATCGGCGGCTGTTCCTGTTCGGAATCTCGCTCTTCACGCTGGCTTCGCTGGTCTGCGGCGTCTCGACGACTCAGGGGATGTTGATTGCGGCCCGCGCCGTGCAAGGGCTCGGCGGCGCGGTGGCGTCGGCGGTTTCGCTGTCGCTGATGATGACCCTCTTCACCGAGCCGGCGGAACGAGCCAAGGCGATGGGCGTCTTCGGCTTCGTCGCCGCAGGCGGCGGGAGCATCGGCGTACTTCTCGGCGGAATCCTCACGGACACGATCAACTGGCACTGGATCTTCCTCGTCAACCTGCCGATCGGCGTGGCGGTCATCCTGCTTTCGCTGAGGCTGCTGCCGACGGCTCCGGGCTTTGCTTCGACCCGGCGCCTCGACGTGGCGGGCGCCGTCACCATCACGGCTGCATTGATGCTCGCCGTGTATGCGATCGTGAACGGCAATCAGGCCGGTTGGACCTCTGGCCAGACGCTCGGCTTGCTCGGCGGCGCGCTCGCGCTTCTCGGGACGTTCCTCGCGATCGAGTCGCGTGTCGAGTCACCACTCGTGCCGCTCGGCCTGTTCCGGCTCCGGAACGTCGCCGTCTCCAACGTCGTCGGGGTCCTCTGGGCCGCGGCGATGTTCGCGTGGTTCTTCCTGTCGGCGCTCTACCTGCAGCTCGTGCTCGGCTACAGCCCGCTCAAGGTCGGCCTCTCCTTCCTTCCCGCCAACTTGATCATGGGCGCGTTCTCGCTCGGACTGTCCGCGAAGCTCGTGATGCGCTTCGGGCTCCGCAAGCCGCTGGCGACAGGCCTGCTGCTCGCCGCTGCTGGGCTCGTGCTCTTCGCGCGTGCGCCGGTGGACGGAAACTTCCTCGTCGACGTGCTCCCGAGCATGATTCTGCTCGGCTTCGGCGCAGGGATGGCGTTCAACCCGGTGTTGCTCGCGGCGATGAGCGACGTCGCGCCGGAGGAGTCCGGTCTCGCGTCCGGCGTCGTCAACACCTCGTTCATGATGGGCGGCGCGCTCGGGCTCGCGGTGCTGGCGAGCCTGGCCGCCTCGCGGAGCAGCAGCCTGCGCGAGTCGGGCGAGGGGACGCTCGCCGCCCTCACCGGCGGGTACCACCTCGCGTTCGTCGTCGGCGCACTCTTCGCGGCGGCGGCAGCAACGATCGGCGCGACGCTGCTGCGCGAAAGCAAGCTCGCTCCGGCGCACGCAGAACACGAGCAGGCCGAGGGCGCTTTCGCGAACGCGGAGTAACGCTACTGCGCAGCCGGTACCGCGAGCCGGGACCACACCGTTCCGCCCTCGACGGGGGCGGGACACGGTGGCTCCCGGCTCGAGATGCTCGCGACCACG
This sequence comes from Actinomycetota bacterium, assembly GCA_046724565.1. Classification (GTDB taxonomy): domain Bacteria; phylum Actinomycetota; class Thermoleophilia; order Gaiellales; family Gaiellaceae; genus 3-1-20CM-4-69-9. The sequence continues at coordinate 31,670 of JBKOWS010000106.1, read as the reverse complement.
CAGACGTCCGAGAACGCCCGGCCGACCACCACGGCCAGGCGACGGTCGAACACGCCGTCGGCATCGGGCGCGAGCGACCACTCGGCGAGGTGGCGCGCCGGCTGGCCCGGGGCAAGCCCGTACACGCGCAGCGTCATCGAGCGCGCCGGCTGCTGCGGCAGGTTGCGGGCCCTGAGGCGAAGAAACAAACGCGGGAGACGCACGAACGTCTCCCAGCTGACTGCGAGCTGTGGTCGCTCCTGCGGGCGCTGGATGTGAACGCGCACACAGCCGGTGGTGTTTCCTCCCGCCTCGCACGACTTCGGTTTGTTGCCGATCCAGGCCCGAGCCTCCAGATCGTCGAAGTCGCCCGCAGGCAGCGAGACGTCCGCGATGTGGTCGATCTCACCGGAGTCGTTCGGGCCGAGGGAGGCGCCGTAGAGCGGCTGTCCCGGCTTCCACGCAGGACGGCCGTTGCGGTTGCGGACGCGCAGGAGCTGCTGCACCTCTATGACGAGGTGATCGCTCGAGCGGAGGCCAATGCCTTTGACGGTGACGGTGACCTTCGATCCGCTCCTCGGTGTCACCGTGATGCTCGGCTGCGGCCGGTCGCCCCAGGTCCGCACGCCCGCGTATACGGTGAACACGAGTCCTGCACCGAGCACGCCGAGCCCGAGGTAGAGGACGCGCCGCTCTTCGCTCGAGCCTTCACGCAGGCCGAACGCCGCCACTGCGCCGATGAAGACGGCGAGCGCTCCGCAACCGAACGCGCCGAAGCTCGCCCACGGGTGGTTGCGGGCCATCCGGCCGACGAGGTCCCCGGTGACGGCGAGCGCGGTGAGCACCGCGCCGAGCGCGGGCAGAGCTGCAAGGAGGAAGCGAGCCGCGCCCTTGGCGTCCTTTCCGACGGGGAGGAACCGCTGCATCAGGGCGTCCTCACCGCCCCGAACCTACTCCGGATTCGTTACGAAACGATCAAGCAAACGCAAGCGGGCTGTTCACACCGCTGCGGGTTACGGCGTCGCGCCTCCGAATCCCTTCTTCGCAGCGGCGCGCTTCTCGCTCCGTTTTTCCTTGAGCGTCTTCTGAGCCTGCTTCTTCTGCACTCTCTTCGGCTTCGAGGCGCCTTTCATCTGACCTCCAGGTTGACGCGAAGAGATCTTACGCTGCTCAGCCGTCGACTCAACGTGTCGCATGTCAGCGGCCAAAGCCATCCGCTTGTCGGGACGTGTTCTCTGCACACACGTCTTGGTGTCGGACACCGTCCCGTGCGAGTCAGAGCTCTGTCACGGATCGAGCACAAACGCTGTAGTCAAGCGGCGGAGTACCCCCGTCGCGGCGGCGACGTCCCGGTGTCGGACACCGTTATGAGAGTGTGACTCTCTGTTCACATAGGGGCGCGACGCGATGTGCCTGGCGGTGAGGGGATCGCGCCGATCACGTCGTGGGCGAGGGCATCGAGGGCTCGCCTGAGCTCGGGGTGCTCGTCCGGATCGAAGCCGCCGAGGTGGCGGCGCAGGCCCTCGCGTCTCGCCGCGACGAGTTGCTCGTGCAATTGCACACCGGCGTAGGTCAGCGTCAGCGCCGCGCCGTCGCCTCCGGCGGCGAGCCCTTGCATCTCTAGGTCGGTGAGGAGCGGCGCGATCCGTTCGTGCTCCACGCCCAGCTGCATGACGAGGTCGTCTTCCGTGACGGGAGCGCGCTCGCCGAGCCTGGCGAAGAGCCATAGCTGCGGTGGGTCGAGCTCGATTCCGGCTCGTTGCGCGAAGTCCTCGTAGCGCTGCCAGCGGTTCTCGCGCGCGGCGAGGCGGCTCAGCGATGCCTCCACTCTCCGCAACGCATCGTCGTCGGCCGCGGGCTCGAGCACTCGACCCGGCTCCGGCGCCCGAGTCGTCGCGCGCAGCGGGACTTCGCGCAGGAACCACGTCAGCACGAACGCGAGCACCGTGATCGCCGCAGCCGTGAGGAAGAGCGGTTGCAACGACAGCGAAACCGCTTCGATATAGACCTGCCGGATCGCGGCTGGCAGGTGCTTCACGAGCTCCGGATTCGCCGTCTTCGGCGGGGTCACGCCCGGTGGGAACTTGCCCGCCAGATGATGCGCGAGCTGATTGGCGAAGATCGCGCCGAAGATCGAGACGCCGACCGAGCCGCCGATCTGCCGGAACATGGTCGACGACGAGGTGGCCACGCCGAGGTACTCGTACGGGACGGCGTTCTGCGCCGCCAGGACGAGAACCTGCATCACCATCCCGAGCCCGAGGCCGACCACGAGCATGTAGAGGCCGACCGTCCAGATCGACGTGTGAAGGTCGAGTCGTGACAGCAGTCCAAGCCCGACTGCCGTGACTGCCGTGCCGGCGATCGGAAACGGCCTGTAGCGCCCGAACCGGCTGATCAGCTGGCCGCTCACGATCGACGTCACGAGCAGGCCTCCCATCATCGGCGTGAGCAGGAGCCCGGAGACCGTCGGGCTCTTCCCCTTGACCAGCTGGAGATAGATCGGAAGGTAGGTGATCGCGCCGAACAGTGCGAGTCCGATGATGAATCCCACCGCGCTGGTCACCGAGAACACGCGATTCTTGAACAGCACGAGCGGCAGGATCGGCTCCTGAACGCGCGACTCGACGAGCAGGAACGCGATGAGTGAGAGCAGGCCCACCAGAAGTAGGCCGATCATGGCCGGGGAGCCCCACGGGTAGGTCGTGCCGCCGAGGCTCGTGTACAGGACGACGCCCGCGAGCCCTGCTGCGAGCAGTCCGGCCCCGAGGTAGTCGACCGTGTGCTCGCGCCGCTCGGTGTGAGCATGGAACACGGCGCCGATCACCGCGAACGCGAGAATGCCGATCGGCAGGTTGACGTAGAAGATCCAGCGCCAACTGAGGTTGTCGACGAAGAACCCGCCGAGCAGTGGCCCGATGATCGTCGACACGCCGAACACCGCTCCGAAGAACCCCTGGTAGCGGCCGCGCTCGCGCGGCGGTACTACGTCGCCGATGACTGCGAGCGTGGTGACGATCAGCCCGCCGCCACCGAGCCCTTGCAGCGCACGGAACGCGATCAGCTCCGTCATGTTCTGGCTGGCGCCGCACAACGCGGAGCCGATGAGGAAGAGAGCAATCGCGGCCTGAAGCACGACCTTGCGGCCGTAGAGATCGCCGAGCTTTCCGTACAGCGGCCCGGAGATCGTGGCCGCGAGCAGGTAGGCAGTGACGACCCACGAGAGATGCTGGATGCCGCCTAGGTCGCCGACGATCGTCGGCAGAGCCGTCGAGACGATGGTCTGGTCGAGCGAGGCAAGTAGGAGGACGAGCAGGAGGGCGGTGAAGATCACGCGCAGTCGCGGCTGTCCTTCACGGGCGGCGTCGGCCGTTTCGGGCGTCACCTCTCGACCTCGAGCGCGCCGAGCTCGATCAGCAGCACCACCAGGTCGACCGCCTCATTCCCCAGCCGGTCGAGCTCCTCGTCGGACAGGCCGAGGCGGTCACCGGTCGCCGCGATGACCTCGCGCAGGGTCAGGTCCCCGTCGAGGGAGGCAATCACCTCCTGCGCATCCGCGGTTGCCTCGGCGGCCAGTCTCATTCCATCGTCGAGCTCGACTCGCCCCTCGACGTCAACGGCGCGGCTACCGCGTGGCTCGAGCTCCCGTTCGAGCCTGAGGGGCATCGCGACCGACACATGCGAATCGAGGAGCGGACCCCCGGGGCCCAGCTCGGACAGCACCTCCCAGCCGCGGAATGCACGTTGGATCTCGTCTCCGGCCTCGTCGAGGTCCTCCTCTTCGACGGGATCGAGACGGATCGACGTCCGACCGTTGCGTTGTCGGTGCAGAAGGACCGCACCTTCGCTGATCCAGCGCACACCGAGGCCTTCGAAGTACTGCTCCCACTCGTCCACGGCCTGGTCGAAGGCTGCGCCGGCCAGGTGCGAATTCCACTCGGCCGCATGGTCGAGCGGGTCGGAGCCCTGCGTGGGCAGGATCCAGCCTGAGCAGCCCGTCGCCTCCACCCAGGCCCGGACACGTTCGTCCGGCTCGTCCTCGTCCTCCGCCAGCCAGCTGACCAGCATCGCCGCGAAACCGCCCTCCGTAAGATGCTCACCTGCGGCCCTGACGACGCGCGCCGAGACCTCGTCCTCCTGGAACCCGCTGTCACGGTAGGCCCAACGTCGCTCGGGCGACACCACGTACGGCGCGTTGCACGTGATCAGGTCGAACGTCTCACCCTCGACGGGATCGAAGAGACTGCCCTGGCGACACTCCACGTTCGTGAGGCCGTTCAGCGCAGCGTTGAGCAGCGTGTAGGCGAGTGCACGAGGATTGACGTCCGTCGCGATGACGTGACGTGCGTGCCGCGCGGCAAGCAATGCGTGGACGCCGCTGCCGGTCCCGACGTCGACGGCGCGTTCAACACGTGGCCGCGGAGTCAGCGAGTCGAGAACGCGGGCCGTAGGGGTGTAGGTGGCGACGTAATCCGGCGGGTCGTCGCCGTCGAGCGAGTAGCCGTCGGACGCGAGCAGGATTGGTCCCACCGGGAGGATTCGCGCGCGGGGAACCACATCGGTCCCAACCGCAGCCAGACCGGTTGCAGCCAGAGCCTCGACGCCGCCCTCGCCGAGCGCGCGAACCGCGCCGGCGCGCGACACCGGCAGTTGCAGAAAGAACGCTCGTGCAACTGTCGCGACCGGCGTGTCCGGGAGACGGCGGGCCTCGACCGGCGCCTCCGCTCGGTCGATCGAGTACGCGTCCTCGCCGAGCAGCTCCTGCAGCGCAGCTTCCGAGTAGCCGACTTTGCGAAGTGCTGCACCGAGCTCGATCGCGGCCGCCTGGTCCGGAACGGGGAACTCACTCACCGGAGCGAGATCATGCCCGTAACGTCAGGGCGCAAGCGTTGCGAGCGCGGCGACGAGCCCTGCGAGATGGGCGATCACCGCGTCGGCGTGGCTGAGCTCCGCCTCGTCGTACGTCCCGGTCGCGACGCCAACGCAAAGGCAGCCCGCGTCACGGGCGGAGGACACGTCGAGCGGGGTGTCGCCGACGGCGACCGTTCGTCCCGCCGGCCAGTTGCCGGCTCGCTGTCGAGCGAGCTCGAAGAGCGCCGTACGGCTCTCGCGCTCGCAGCCGAACGCTCCCTGGCCGGGCGGGAACAGGGCACCCAGGCCGAGCCGCTCCATCCGTGCGTGCGCCACCGCCATCGGGTTACCGGTCAGAAGCGCGCGGCGCTCGACGGCGCTGACCGCCTCGGCCGCGTGCGGAGCGAGTTGCCAGTGGCTCGTGTCGGACTCGGCGAGCTGCCGGACGTAACGGTTGTGCCCGTCGGACGTGCGCGGTCGCCGTATCGCCCGGGACGTCCGGCCCGTCAGCATCAGTCCCGTACACCTGCTGCATCGCAGCACGGGCAGCCTCGACGTACACCTCGTCGTGTGTCAGGAACAACGTCCGTCCACGTCGAAGAGCACGAGAAGGGTCAGGGGACCATGGCATCGACAGCCTCGCGCAGGCTGCGGACGTACTCGCGCAGCTGGTCGGGACCGTCGGCGGCAACCTCGACGGCGCGCGAGCCGACGACGATGCCGTCCGCAAGCTCGGCAACCGCCCGCGCCTGGTCGGGCGTCGAGATGCCGAAGCCGGCGTACAGCGGGGAATCGGTGGTCGCTCGCGCACGCTTGACCAGGCCGGCGAGCTCGGGCGAGCGGAGGCGCGCGCGTGCGCCCGTCGTCCCGGTGAGCGTGACGAGGTAGAGCCATCCGTCTGTGCTCGCAGCGGCGAGGCGCAAGCGCTCGTCCGTCGACGTCGGCGCCACCAGCTGGATCCGCCGCAGCTCGGCCCGCTCACCCGCCGGCAGGTCCGCGACGATGAGCGAGGTCGCGCCCGCCGCGCGCGCGTCGGCCGCGAAGCGGTCCCAACCGTACGCCTCGAGGAGCGCGGAGTAGGTCATCGGAACGAGCGGTACGTCTCCGACCCGCTCGCGCGTCCGGGCGAGGCAGTCGAGGCATGCGCGCGTACGCATCCCCTGGGCGAGCGCTCGCTCGGCCGCGTGCCGGATCACCGGCCCGTCGGCGAGCGGGTCGGAGAACGGGAAGCCCAGCTCGACGAGATCGGCGCCGCCGTCGATCGCAGCTGCGGCGAGCTCCGGCGTCTCGCGACCCGACATGAGGTAGACGACGAGCTTCTTCACTCAGGCGTCGTCGGCGACGAGAGCCCAGAGCGACGCGTCGACGCGCACGCCCTCGTGGTGCAGGTAGCGGCGCTTGATTCCCTCACGTTTGAACCCCAGGCGCTCCAGCACGCGCTCAGACGCGCGGTTCTCGAGCCGAACGTGGGCTTCGACGCGGCAGATGCCGTTCTCGAGCGCGTGTTGGATCATCGCGGACACGATGCGTGTTGCGACGCCGCGTCCTCTTGCATCGACGAAGAGCCAGTAGCCGACCTCGACCACGTCCCGCATCGGATCGAAGTGGTGGAAGTTCGCCCCGCCGAGTAGCGATCCGTCGCTCGTGTCCTCGATCACGTAAGCCGCCATCATCCCGCGCTCCTGCATGACGGGTAACTGATCCCGCAGCAGCACCCTGAGAGTCTCGGCACCGACCGGCGGCAGCCCGGCCTCTCCGCCGACGGCGGGATCGAGGAACGCCGGCGCGATGACGTCGATGTCAGCTTGCTGCGGACCGCGCAGGAGCAACTCGTCGACGCGGAGCTCGTCCGGGAAAGTGAACGTCGAGAGCCGCGCGCTCGAGTGTTCCGAGCGGCTCACTGCGCGAGCACCTCGGCCAGGTCTTTGTCGCCCCGACCGGATAGACAGACGAGCACGAGCTCCTCGTCGAGCTGCCGGGCCCGGGCGAGCGCGTGCGCGGGCTCGAGCGCGGGAATGATCCCCTCGAGGCGCGTCAGGTCGCGGAAGGCGGCGAGTGCCTCGTCGTCGCTCGCGCCGACGTATTCGGCTCGGCCGGAGTCCCGCAGCCACGCGTGCTCGGGACCGACCCCGGGATAGTCCAGTCCGGCCGAGATGGAGTGGGCGTCCTCGATCTGCCCGTCCTCGTCCGCGAGCACCGACGAGCGCGCGCCGTGCAAGACGGCTGCCCTGCCCGCGCCAAGCGACGCTGCTTCCGCCGCCTCGACCCCGACGAGTCGCACCTCCTCGTCGTCGATGAACCGGGCAAACATTCCGATCGCGTTCGAGCCGCCGCCAACGCACGCGACGACGACCTCGGGGAGGCGACCCTCGGCAGCGAGGAACTGCTCTCGCGACTCGCGACCGATGACGGCCTGAAGCTCGCGGACGATCTCGGGATACGGCGCTGGTCCCACACACGAGCCGATCAGATAGTGCGTCGTCGCGACGTTGGTGATCCAGTCCCGAATCGCCTCGCTCGTTGCCTCCTTGAGCGTGCGCGTACCGAAGTCGACCGGGCGCACCTCGGCGCCGAGCAGCTCCATGCGCTCGACGTTGGGCCGTTGCCTGCGCATGTCCTCCTCACCCATGTAGACGACGCACTCGAGCCCGAACCGGGCGCAGACGGTTGCGGTCGCGACGCCGTGCTGTCCGGCACCGGTCTCGGCCACGATCCGTCGCTTGCCGAGGCGCCGCGCGAGCAGCGCCTGCCCGAGCGCGTTGTTCAGCTTGTGCGCGCCGGTGTGGAGCAGGTCCTCTCGCTTCAGGTACAGCCGCTTTCCCGGCGCGAAACGCTCCGCGCGGGTGAGCGGTGTGGGCCGTCCTCCGTAGCTTCGCCGGAGCTCGTCGAGCTCGGCCTGGTACGAGTCGTCCGCCTGCGCGTCGCGCCAGCCGGCCTCGAGCTCGTCGAGTGCCGGGATGAGCGTCTCCGGGACGTACCGTCCCCCGTAGGTTCCGTAAAGACCGGTCGACGTCATCTCGCCGCGGCGACGAAGGCGCGCACCCTGTCGTGGTCCTTGACTCCGGGCTCTCGTTCGAGCTTCGAGGCGGCATCCACCGCCCAGGGCTGGACGGCTCGTACGGCGTCGCGCACGTTCTCGGGGCCGAGCCGGCCGGCCAACATCAGCCGTCCGTTCACCGCGGCTGCTCGCTGCAGGTGGCGCGGATCCTCCTCGTCCCACGGGAGGTCGACGACCTGCGCCACGACCTTGTCGCCTCGCAGCAGAACCGCGTCGCGGCCGCGGACGCGGCCGTCCTCCCGGCCGTAGAGCTGGACGAGATCCGCGGCGGCGTCCTCTGCTTCCCCGACGAAGACGGCGACGCTGAGGCGCTCATCCGGGACGGCGAGGACTTCCGGCGCCCGTCGTGGACTCTCCTCGACCAGGATGAAGCCGAGCAGGTCGGCGCCCGCATCGACGGCCGCGTCGACGTCCTCTTGCCTTGTCAGACCGCAGACCTTGACGAGCGGGCGCGACAGGAGCTCGCGCAGTCGTGTCGCTGGATCGTCTGCGCACATCAGGGCCGAGCCGACGAGGATCGCGTCGGCGCCCGCAAGCTCCGCGGCCGCCCCCTGCGCGCGTGAGGTCACGCCACTCTCGGCGACGATGACGACCTCGTGGTCGCGCAATCGGGCGACCAGGTCGAGCTGCGCGGCGCGGTCGATCTCGAAGGTCGTCAGGTCTCGTGCGTTGACGCCGACCACTGGGGCCTCGAGGGCGACGGCGCGCTGCAACTCGTTCGCGTCGTGCGCCTCGACGAGCGTCTCGAGGCCGATCTCCCAGGCGTAGGAGACGAGCGCGGCCGCGCGCGCATCGTCGACGTCGCGGAGCAAGATCAGTGCCGCGTCCGCGCCCGCAAGCTTGAGCTCCAGCAGGTCGAGCTCCTCGGTGAAGAACCCCTTGGCGAGCAACGGCGCGGAGGTCGCCGCGCGTGCCGCCTTCAGGTCGTCGAGCGAACCGCCGAAGCGCTCGTCGACGAGGATCGAGACGGCCGCCGCTCCGGCGGTCGCGAACTGGGAGGCCAGCTGCGCGGGATCCGCGTCCGGTCGCAGGTCGCCGGCGGACGGCGATCTACGCTTGACCTCGGCGATCGCCGAGAGGCCCGGTGCTGCCAGGGCGTCTCGGAACGGCGTCATCGTGCCGTCACCGTCTCGCGAGAGAACGCCGTCAGGAGCTCGAGCCGGTCAGCTGCGGCGCCGGAGTCAACAGCTACGCGGGCGAGCTCGAGGCCTTCGCGGAGGTCTTCCGCATGGCCGCCTGCAGCGATTGCCCCCGCCGCGTTCAGGAGGATCGCGTTGCGCCGGCCACCGTCGGCTCCGGCGAAGACGTCACGGATTGCCTGCGCGTTCTCCTCCGGCGCTCCACCGCGCAATTCCTCGACGCGGCACCGCGGCAGGCCGAGCTCAGCCTCCGGATCGAGTTGGCGCTCGTGAACCGCACCGTCGACGACCTCGGCAACGAGATTCGGCCCGACGGGAGACAGTTCGTCGATTCCGCCTGCGCCGTGCACGACGAACGCCCGTCTCGCGCCGAGCCTGGCCAGCACCTCGGCAATGGTCTGGACGAGCGCAGCCGAATAAACGCCGACCACCTGCGCCCGCGCGCCGGCCGGATTCGTCAGCGGGCCGAGGATGTTGAAGACGGTCCGCGTCGCCAGCTCCGTGCGGATCGGAGCGGCATGCCGCATCGCAGGATGGTGCGACGGAGCGAACAGGAAGCCAAAGCCGAGCTCGTCGATCGACTGCGAAATGCGCTCGGGCTCCTGGTCGAGGCTGAAGCCGAGAGCCTCGAGGACGTCGGCCGAGCCGCACGCCGACGAGACGGCGCGGTTGCCGTGCTTCGCGACCGCGGCGCCCGCGGCCGCTGCCACCAACGCCGCCGCAGTCGAGATGTTGATCGTGTGGGCGCCGTCGCCGCCGGTGCCGGCCGTGTCGACGAGGTCCTCGCGCCTCGGGGTCACTGCGAGGACGTGCGCCCGCATCGCTTCGGCGCAGCCGGCGATCTCGTCCGGAGTCTCGCCCTTCGCCCGCAGCGCGACCAGGAAGCCGCCGATCTGCGCGGGCGTCGCCTCGCCGAGCATGATCTCGTCCATCACCGTGCGGGCCTCCGCGCGGTCGAGCGGCTTGCCGTCCAAGAGCCTCGTGATCGCGGTCTGAATCACCGGCCCAGGAAGTTTCGCGCGATCTGCCGTCCCTGTGGAGTGAGGACGGACTCCGGATGGAACTGCAGGCCGTGGACGTCGAGGGTCCGATGCCGCACAGCCATGATCTCGCCGTCGTCCGCCGTCGCACAGACCTCGAGCTCCGGGACGAGCGTCGTGGCCGCGAGCGAGTGGTAACGGCCCACCTCCAGCTCGTCCGGCAGTCCGGCGAAGACCCCGTGCCCGTCGTGCCGGACGGTGCACGACTTTCCGTGTACGAGCTGTCGGGCCGGGCCGACCTCGCCGCCGAAGGCCTCGACGATCGCTTGATGCCCTAGGCAGACGCCGAGCGTCCGCGTCGTCGGCGCGAGCCTTTGCACGATCTCGAGCGTGGCGCCCGCTTCGGCCGGACGGCCGGGGCCGGGGGAGATGACGAGATGGGAGGGAGCGAGCCGCTCTGCAGTCTCTGCGTCCACCGCGTCGTTTCGGCGCACGACCACGTTCTCGCCCAGCTCGCCGAACAGGTGCGCGAGGTTGTACGTGAACGAGTCGTAGTTGTCGACGAGAAGGATCAACGTTGCTCCGACTCCGCGAGATCGATGGCCGCTTCGACGGCGGCGAGCTTCCGCAGACATTCCTCGTGTTCCGCGGCGGGATCTGACTCGGCGACGATCCCCGCTCCCGCCTGCAGGTGTGCGACGCCGTCGCGCAGGACGATCGTCCTGATCGCAATGCAGGTGTCGAGTGTTCCCTCGTCGGGCAGCGTGTAGCCGACCGCGCCCGCGTACGCGCCCCGCCGTCTTCCCTCGAGCTCCGAGATCAGTTGCATCGCTCGTACCTTGGGCGCACCCGAGACTGTGCCGGCGGGAAAGCACGCTCGCAGGAGATCGAACAGGGACACCCCATCGCGCAGATCGCCGGCGACCTGCGAGACGAGGTGGGTCACGTGCGAATAGCGCTCGACTTCGAGGAAGCGCTCGACCTCGACCGTGCCCGGCACACACACGCGCGAGAGGTCGTTCCGCCCGAGGTCGACCAGCATGACGTGCTCGGCGCGATCCTTCTCCGAGGCGAGCAGTCGTTCCGAGTCGCCGTCCCCGCGTTCGGTCGTCCCTGCGATCGGATTGACTGCAGCACGTCGTGCTTCGCACTTCACGAGTGTCTCGGGTGATGAGCCGATCAGGGACAGACCGTCCAGCTCGAGCAGGAACAGGTAGGGGGAGGGATTGACGCGCCGCAACGCCCGGTAGAGCTCGAGCGCCGACGCCGAGGTCGGCCGTTCCGCTCGTTGCGACAGGACGACCTGGAACACATCGCCGGCCTGGATGTGCTCCTTCGCGGCGCGGACCGATGCTTCGTACTCACTCCGCCCCGGTGCTCGCCGCATGAAGCCCCTGCGGCCGTTCACGCGCGGGGGCCGCGGGACGGGCCGCGCGAGCAGCCGCGAGACCTCGTCGGGGTCGCCACGGATCACCTCGGCCGTGCCGAGGACGTGGTCGAAGCGCATCAGCGTGTCTGCGACGAGAAAGCGGCTCTCGGGTAGACCCGTGCGCTCGTCGGGCAAGGGCACGGCGGGCTCGAGGCGCGCTGCGTAGTCGTAGCCGAGGTAGCCCACGACGGGCTCGCCGCACGCCTCGGCCTCGGCCAGGTAGCAGAGATGGGAGCCCGAGCCAACGAGCGAGTGACGGCCGAGCCGCCCGCGCTCGACGGACTCGAGCAGGAACGCGGCGCGCCCTTCCCGGCGCAGGCGCAGGTACGCGCCGAGCGGTGTGACCAGGTCTGTCGAGATGTCCGGTGCGATCGTCATGACGAGCTCCTCCTGAGCAGGGATGGGGCAGACGCAAAAAGACCTTCCGGCTGGAAGGTCTGGATGAGCGGAACGGGCTGTTCTGGCCTAGCTAGTGCAGGCGCAGGCTCCCGCCCCGCTCGCGGCGCCAGGCCCAGGTGCGAGTGGCAGGAGTCATCCGCAACTCAGCGTACGGACCGCAGGGCCCGGGGTCAAGCGCCCGGTAGTTCGTAGTCGGTCACGTAGCTCGGCGGGGGATCGGTGACTCCGTTCTCCGCCAGTGGCTCTGCGGTTCGGAGCACCAGCGGGATCACACCGGCCCACACCGGAAGCTCGAGGTCGTCCTCGTCGTCCACGGGCGAGCCGGTGCGGATCTTCGCGGACGCCTCAGTCAGCGGAAGGGCCAGGATCGTCGTCGCCTTGATCTCCTTCTCGCTCGGCTGTCGCGCATCCTCCCAGCGTCCGGGGACGATGTGCTCGACGACGCAGTGCATCGCGTGCAGCTTCTCCTCGCGGTCGGTCACTTCCTGGGTCCGGCCGATGACGACCACGGACCGGTAGTTCATGGAGTGGTTGTAGACCGAACGCGCGAGGACGAGGCCGTCGAGCAGCGTGACGGTGACGCACGCGTCCACTCCGTTCCGGAGGTTGCGCAGCATGCGGCTCCCGGGTGAGCCGTGGATGTAGAGGACGTCGCCGTCGCGAGCGTGAATCGTGGGGATCACGAACGGCTGGCCCTCGATCGCGAACCCGACGTGACAGACCAGCGCTTCGTCCAGGATGGCGTCGATCACGTGGCGCTCGTACGACCCGCGCTCCGGGTGTCGCTTGACGGTGGTCCGCGCCGACGGCACACCCGAAGCGTATTGGTACGCTCGGACCATGGCACGCTCGGTCATCGTTTCGGCGGTGCGCACACCGTTCGGCAAGCTCGGCGGCTCGCTCGCGCACAGGGAGGCAACCGAGCTCGGTTCGATCGTCATCCGCGCCGCCCTCGATCGGGCGGGCGTCGAGAGCGACGAGGTCGAGTATGTGATCATGGGTCAGGTCCTTCAGGGCGGGGCGGGGCAAGCGCCGGCCCGACAGGCCTCGGTCGGCGCGGGTCTTCCGATCGAGGTCGGCTCCGACACGATCAACAAGGTCTGCGCCTCGTCCATCCGTGCCGTCGAGATGGCGGATCAGATGATCCGCGCCGGTGACCACGAGGTGATCGTGGCGGGCGGGATGGAGTCGATGTCGAACGCGCCGTACGCGTTGAAGAAGGCGCGGTTCGGCTACAGGCTCGGCGACGGAACGTTGATCGACCTGATGACGCACGACGGTCTGACGTCCACGTTCGACAACCGTCACATGGTCGAGCAGGCGTCCTTCGTGTCTCGCGAGCTCGGCATCTCGCGGGAGGACCAGGACCGCTGGGCGCTTCGCTCCCACGAACGCGCGGTCAAGGCCATCGACGAGGGCAGGTTCCGCGATGAGATCGTGCCCGTCGGGGAGTTCGCAGTCGACGAGGGGCCAAGGCGCGACACGTCGTACGAAAAGCTCTCGAAGCTGAAGCCGGTGTTCGATCCGGATGGCACGACGACCGCGGGGAACGCACCCGGAGTGAATGACGGCGCGGCCGCGCTCGTCGTGACGAGCGAGGAGTTCGCGCGGAAGCGAGGGCTCGAGGTACTCGCGACGATCGTCGCCCAGGCTTACGTCGCGGACGAGTTCGCATACCTTGCCCGAACGCCGGCGAAGGCCGGGGAGCGGGCGCTCGCCAGGGCCGGCAAGAAGATCGACGACGTCGAGCGCGTGGAGCTGAACGAGGCGTTCTCGTCTGTTGTGCTCAATTCCGCGAAGCTGCTCGACGCGGACACGGATCGTGTCAACGTCAACGGCGGCGCGGTTGCGCTCGGCCATCCGCTTGGAGCGTCCGGCGCCCGGATTCTCGGCACCATGGTCCACGAGCTGCGCCGGAACGGCGGCGGTCTGGGTCTCGCCGCCATCTGCTCGGGCGGCGGCCAGGGGGACGCACTCCTGCTCGAGGTGTAGGCGCCCGGAGTCCGGGTGAGACGGCACCGTCGTTCCCCGACCGCATAGGCTCATTTCGTGGACTTCGAGGACGTCCTGGTCGTGGGCGCCGGCCAGATGGGAGGCGGGATCGCGCAGGTCGTCGCCGCCTCCGGCCGGCACGTCGCGCTCTACGACTCGCAGCCCGGTGCGGGCGAGCGAGCGGTCGAGGGGATGCGCAAGAGCCTCGCCAGGCTCGAGGAGAAGGGTGGCCCGCCGGTCGATGACGTGCTTCGGCGGGTGACGATCGTGGACGATCTCGTCCCGGCGGCGTTGATGATCGAGGCGGTCACCGAAGACGCCGACGTCAAGGAACAACTCTTTCACCGCGCCGACGAGGAGCTACCGCCAAGAGCGGTCCTGGCCTCGAACACGTCTTCGATACCGATCGGCGTGCTCGCCACTGCGACGGACCGCCCCGACAGGGTTATCGGCATGCACTTTTTCAATCCCGTGCCGGTGCTTCAGCTCGTGGAGATCATTCGTGGGCGGGAGACGTCCGACGAGACCGCGAAGGCAATCACGAAGCTTGCCCGCGACCTCGGCAAGACCCCCGCGGTCGCTAACGACTTTCCCGGCTTCGTCTCCAATCGGATCCTGATGCCGTTCATCAACGAGGCCGTCTGGGCGTTGCACGACGGCGTCGCGGAAGCGGACTCGATCGACACCATTGCCAGGCTCGGCTTTGCGCATCCGCTGGGCCCGCTGGCGACGGCCGATCTGATCGGGCTGGATACCTGCGTCGCCATCATGGAGGTCTTGGAGGAGGGCCTGGGCGACGACCGCTACGCGCCGTGTCCGCTTTTGCGCGAGCTGGTCGAAGCAGGAAAGCTCGGACGCAAGAGCGGCAGCGGCTTCTTCGAATACCGCTAACCAAGCCACTTCAGGCCCTCCCTTGCAGGTTTTTGGGCCTTTCCGGTGTCTTATCGGCAGGGGCTCAAGTGGCTTGGGCCGCCTGCCGACAAAGACACAGGTCAGGGAAAAGGAGGTTCGCGTCTTGCGAATCCTGTTGGTCGACGACGATCCGGGGCTTCGCACCTTGCTCAAGACGACGTTCGAGGTCGCCGACGTCGACGTGGTCGAAGCAGAGAGTGCCGAGGTAGCACGACGCCGGATCCGCGGCGCTCGTCCCGACGTGATCGTGCTGGACGTCAACATGCCGGGCACGACCGGGCTCGAGCTCTGCGCGGAACTGAAAGGGTCGCCGGCGACGCGCGACATCCCGATCGTGTTGCTGACGGGCTCCGACGCCGGAACGAGCGCTGATGCGAAGCGTGTGGGAGCGGACGCATTCGTGCGCAAGCCGTTCAGCCCACTCGAATTGCTCTCGGTTGCCGAGCGGCTCGCAGGTGGCCTGTACGGCGTGCCGTTCCGCGCGACGAAGAAGCGCGGCGGGAAGCCCGAGGAGGAACTGCTCCTCTATGCGCGAGATCTGCGCCACATGCTCGAGGTCGAGCGCGGCCAGCGCGATCTGCTTCGGACGGCGTACCTGCAAACGGTGTCGGCGCTCGCCAGCGCGCTCGAGTCGAAGGACACCGGCACGCGTGCGCATTCGCAACGCGTGCAGAGCTACGCCACAGTGCTCACCGAGGCGATTGCGGCGCCAAGCGTGACGAAGGACGAGAGCACCCCGTACGGATTCCTGCTCCACGACGTCGGCAAGATCGGGATTCCCGACGGAATCCTTCAGAAGCCAGGCCCCCTCAGCGCCGCAGAGCAACGGCGGATGCAAACGCACACCGTCCTCGGCGAGGCGATGCTGTCCGGCATCGCGTTCCTGAAGGGCGAAGGACTGAAGATCGTCCGCTCGCATCACGAGCGTTGGGACGGTCGCGGCTATCCGGACGGCCTCGTTCGCGACGAGATCCCACTTGGGGCGCGGATCTTTGCCGTCGTGGACGCGCTGGACGCGATGACCAGCCATCGGCCCTATCGCCGGGCGCTGAGCTGGAAGGCTGCACGCGAGGAGCTCCTGGCGAAGCGAAAGCGCCAGTTCGACCCCGACGTCGTCGACGCGTTCGTCGCGGTCGAGGATCACCTCCGCTACATCCGTCGCGAGCTCGCTGCCGCGTAGGCGGCGGCACAGCCGGGATCACCGGTCGACGCGCTAGCGTTGGGTCGATGGATTTCGAGCTGACGCAGGATCAGCAGGAGATTCAGGCGCTCACTCGCGACTTTGCGCGCGCGGAGATCGAGCCGAACGCGGCGGGCTGGGATCGGAATCACGAGTTTCCCCGCGATCTCTTCGTCAAGCTCGCCGAGCTGGGGCTGATGGGGGCATGCGTCCCAGAGGAATACGGAGGCGCCGGCGCGGACTTCCTGTCCTACATCCTCGTGCTGGAAGAGCTCTCGCGTGCGGACGCGGGCGTGGGGGTGACCGTCGCCGTGCACACAAGCGCCGTCACGCTGCCGATCCTCTCTTTCGGGACCGACGAGCAGAAGTCGAGATTCGTGCCGCCGCTCGCACGCGGCGAGCATCTCGGAGCATTCGCGCTGACGGAGGCCGAGGCCGGATCGGACGCCGGCGCGCTCCGCACACGGGCCGACGCCGACGGGGACGGTTGGACGCTCAACGGCGCGAAACAGTGGATTACGAACGCTCGGTACGCCGGAACCGTTCTGCTGTTTGCGCGCACCGACCCGCAGACCGAGACGGCCCGCGGAGTCAGTGCGTTCATCCTCGACGCAGAGCACGTGCGCGTCACGAGAGACGAGGAGAAGCTCGGCCTGAATTCCTCCGTCACCAACGACATCGTCGTGGAAGGCGCACGCGTCGGCCGCGACCGTCTCCTCCACGATGAGAACCGTGGCTTCCGGGTCGCGATGGCGACGCTGGACGGCGGACGAATCGGGATCGCCGCACAGGCTCTCGGTATCGCGCAGGCCGCGTACGACGTCGCTCGCGAGTATGCGCTGCAGCGGCACGCCTTCGGCCATCGCATCGCGGACTTCCAGGCCATCCAGCAGAAACTGGCGGATATGTCGATGGAGATCGACGCCGCGCGCCTCCTCATCTATCGCGCCGCCTGGCTGAAACAACAGGGCCGCAAGCACACCGAGGAGGGAGCGAAGGCAAAGCTCTTCGCGTCGGAGATGGCCAGGCGGCAGACGGGCGAGGCGATTCAGATCCTCGGCGGCTACGGCTACACGAAGGAGTTTCCAGTCGAGCGTTACTACCGCGACGCGAAGATCACCGAGATCTACGAGGGGACGAGCGAGATCCAGCGACTCGTGATCGCCCGCTCGATCCTCGGCATCACGGAGCGTTCGCTCGCGGTGCGCTGACGATGTCTTCGAGGTACGCACACACACACGCGTGCGTCCCCACCCGGGTGGGGGTTGCCACCCACCACCCTCTGCAGGCGACGATACCGCGCTCTTCCGCACTCAGGGGTGCCGGTTCCGTGACGATTTTCCGGAGTGCAGCTTGAGCTCACGACGGCGTGACGAGCCGGTCCGGCTCACACGGATCTACACGCGCGCCGGCGACGAGGGCGAGACCTCGCTCGGTGATGGCTCGCGCGTGCCGAAGCTCGACTGCCGAATCGGCGCCTTCGGCGCCGTGGACGAGCTGAACTCCGCGCTCGGCGTCGTCCTCACGAGTCCTGACTTGCCCGATGCGTTGCGCCCGCCGCTCGAGCGGATCCAGAACGATCTGTTCGACGTCGGTGCGGATCTGTCCGTGCCGTTCGGCGTCACCGACCGGCTCCGCATCGAGCAGGCTGCGACCGACCGGCTCGAAGTCCTCTGCGACGAGTTCAACGCGGACCTCCCTGACCTGAAGAGCTTCGTGCTTCCGGGCGGGACCGAAGCAGCGGCACGCCTGCACGTTGCGCGAGCAACCTGCCGCCGCGCAGAGCGCGACGCGCTGGTCGCAGAGCGCGAGACCGGAGTCAACCCGCTGGTGCTCGCCTACCTGAACAGGCTCTCCGATTTCCTCTTCATTGCGGCGCGTGCCGCGAACGCTGCGGCCGGACGCGACGAGCCGCTCTGGAAGCCCGGCGGCTAGTCCTAGCCCACCAGCTCGTTGAACGGCGGCGCATCACGGATCGGATCGAAGTCGGAGTCTTCCGCAGCGAGCGATCGCAGGCGCCCGCGGAAGCGCGATGCTCCATCGAGTGCAAGCGTAAGGACGATCGTCGTCCCGGGCTCCTCGGCGAACGCAGTGCGTTTAATGCGTGGCGGGACGAAGACGAACGTGCCGGCGGGTGCGGCCACGCGCTCGCCGTCGAGCTCGAACCGGGCCCGGCCACGGTGGACGAGGTAGAGCTCCTCGTTTGAGTCATCGTCCAGGTCGTCGGCTCGCAGGCGACCGGGATCGCGCTCGTCCTCGACGTGTTCGTTGAGGATCCGGTCTCCAGCCTCGCGTGCCGTCCACCCGTTGACGCCGAAGGACGTGACCCCGAAGTGGTGCCGGGCGGGACGCCAGGGACAGCGGCCGTCGCTCATCTCGTCGATGTCGTCAGGTGAGCCACTGCATAACCGTTCATAGGACCTCCTACAGCTCGATGTCGTTGCGAACTGACGCCGAGAGGACCGGGGTCCGAAGGCCGTCTAGTGCCGCTTGGTTGGCGGTGCCGGCTTCGGCCTGGCCAGCAGCCGCTCGATCGCGCGGGCAACCGTTGCCGGCGGCGTCGCACGGGGCAGCGCAATGGCAGCGCCGGCCGCGAGTGAACGGGCCAGGAGACGAGGCGTAGAAGCGAGCGCGACGATCCGAACCGACGGGAACACGGTGTGCAGGTCGCGGACGAGCCCGACGCCGAACGCGTCGACGTCGATCACGATCACGCGTACGTCGATCCTCCGGCTGGCCGCCGCGTCGAACGTCGGCTCGATGCCCCACGCAGAGACGAGCTTCGGCCTGCGGGTGGAGAACTTCCCGGCCAGGCCTCTCGTCGCGGGTCCGGCGAGCACGACTTCCAGCGGCTGCACCGGTGCAGACGTCGAGCCTCGGGTCGTACCGACCAGGCGTATCGTGATCCGGCGCGAAACCGTGTCGCGCCCGGAGCGTGCCGTCCAGCGCATCGAGTAGACGCCGCTCCGGCGTACCTGTCTCGGCAGGCGCAGCTTGATGATCGACCGGCCCGCCTTGATCGTAAACCGCCAGCTGTAGAGTTTGACGTGACGCGGGTCGAACAGCTCAGCCGTCACTCGGGCCGCGCGGGTGACGGACACTCGCGCGGCGATCCGCGGCCGAGCCGTCGGCTTGAATTTCGGTGCAGTGACGACCTTGAGCACGAGCCGCGTGAGCGCACTGCCCGAGGCCACAGTCAGGTCGATCGCAGATCCTTGCTCGGCGAGGACGAGCCCTGCGGGTCCCGTGATCGTCCCCGCCGGGCCCGTCCCTCCGGTTGTGACGTTGCCGACCGTGAGACCGAGCGGGGCGAGCAGGGCCGCGGCCTGATCGGGCGTCTTTCCGACCAACGACGGGACCGGCACGAGCGGTCGGGTGAGCTCGCTCTCGTTCCCGGCGAGGTCGGTCTCCTTCAGACGGAAGATGCGTGGATCTCCGACCGACCACGGGCCGATGCTCGCGGCGGTGTAGTCGACTCCGAAGTGTCCCGCGTCGGTCGAGTCGGAGAAAACGGTCACGAAGTCGTAGGTGCCGCTGTTGTCGGCGCCGGGCTCCCAGCGCAGAGTCAGCCCGTTCGACCCCAGGAAGCCGCGCACGTTCTGAGGCGGATTCGGTGCGGCGAGATCTCGAAGGAGCGCGAACACCGATAGGTGTCTAGTGAGGAGGTGGAAGCCGCTCGCGTCGGTCCAGAAGCCGTCGTCCCAGCCCGCCGGCAGCGTGCCGGCCGAGGGCACCCGGAAGAGGATGCGCCAGCGGCCGTTCTCGAAGGTCGCCGGAACGAGGCCGCGCTCGGTCGAGCGGATCAGGATCGCGACCGGCTGGTTGAACTGATGAACCTCGGTCCCCGCAAGTGCCCAGCGGGCCGTCACGTCCAGAGCCTCGGGGCCCGCGCCGAAGCCGTTCGTCAAACCGCTGGGTGGCGCGGTCGGCGTGATGCGCAGCACGATCCAATCCGCTCCTGCGGACGACCACGCACCGGCCGGCATCGTGGCCGAAGCGAACCCGTCCGCGGACGTCACGGTTGTCCCAGTCGAGGTGGTCGTATTGGCCTCGACCGGCGGCGCGGCGGAGCCGGAGGTGGAGGACCACACGGTGAAGTGCACGCGGAACGGCGCCCGCTTACCGGCGGCGTCCTGCAGTTCGCCGGCGAGCAGGTGGGCGCCGACACCGAGCGCGCCGGTGTTGTACGTGATGCTGGTCCCGCTCACGATCGGCGCGACGGTCGCGTTGCCGTCGAGCGTGACGCCGACGGGCGTCGCCGCCTCACTCGCCACGAGGCCGATTGCACTCGCGGACGAAACCGTCGAACCGTCGGCCGGCGTCGACGAGACGAGGTGAGGCGCGGTGTTGTCGACCCGGATCCCAGCGACCACGTCGGTGGACGAGTTGCCCAGCGCGTCCGAGACCGTCGCGCGGAAGTCGTACAGCCCGTCGGGGAGCTTCGAGGTGTCGTACGCGGCGCTCCACGGCGAGGCCGTATCGGTCCCGATCGACGTCCACGAAGCGCCACCGGCAGGGCTCGCTCCGAAGACGACCTTGGTCGCGCCGGTACCGCCGACGGTGGCCAGGAAGGTGACCGTGCCGGAGATCGTCGCGCCCGGGTTCGTCAGGACGACGGTCGGCGCTGTTGCGTCGACGTTGACCGTGATCAGTGCGCCGGTGAACGTGTTGCCGGCGTTGTCCGTGACCACCGGGCGGAGGTCGTAGCTGCCGGACGCGGTCGTCGATGCATCCCAGGTGGCGTCGAACGGTGTGCTCGAGCCGGTCGCAATCGTCGTCCACGAGCCGCCGCCGGTCGGGCGCAGCTCGTAGTGCACCGAGGCGACGCCGGAACCGGCATCCGAGTACGAGCCGCTCAGCGCGACGCTGGTTCCGCCGACCATGACTCCGGCGGCCGGCGACGTGAGGCTGCCCGACGGCGCGGTGTTGTCGATGCGGACGTTCGCGCGGATGGCGCTCGTCCCGGTGTTGCCCGTCTGATCGGTCGCGACGGCGCGGAAGTCGTACAGCCCGTCGGCGAGCGCGGTCGTGTCGAGCGACGTGCCCCATGGAGCGGTCGTGTCGCTGGCGATCGTCACCCACGAGCCGCCGCCCGCCGGCCGGCGCTCGAAGTCGACCTGGGTCGTATCCGGGTCGGAGGTCGCCGAGAGCGAGACGATCCCGCTCAGGAATTGGCCCGGATCAGCCAGCGTGGGCGTCGGAGAGAGGTTGTCGACGGAAACGTTGCGCACCGGCGACGTGGTCGTATTGCCGGCCATGTCCGTGACCACGACCTGGATCGTCGCGCCGCCGTCAGGCCCGGTCGTCGTGTTCCAGCTCAGCGAGAAGGGGGCGGTCGTGTCCGTCCCGAGGAGTGAGCCGCGAACGTAGAACCTCACCGTGGCGACGGGGGAGGTGGCGTCCGAGGCAGAGGCTGTGATCGCGACCGTCCCCGTCACCAGCTGTCCCTCCGTCGGGGCGCCGACGAGCGCGACGTCCGGCGCCGTGTTGTCGACGACCTTGTCCGAGAGATTGGCCGTGGTGACGTTGTCCGCGTTGTCCGTAATCACGATCCGGAGGTCGTAGTGTCCGTCGGGCACCGACGTCGTGTCCCAGCTGGTCGTGTACGGAGCCGGTCCCGTGGTGTCGGTGCCGATCGTCGTCCAGGTTGAGCCGCCCGCGGTCGTGTACTCGAACGCGACGGACTGGATGCCCGAGCCGGCGGTGTCGGGGCTCGCGCTCAGGCTGACCGTGCCGCGTAGATAATCAGCGGCGGAGCAGGACGGGCACGACGGCGGCGTCGCGTCGATCAGTACGGTCGTGCTCTTGATCGTCTCGATGTTGCCGGCGTTGTCGGCCGAGAAGTACGCGATCGTGTGTGCGCCGTCGTTCGACCCGTCTGCCGGCGCCGGAATGGTCACGCTCGTACCCGCGGCGTAGGTCGGGCTCCCGTCGACGCTGTACTCCGTGACGTTGACGCCCGAGCCCGCGTCGCTTGCGCTGAGGTGGACGGTGACTGGGCTCGATTGCCAGCCGCTCGGCGCGTCGTCCGACGTCGCCGGCTTCGTGTTGTCGACGAGGCGAGTGACGCTCGGCGAGGTCGTCGAGTTCCCGGCCGCGTCTGTCACCACGACGTGTAGGTCGACGTTGCCGTCAGGTACGGAGGCCGAGTTGAACGTCGAGCCAGTGGACTGCCAGGTCGCGCCGCCGTTCGTGGAGTACTCGTACGCCACACTCGCAACGCCCGAGGCATTCGAGCCGCCGGGATCGCTCGTCGTCGAGGTGAGGTTGACGGCGCCGCGCAGGTAGGTGCCGGGGTCGTTGAGGGTTGCGTTCGGCGGGGTGTTGTCCACGAGCCGGTCGGTAACGGGGCTGGACGCTGCCTGGTTGCCGGCGACGTCGTACGCGACGGTGCGGAAGTCATAGTGGCCGTCGGGGAGGCTCGTCGTGTCGAAGGCGGCCTGGAAGCCGTCGAGCGGAGTGGCGTCGGTTGCGATCGTCGTCCAGGAGCCGCTGCCGGTCGGCGTCTGCTGGAAGTCGACGCGATCGATGCCGGAGCCCGAGTCGGCGGCCGACCCGGTGAGCGTCTTTGTCGCCCGCAGGTAGGTACCCGGATCGTTCTGACTCGTCGACGGCGGCGTGTTGTCGATGCGCACGTCCGGCACTGCCGACGAGGTCGCGACGTTGCCCGCCACGTCATGGACGACGATGCGCAGCTGGTAGACGCCGTCCGTGACGCCGAGCGTGTTCCAGATGATCGAGTCGAAGGGAGCCGAGCTCAGCGTCCCGATCGACGCCCACGTGGTGCCGTCCGCGGAGTACTCGTAGTCGACAGAGGCGATCCCGGACGCATAGCCGTTCAGCGGTGGGTCGGTCTCGCTGGAGGTGAGTGTCACGCTCTGCCTGATGTTCGCGCCGGGGCTGTTCAGGGAGCCGGTAGGATCGTTGGTGTCGCGGTGCCATGTCCAGGCATCCGGCGTTGCGTCGGTGTTGCCGGCAGCGTCCGTGGCACGGACGTAGAACGTGTGCGAGTTGTCCGAGAGCCCCGGCGCGGTGTGCGGGCTCGTGCAGGACGTGAACGCGCCGCCATCGATGCTGCACTCGAACGTCGAGCCCGGCTCGGTGGAGCTGAAGGTGAAGGTCGGCGTCCCGTTCGACGGGTCGGCCGGCTTCGCCACGATCGTGGTGTTGGGGGCGGTCCGGTCGACGTCCACGTTGCGAATCGCGCTCGCGGAATGCCCGGCGTTGTCCGTCGCGACGGCCGCCAGCGCGTGGATTCCGTCGCTCGCCGGGATCGACCACGACACGTCGTACGGCCCGGGCGAGGCGACCGTGCCGAGCGGGCTCCAGACGCCGGTCGCGCAGTCCGTGCTCTGGTTCGAGCACTCGTAGAACTGGACCTGCGCGACGCCGCTGCCGCCTGGGTCGCTCGCGTTCGCGGAGAAGGTCGTCGGGCTCGGAACAGAGCCGTTGATCGCCGACGCCGGCGCTGTGATCGCGACCGTGGGAGCTGCGTTGTCGACCCGGATGCTCGTCTGCTCGACCGTCGACTGGTTCGCGGCGTCGTCCGTAGCGACTGCGCGCAGGTCGTACAGTCCGTCGCCCGCCGGGAGCGAGGTCGTGTTCCACGAGGCAGACGTCGCGGTGTACGCGCTCGGCGGGTCGCTGTGCAGCTTGTAGGCGAAGGTGACGGTCGGGCTGACAGGCGAAGCATCGGTCGCGCTCGCGGTCAGGTCGACCGTGCCGCTGACGACGTCGCCGTCGCTCGGGCTCGAGAACGTGATCGCCGGAGGCGTGTTGTCGACCCGCGTCGTCACTGCCGCCGAGGTCTGGGTGTTACCCGCCACGTCGGTCGCAACAACCCGGAGGTCGTAGAGGCCGTCAGGACCGAGCGTCGTGTCCCAGCTCGCCGGCTGGCTGTTGAAGCTCCCGCCGCTCGGGGCCAGTTCGTAGGCGACGGTCGCGATGCCGGACCCGCCGGCGTCGCTCGTGCTCGACGTGAGCGTGACGGTTCCCCCGACGGGGTCGCCGGGGCTCAGCATTGTGGCGCCGGGCAGCGTGTTGTCGATGCGACGATTGGCGATCACCGTCGGCGAGGTCTCGACGTTGCCCGCGATGTCCGTCGCAACCGAGCGCAGATCGTAGAGCCCGTCGGCGACGGCCGCTGTGTCGAAGGACGTGGAGTACGGAGCACTGGTGTCCGTGCCGATCGTCGTCCAGGAGCCGCCGCCGGACGGCCGGCGCTGGAACGACACGGAGGCGATACCCGAGCCGCCCGAGTCGCTGGCGGTTCCCGTGAGCACCACGGTCTGCCGGAGGTTGGCGCCAGGATCGTTCTCGCTGGAGGTAGGGGCGGCGGTGTCGGACTTGACCTCGTTCGCAGAGTTCGCAGTCCCCCAGTTGCCGGCGTCGTCGGCGACGCTGTAGCGGTACTTGGCGCAGTTGGCCGACGCGACGCTGTCGGGGCTCGTCGCGGCAGCGAAGGAGCCGTAGCCGGAGCAACTGTCGTTCGTGAGCGTGCCGGTCTGACGCTCGAGCGTCCCCGAGGCGGTGTCGACGTCACCGTCCGGGCCGTTGTCGGTCGTGATCGCGAACGAGCCCGTTACGTAGCCGTCCGGATACGTGACCGAGACTCCGGCCGGGGCGGTGCGATCGATGGTGATCGTGCGGATGTTCTGGCCGGTGTTGCTCGCCGCGTCGACGGCGAGGGCACGGATCGCCTTCGGGCCGTCGAACGCCGGAGTCGACCAGGTGGCGGCATAGGGCGTGCTGTTGTCGGTGCCGAACTGGATCCAGGATCCCGTCGAGCAGGCCATGCTGGAATCGGAGCACTCGAAGAAGTCGACGTGCGTCACGTCGGCGTCGGGAGTCGTTGCGGTGACGACGTAGTTGTTCGGATCGGAGCCGTTCAAGTAAGTCGTCGGATCCGTGATCGTCACCGCCGGAGCGCTCGTGTCGATCAGCCACGTGTACGAGGCCGGGCTGCTGTCGGTGTTGCCAGCCGGATCAGTTCCTCGGACGTCGAAGGTATGACTGCCCTGCGCGAGGTCGGGCGATACGGTGTGGGGGCTGCTGCAGAGCGTCCAACTGCCGCTGTCGACGCGGCAGTCGAAGGTCGAGCCGGTCTCAGAGGAGCTGAAGGTGAAGCTCGGCGTGGTGTCGTTGGACGGGTCGCCGGGATCGGCGTCGATCGTGCTGTTCGGTGCGGTGAGGTCGACCGTCCAGGTGTAGCTCGCCGGGGTGCCGTCCGTGTTGCCCGCCGGGTCGGTGGCGCGCACGTCGAAGGTGTGGCTCGCTTCGCCGAGCGACGACAGGCTGTCCGGGCTGGTGCACGAGCCCCAGCTGCCGCCATCGATGCGGCACTCGAAGGTGGAACCGGTCTCCGTCGAGCTGAAGCTGAAGCTCGGGGTCGTGTTGTTTGAAGGATCGCTGGGGGGCGTGTCGATCGTCGTGTTCGGGGCGGTGAGATCGATCGTCCACGTATGCGAGCCCGGGGTGGCGTCGATGTTGCCGGCCTGATCGGTTGCACGCACGTCGAACGTGTGACTGCCTGCGCCGAGCGCGGGCGACAGGGTCTCCGGGCTCGAACAGCTCGCCCAGCTGCCGCCGTCGACGCGGCACTCGAAGGTGGAACCGCTTTCGGACGAGCTGAAGGTAAAGCTCGGCGTCGCGTTGTTCGACGGGTCCCCAGGGTGCGTGTCGATGGTGGTGTTCGGTGCCGTGAGGTCGACGGTCCACGTGTAGCTCGCCGGAGTCCCGTCCGTGTTGCCCGCCTGGTCGGTCGCGCGGACGTCGAAGGTGTGGCTGCCGGCGCTCAGCGACGAGGGGTTGTGCGGGCTGGTGCAGGAGCTCCAGCTGTCACCGTCGATTCGGCACTCGTAGGTCGAGCCGGTCTCGGAGGAGCTGAACGAGAAGCTCGGCGTGGTGTCGTTCGACGGGTCGGCCGGATGACTGTCGATTGCCGTGTCGGGCGCGGTGAGGTCGACCGTCCAGGTGTAGCTCGCAGGAGAGGCATCGGTGTTGCCTGCCTGGTCGGTCGCTCGGACGTCGAGGGTGTGGCTGCCCTCGCTGAGCGACGAGAGGCTGTGCAGGCTGGTGCAGGAGCTCCAGCTGTCACCGTCGATCCGGCACTCGTAGGTCGAGCCGGTCTCGGAGGAGCTGAAGCCGAAGCTGGGTGACGTGTCGTTCGACGGATCGTTCGGGAAGGAGTCGAGCGTCGTGTTGGGCGCGGTCAGGTCGACCGTCCAGGTGTGGCTCGCAGGAGAGGCATCGGTATTGCCGGCAACGTCGGTCGCCCGAACGTCAAACGTGTGGCTACCCGCGCTGAGCGCAGGTGACACCGTTTCCGGGCTTGTGCACGGCGCCCAGCTGCCGCCGTCCAGGCGGCACTCGAAGGTCGAGCCGCTCTCGGAGGAGCTGAAGGTGAAGCTCGGGGTCGTGTTGTTCGACGGGTCGCCCGGGTGTGTGTCGATCGTCGTGTTCGGCGGGCCCGTGTCGACGATCCAGGTGTAGCTCGCCGGCGTGCCGTCCGTGTTGCCGGCCTGATCGGTGGCGCGTCCGTCGAAGGTGTGACTGCCATCGGCGAGCGCGGGCGAGATCGTGTCCGGCGTCGTGCACGTGCTCCAGCTACCACCGTCCAGGCGGCACTCGAAGGTGGAGCCGCTCTCCGTAGAGCTGAATGTGAACGTCGGAGTTGTGTTCCCGGACGGATTTCCCGGGTGACTATCGATCGTCGTGTTGGGCGCGGTGAGGTCGACCGTCCAGGTGTAGCTCGCAGGAGAGGCATCGGTGTTGCCTGCCTGGTCGGTCGCTCGGACGTCGAAGGTGTGGCTGCCCTCGCTGAGCGACGACAGGCCGTGCGGGCTGGTGCAGGAGCTCCAGCTGCCACCGTCGAGGCGACACTGGAACGTCGAGCTTCCCTCCGAGGAGCTGAAGGAAAAGCTGGGCGCGGTGCTGTTCGACGGGTCGACGGGGTCCGTGTCGATCGCCGTGTTCGGCGCGGTGTTGTCCACTCGCCGGTTCGTCGCCGTGCTCGTGCCGGTGTTTCCTGCGGTATCGGTCGCGACCGCGCGGAGGTCGTACAGCCCGTCGGAGACGCCGGTGGTATCCCAGCTCGCGGTGAACGGCGCAGACGTGTCCGTCCCGATCGTCGTCCAGGTCGAGCTACCGGCAGGCGCACGCTGGAAGGCAACCTGCACGACGTTCGTGGAACTGTCGCTGGCGGTCGCGTCCAAACCGATGGTCGCTGCTACCGGCGTTCCCGGATCGGTGAGTGAGACGTTCGGGTTGTCGGTGTCGACCTTGACGATCGTCGAGACCGCGGCCGTGTTGCCGACGTTGTCGGTGCCCGTGAGCGTGTACTTGTAACAACCGGTGGTGAGGCCGCTCTGACCAGGAGTTCCCGTGATCGTCGTGGGCAACCCGAAAGAGCTGCACGTGTCCGGCGACGAGAAGGTTGCACTCGTCCTGACAAGCGTCGACGAGGCGAGCCCCGACCCGCCCGCGTCGGCATAGTCGGTGCGAGAGTCGATCGGGAACGAGCCGTCCGCGTCGTAGCTGACTTCCGTTCCACCGGTGGCGGCCGTGCCGTTGACGGTGAGGGCGCCGCCTGTCGGCCCGGCCGAGTCGGCCGTGACGTCGAAGCTCGCCGAGTTGCCCGTGCGGCCCGCGTTGCTGGTTGCGGTGACGGACTGGGAGCCGCTGGTGGTGGCCGTCGCGGTGTAGCTGTAAGTGCGGGTGGCGCCCGACCCTGATCCGGACCAGTTGGTGCCAAGGGCACCGCCGGCGGGGAAGGTGTAGGACGCGATGCCGGTGTCGCTGTCGCTCGAGCTGGCGCTGATGTCGAAGGAACCGTTGGCGGCATCGGGCTTGAAGTAGACGCGCGTGCCGCTGCCGGAGTAGTAGGCGCCTCCGCTCAGGTTCGAGAACGAGAGGCTCGGAGCGGAAGGGTCGGAGGTGTCGACCTTGACCGTGGTCGAGATCGAGACCGTGTTGCCGACGTTGTCCGTACCGGTGAGCGTGTACCTGTAACAGCCGGTGGCGAGGCCGCTCTGGGCCGGAGTGCCGGCGAGCGTCGTGGGGGAACCGAAGGAGCCGCAGACGTCCGCTGAGGAGTAGGAGGCGCTGGTGCGGACGAGGGTGGAGGAGGCGAGGCCCGACGCGGTGGCACTCTGCGTCTCGGTGTAGTCGGTGCGGCTGTCGATTGAGAAGCTGCCGTCAGTGTCGTAGCTCCCCGTCCCGCCGGAGCTTGCCGCGGCGCCGTTGACACTGAGCGCACCGCCCGACGCAGCCGAGGAGTCGGCGACCAGCTCGAACGCCGCGCTTCCGCTGCGCCCGGCGTTGTTCGCCGTCGAGACGGTCTGCGTCCCGTTCGAGGTCGCTGTCGGCGTGTAGCTGTAGGTGCGCGAGCTTCCAGAGCCGGAGACGGACCAATTCGTTCCGAGCGTCGCCCCCGACGGGAAGGTGTACGAGGCGATGTCGGTGTCGTTGTCCGTCCCGCTGCCTGCGACGTCGAACGCCCCGCCGCCACCTGCCGCAGGCCGGAAGTACGCGCGGCCCGATGCCGTGTAAGCCGCACCGGTCGCGTTCGAGAGCGTGAGGCTTAGGGTCGGGTCGGAGGTGTCGACCTTGACTGTGGTCGAGATCGAGACGGCGTTGCCGACGTTGTCCGTGCCGGTGAGCGTGTACCTGTAACAGCCAGTCGCGAGCCCGCTCTGGGCGGGCGTGCCGACCAGCGTCGTCGGCGAGCCGAAGCTGCCGCAGACGTTGGGAGAGCTGAAGCTGGCGCTCGTGCGGACGAGGGTGGAGGAGGCGAGCCCTGATTCGGTGGCGGACTGGGTTTCGGTGTAGTCGGTGCGGCTGCCGATGCTCAAGTCGCCGTCGGTGTCGTAGGTCGTCGTGCCCGCTTCCGATGCCGCCGTGCCGTTGACCGTCAGCGCCCCACCGGTCGGCGCGTTCGAATCGGCGGCGGGAGTGAAGCTCGTGGAACTCGACGTCCGTCCGGCATTGTTCGTCGCAGTGACGTTCTGGGAGCCGTTCGTCGTGGCGGTTGCGGTATAGCTGTAGGTGCGCGTCGCGCCCGACCCGGAGCCGGACCAGTTCGTTCCGAGTGAGGAGCCGGCCGGGAGGGTGTACGAGGCGATGCCGGTGTCGCTGTCGCTCGAGCTGGCGCTGATGTCGAAGGAACCGTTCGCTGCGTCCGGCTTGAAGTAGACGCGCGCGCCGCTGCCGG
The DNA here is from genome assembly GCA_046724565.1 of Actinomycetota bacterium. GTDB lineage: Bacteria > Actinomycetota > Thermoleophilia > Gaiellales > Gaiellaceae > 3-1-20CM-4-69-9. The sequence continues at coordinate 2,541 of JBKOWS010000106.1, read as the reverse complement.
AGTAGTAGGCGCCCCCGCTGAGGTTCGCGAAGGAGAAGCTCGGCGCCGACGGGTCGGAGGTGTCGACCTTGACGGTGGTCGAGATCGAGACTGTGTTGCCGACGTTGTCGGTGCCGGTGAGCGTGTACTTGTAACAGCCGGTGGCGAGGCCGCTCTGAGCGGGAGTGCCGACGAGCGTCGTCGGCGAGCCGAAGGTGCCGCACACGTTCGGCGAGGAGTACGAGGCGCTGGTGCGGATGAGCGTGGACGACGCGAGGCCTGAGGCGGTGCCGCTCTGCGTCTCGGTGTAGTTGGTGCGGCTGTCGATCGAGAAGTTGCCGTCGGTGTCGTACACCGTTGCGCCGCCGGACGTCGCGGCTGTTCCGTTCACGGAAAGGGCGCCGCCCGTCGGCGCGGTCGAGTCGTCGACGATCGACACGACGTTGCTGGTGGTCTGGTTGTCGCCGTTGTCCTTTTCGGTCAGCGTGCGTTCGGCCGCGGTCGGAGCTGTGTGCGTGGCGGCGGCCCACTGGTAGGCCGAGGACGTGTAACTCGCGCCCGTGCTGACCGTCTCCAGCGCATGCGTCCAGCCGCTCGTCGCCACCGCTGGGTACTGGACGGACGCCGGCCCGGACTGCGCGTCCGTGATCGGGTCGGAGATCGTGAACTGGCCGGAGACGTTGCCGTTGTAGTAGAAGATCCCGCCCGCGCTCGGCTGGTATGCGACGCCCGCCGGGCTGATGCCGCCGATCGCCGCGGCGCCGCTCGTCGGAGCGGTCGTGTCGTTCGTGAGCCCGAACATGAACCCCAGGTTCTTGGCACTGCTGCCGATGCCGACGGTTCCGGACACGCTGCCCGCCGTCCCCACGTTCTTGTCGTAGAGGCCAAGGCTGATGGTCGTGCTGTTGTTCGCGTGCTGCGCGGACTCGCGCGTGAAGCTGCCGGTCGTCGACGTGGGCGGCCAGTTGACGTCGAGCAGGGCCGTCCCGGTGCCGATCACTTCCTCCGACGCCGTGCTCGTCGACATAGTGGTGAAGGTGATCGTCGCGGACGTCGCTCCGGTGGCCGAGGCCGCGGCGTCGCGGATCATGCAGGTCGCGCCGGGGCAGGTTCCCGAAAGGCTCGTGTCGACGCCGCGGTAGACGAAGACGTCGCCGACACCTGCCGCCGTCGTGGTCACACTCACGTTCGTGCCGGAGTCCGCTGACAAGCCCTTGCGGAAAAAGGTGGCGTAGCCGAGCTTGGTTCCGCCCCCGGCAACCGTTCCGCTGGAGTTCGGGACGAGCGACCATCCGGTCGGCGTCGCAGGCACGGCGTTGACCGCCTGTGTCACGAGCAGGACGAGCAGGTCGCCCGTCTGGACACCGCTCGGGATGCCGACGTTGAAGGTGCCGTTGCCGGTCGCGAACGTGCCGGCCGAACGGATCACCGCAGGATCGATGGTGTACGGGAGCGGAAGCTTTGCGTCGTCGAGTGCGAGCTCGAGCCACGTCCTCCCGTGTCGCCGTGTGAGCGACCAGTGTGCGGTCTTCGGCGTCACGTCGCGGCCGCGGTCGTCGAGGATCCTGACCGGCGCGATCGCGAGATCGACGAGCCGCTTCCGGGCGAAGAAGCCGACGTACCCGTTGGCAAGTCGCGGCGTCAGCTTCGAGTCGAGCTGCCAGCGCCAGGTGTGTCGGCCCTGACGGCTGACGACCCGCAAGCTCTCCTCGGCCGAACGCTCGTGAATGGTGACCGCTTCCTGTCCAACCGGGACGTCGCGCATGGCGCCGTGCTCGAATTGCTGCCATCGCGTTGGCCGTGAGTTCTCTGCGACGAGCGTGAGTGAACCTTCGGGCGTTCGCAGGTCGAAGCCGCCGTGGCGAACGCCAACCCGAACACCACGCGCCGGCCTCCTGACGAGAGGCGCCCGATCCAGCGGCGGACCAAGCTCCCTCGTCAGGAAAGCCGATGCGTCGTGTGCCTTCGCGCCGCGGAGAGTGGCGAGCTCAGAGACGGCGAACGAGGCGGTCAGCAGGAGCGCGGCGGAGACCGCGAGGAGAACACGAGCCCTGGACCTTGGCGCGGCCAATCCCCCGGCTTGCGCCGAGCGACGTCGAGGCCGCAGGTCCGGGAAGCTCGCCATGTTCTCCATCCACGAGCGAATCGCCCGTGGCTCCATGAGAGGAATCGGCGCTTTGGAGGCCCGTCCTTGAGGCCTTTATCACTTAGAAAAGGGGGAGATTCTCGGTGAATCCCCCCTCCGGGTTAGTGAAAGCTCACGTTTTCTTATGGAGCCGCGGGGAGCGTCGAAACGCTGCTCCGACTGGTGGACGGGGCCTCATTCCGAGCCCGAGAGTTAGCCGAGGAGCGCGGCGGCCACGAGATCGGCCTGGGGGCCGCTTGCGAATACGGACCGCTGGCTGACCGTCCCGGCCGCGAGCGTCGTTGCCCCGGACCAGCAACGGTCGAGAGGAGGGCAGTCGGCTCCAGTTGTCACGCCGAACGACTTCGTGACGACGCCGGGCACAGCGTCTCGCCACTCGTCGGCATCTGCGACGGTGTCCCACCGGAGGTCGAGCG
>JBKOWS010000038.1:0-4724 GCA_046724565.1 Actinomycetota bacterium | reverse complement strand
CTCGCGGCGCTCGAGACGGGCGTCCCGGTGGCTTTCGGCGTTCTGACGGTGGACGTGGTGGAGCAGGCAGAAGCCCGCGTCTCCAAGGGCGCCGAGGCAGTGCGGACGGCGCTCGAGATGGCCGACGCCTTCGCGCAGCTCCGCGCTTCGGCAGGGCGGTAGCAGCGAGCTGGGGGGTCAGACCCCGAAGGGGTATGACCCCAGCCTTTCCGCGTCACGTCCCTAACGCCATGGGTCTGACCCCAGCCGTTTAGCGCCAGGTCCCGAACGGCAAGGGTCTCACCCCAGCCGTTAGCGCCACGCCGGGAACGGCAAGGGTCTGACCCCAGCCTTTAGCGGAGGTGGTGCGGACGGCGCTCGAGATGGCGAACGCCTTCACGCAGCTCCGGGCTTCGACGGCGCGCTAGCGCGGACCGGGTCGCTCTCGGGGGAACCTCCCGGTTCCCCCAAACCCCCTCCACTGGTCCGCTTCGCGGACGGACGCTCCGCACCGGCGCTGCCCGCCGGTGCTACGCGTCGGTACACTCCCCCGCCGATGCCCAAGGTCTGCGCAGTCTGCGGCAAGAAGCCCGGCTTCGGTCACAACCGGAGCCATTCGATGGTGGCCACGAAGCGGCGGTTCAACCCGAACCTGCAGCACGTTCGCATCCTGCTGAAGGGCAAGCCGACCCGCGCCTACGTGTGCACCCGCTGCTTGAAGGGCGGCAAGGTGCAGAAGCTCCCGCCGCGCGGACAGAAGCAGCAGCCGTCGACCTAGACGGCTCCACGGTCTGAGCAGTAACTTCCAGCCTGCGACCGTGGTCTAATCCGGACGTGGAGGCAGCTCCTTCGCTGTCGTCTTCGCTGGGGCGGATCTCGATATCCCACGAGGCGGTGGCTCACATCGTCGGACGGGTCGCGGCCGAGGCGTACGGCGTCGTCGGCATGGCCCCACGCAGTTCGCGCGAGAAGCTGCTCAGCCGCGATCGCCTCCGGCACGGGATCACCGTCGGCGGCAGTGCCGAGGACGGCGTGAGGATCGAGCTGAGCGTAGTCGTCGAGTACGGACTCAATCTCGCCGAGGTCGCGTCGACTTTGCGCAACCGTGTGCAATACGAGGTCGAGCGGCTCACGGGCCTGAAGGTCGCTGAGGTCGAGGTGCGCATCCAGGACGTGAAGCGCTCCGCATGACCGATCTCGTAGGGGTCCAAGACCTTGCCCGCGGTGCGCTTGCCTCGCTCGAGCGCAGCCGGCAACGGATCGACGACCTGAATGTCTACCCCGTGCCGGACGGTGACACGGGCACGAACCTGACCATGACGGTGCGCGCCGTCGTCGACGAGCTCGACAAGTCGGCGACCGAGGAGCGACGGGCCCTCGTCAAGGAGGTAACGCGTGCCGCACTGATGGGAGCGCGCGGAAACTCGGGCGTGATCCTGTCCCAGATCATCCGCGGCGCGGCCGAGGTGCTCGGAAGCGAGGAAACGATCGATACCCAGGTGGTCGCACGCGCATTTCAAGGTGCCCGCGAGGCGGCGTACCGCGCAGTGCGCGAGCCGGTCGAGGGGACGATGCTCTCGGTCATCCGCGAGCTCGCCGAGGAGAGCGAGGAAGGCGCTACCACCATCCCTCAGCTTCTCGAGCGTCTCGTCCGACGAGGCGAGGAAGCAGTTGCGCGTACGCCCGAGCAGCTCGATGTGCTTCGCGAGGCGGGTGTCGTCGACGCAGGCGGCGCCGGCCTGCTCGAGATCGTGCGTGGTCTCGCGGCCGCGGTCGCCGGCGAGCCACTCCCCGAAGTGCCTGCCGGGCTCGAGGAGCTCAGCGCAGACGCAGTCCACCAGGAGCTGTCGAAGTACCGCTACTGCACGACCTTCGTGATCGAGGGCCGAGGGCTCGACGGGAATGCAATCGAGGACGACCTGGAGCAGCTCGGCGACTCGTTGCTCGTCGTCGGCGACGCCGACGCGCTGAAGGTGCACGTCCACACCGACCACCCTGGCCGCGCCCTCGAGCTCGGCACTCGCGTGGGAGTGATCGACCGCGTCGAGATCGCCAACATGCACGAGCAGACGGTGCAACGCGAAGCACGGTTGCTGGAGGCAGTGCCGGACGCAGCGCCCGCTGCGAGCGCGGTCGTGGCAGTCGTCGCCGGGGCCGGCAACCGGAAGCTCTTCGAGAGCCTCGGCGCGACGAGGATCGTCGAAGGCGGCCAGACGATGAATCCGGCCACGGCGGAGCTCGTCGCTGCGATCGAGGCGGTCGACGCGGGCGAGGTCGTCCTGCTTCCCAACAACTCGAACGTCATCCTCTCGGCCGAGCAAGCGGCGGGCCTGGTCGCCAAGCCCGTCCAGGTGATCCAGACCGACTCGATCCCGGCGGGGCTCGCGGCGATGGTCGCCTTCGAGCCGGAACGTTCGGCGAGCGAAAACGCCGCGGACATGCGAGAGCTCCTCGGCGGCGTGACGACCGGCGAGGTCACGCTCGCCTCTCGCGACGCCGAGCTGAACGGGCTCGCGGTTCGGAAGGGCGAATGGCTCGGCCTCGCGGACGGCAAGGCGCTCGTTCGCGGCGCGAACTTCCAGGAGGTGGCCGCGGCCGTTGCGGAACGGCTCCTCGCGGAGCCGCGCGGGATCCTGACCTTGCTCACGGGAGCGGACGAGCCCGAGCTCGACGGGCTCGTCGAGCAGATTGCCGAACGCCATCCCGAGGTCGAGGTCGACGTCCAGGCCGGTGGCCAGCCTCACTACCCGCTCCTCCTGTCCGCCGAATAGTCTGCGCCGGATGGGCGAGCCGATCCGCCTGCTCCTCGTGGAGGACAACCAGGTCTTCCGTGAGGCCCTCGAGCTCCTGCTCGGCTTGCAGTCCGACATCGAGGTGGTCGCCTCGGTGGGGGAGGGCAACTCTGCCGCAGCCGCCGTGCGCGCGCATAAGCCAGACGTCGTCCTGATGGACTACCGGCTCCCGGGGTTGGACGGCGTGCAGGCGACGCGCGCCGTTCGCGAGGCGTCGCCCGACGTGGCGGTCGTCTGTCTCACCGCATCCGCGAACCTGCGCGAGGTCGACGCGCTGTACGAGGCCGGCGCGGTCGCGTGCCTCTCGAAGGATCAGGAGCTCGACGAGATCGTCGCCGCGATCCGCGAAGCCGCGTAGTGGCTCTGACAACCGAAAACACCGCGATCGTCCTCGATTCGACCGCAGACTTTCCCGAAGCTCCTGAACGGTTTGCGAACTGGCGCGTCGTCCCGCTGTACGTCCTGTTCGGGGACGAGAGCTATCGCGACTACGTCGAGCTCTCGCCGGAAGCGTTCTATGCACGGCTGCGCACTGCCGACCAGCTGCCGACGACTTCTCAGCCGACCCCTGGCGACTTCCTGGCGACGTACGAAGCGCTCGCGGGGTACGAGCGGATCTACTCCCTCCACATCTCGGCCGCCCTCTCTGGGACCTATCAGAGCGCGCGCACAGCCGCGGCCGAGGTCGGCGACAAGATGCGCGTCGTGGATTCGGAGAGTGCGTCGGCCGCAATCGCGATGCTGGGCCTTGCGATCCAGCGTCGCCTGGAGCGCGGCACAACTGACGAGGAGATCGACGCACTTGTCGACCGGTTTCGGCAGGACGCCGGGCTGATCTTCACGGTCGACACGCTCGAGTTCCTCCGGCGTGGCGGTCGCATCGGGCGCGCGAGCGCGTGGGCCGGGGAGCTCTTGCACGTGAAGCCGATCCTCACGATCGAACGCGAGGTGGTCCCGATCAAACGCGTGCGCGGCAACCGCAAGGCGATGCAGGAGTTCGTCTCCGGCTTTACCTCGGCCACGACCGACGTCCCTTCGCTGAAGGTCGGCATCGCGCACGCAGATGCGCCGGAGCGCGCGGAGCAGCTGCGGAAGATGGTGCGCGCCGAACGACCCCAGGCCGAGGTGGAGCTCATCACGACCCTCGGTGCGGTGGTGGGAACGCACGCAGGCCCGGGTACCGTCGGCTTCTTCTGGTTCGATGACGGGGAGTGACGAGGACAGTCGCAGTACGCCTGCCGGTGGGGCTCGCCGGTGCCGATGCGGACACATGGCCGCGGCCCCGGCTCTTTCCCAGGCCTGAGGCGCTAGAGCGCGAGGTCGCCGTACTCCCGGGCGTCGGCCCTGCCGTGAAGAAGAAGCTCGAGAGGCTCGGTCTGCGAACGGTCGGCGACCTGCTCGCGCACCGGCCGTTCCGCTACGAGCAGCCCGTGCCGGAGAGACGGATCGCCGATCTCCACGGAGACGAGGAGGTGGCGATCGCCGGTGAGATCCTTTCGGTCTCGAAGCGTCGCCGCGGCCGCCTGCAGATGCTGACCGCGCGAGTCAGCGACGGCAGCGCCACCGTCTCGGCGACCTGGTTCAACCAGCCGTGGCTCGAACGGCAGCTTCAGGCCGGCACGGTGGTGCGGCTACGGGGGAGACAGGGCCGGTACGGCTTCGATGTTCGGAGCTTCGACATCGGCGACGGCGAGGCCACTGCCGACTTTGCGCCGGTGTACCCGGCGAGCGAGGAGATCACGGCGAAGAAGCTGCGCGAGCTTGTCGGCGCCGCTCTCCCCAGAGCGTTCGCGGATCCACTACCCGCCGCGCTGAAAGAGCGCGAGCGGCTGCCGCAGCGCGCGGACGCGCTGTGGGCGCTCCACCGTCCACGCTCACTCGATGAAGCGGAAGCCGGCCGAAGGCGCCTTGCGTTCGACGAGCTCCTTCTGCTGCAGATCGGGATCGTGCGCA
>JBKOWS010000080.1:0-22235 GCA_046724565.1 Actinomycetota bacterium | reverse complement strand
CCCTCATGCTCCGCATGGTAGACGCAAAGAGAGGGCCGGCCTTGTGGCCGGCCCTCGTATTTCAGCTCGTTGCGCTCTTGCCTACGGCTTGAACTTGCTGATCCGCGTCGACCAGTTGGCAAGCGCGCTGCGCGGGCCGGGGCCGTGACTCACTCCGCCACACGTGCCAAGGAGGTTGTCACCGGTACCGCCGACGAAGAACGGCCCGCCCCACGGCGTGGAGTCGCAGGAGCCGCCGATGTACTCGCTGGCGATCCAGATCGAGTTGCCGTCCACGGCCGCGGCACCGTAGTCGCCCCAGCGGGAGCGGATCGGGTTGGGAAAGCGCTGCTGCTTGTAACCCGAGAACCCGTCGTCCACTGCGGCTCCCTCTCCGCCCGTGACGACGTTCCAGTCGCCAACTCCGGCGAGCGCATCGATGGGCGCATAGGCGGCGCTGGGGTTCAGCGTGTCGCCGGTTGCGGTGAACGCCATGATCCCGCGCCCGCTCGCGGTCACGCCGACGGCCGGATAGGTGAAGTCGTGGCCGGTCGCTCCCAGGTAGCCACCCTTGACGAGCTTGCCCGCGGACGGATTCACGATGTACCACGCGATTCCGGCGCGCTGGGGTCCGTTATCCGGGTTGACCGCAGTATCGAGGGCGCCCCACAGCTTCCCGTTTGCGTACATCACCTGCTGCATGCGGGTGTCGTTCGAGTCCGGCCGCGCAACGACCTCAGTCCGCACCGGGTTGCCGTGAGCGGTGGCCGTAACGAGCAGCTTCCAGCACCCCGTGCCGGCGATCGTGACGGTCGTCTCATCATTCAGGCAGAACCCCTGTGGAGCCGACGTCCCCGGTGCAGCCCCGGAGCCCGGCTGCTGCTGCGTCGGCGGGACACCGTATTGCCCAACGGTCAGGATCCTGTTGCTGAGGCTGGCCGCCGGACTGCCCGTGTTGAGCGACGCCGTGTTCGTCAGCGTCCACACGATGAGCTGGTTCGACGTCCTGGTGCCGGCTGTACCTGCCACTGGCTTCTGGGCCTCGTCAGCGGCGTTCGAGCTCAGGAAGTACTCCGTTCCGTTGTTCGCGGTCGCGAACGAGTTCGTGCCGGGCGACTGCGCGGGCCAGAGCGTGAAGCCCGGCTGAGTGTCCCCGGCGTCGCTGGATGCGTCGACCAGGCCGAACGTGTCGATGTGCTGCGTCGTCACGCTCGCGGCCCCAGCAGCGAGCTGCGCCTTCGAGAGGGCGTAGATCTGCGCGCCGGCGAAGCCGTTCCCGTGCCACGGATATGCATTGGTCGTTAAGTAGATCCCGTTCGCGTCGGCACCGATGTGCGGATAGTCACCGAGGTACGGGCCGGGGTTCGTTCCGCCGGCGTTCGTACCGTCGTTGGTGACGTCGATCTTGTAGATATTCCAGCTGCCCCTGGGGTCCGAGGTCTGGCTCACCGCGAGGTCGAGGTGGTTCACGCAGCTGAACACACCCTGGCATGGACCGGACACTTGCGGATTGATCGTGAGCACGACCAGGAAGAAGCGCTGCGTGGCCGCGTCGTAGAGACAACTCGGGTCTGTGACGAATTCTCCCCGTACGCCCGTTGTCCGGTTGATCGCCGGTGGGTAGCCGTAGAACGAGTTCAGGTCGATTGCATGGTTTACGTTGCGCGGAAAACCGGCGACGATGTTGGTCGCGGTGTTGTCCGGAAGGACCGATGCGCCGGTCGCTGCGCTGTAGACGTTCAAGACGTCGTTGACGACTTCGACCACGTAGCCGTTGCCCACGCACAGGCCCTGGTCGGGCGGCTCGACCGAGAACTGGTTCCCACCGCGCGAGTAGCGTTGCTGGTAGTGGTTGAGCCCCTGGAAGCCGAAGTTGAACGTTGGGTTCGACTTCGCTTTCGTGCCGCTGGTGACCGGAGCACCGTGGCCGGGGGCGCTGGAGAGGACGATGCTTCCGTTGTAGGGGTCAAGCCCCTCCTCGTCGGCGCCCTCGCCGGCGAACTCCTCGTCGCTGGGTGCTCCGTCCCACGAGGTAAACGGCCCCGTGGTCGGCGTACCGGTGCCCACCTTCGGAACGAGGCTCGCAGCTGCGGCTGGCGCGCCCGAGGCAGTCCCTGCCGATGCCGTCAAGACACAGACGGCAACCGCGAGGACCGCGCCAAGCGCAAGCCTGGTCCTGCCTCTTGATCTCATACTCTCCCCTTGCTCGAATGGATGCGGCGCTTAACCAACCCCCCGCCGCATTTCGGGACGGGGGTTTATCTCAACTACCAGGGAGTTTGTCAAGCGCCAAGCTACGGCTCGGGATCGTGCGGCTTCGCCATCCGGCGGTAATCCAGGGCCTGGTCGAGCACGTCCTCGGCGACTCCGCGCTCGCGCGCGATCTCGCGCAGCGACCGGCCTGAGGCCGCCGCCTCCTTGACGATCTCGCCCGCGGCGTCGTATCCGATGTACGGGTTGAGCGCCGCCGCGGCCGAGAGCGTCAGTTCCGCATAGCGCTCGCACACTTCCCGGTTCGCCTCGATCCCGTCCACGCATTTCTCAGCAAGCAGCCGGGTCGCCGCGGCGAGCAGCCGGATCGAGTCGAGGAGGTTTCGCGCGAGCATCGGCACGAAGACATTCAGTTCGAAGTGGCCCTGCATGCCTCCGGCGGTGATGGCCGCGTCGTTCCCGATCACCTGGGCAGCCACCTGCGTGACCACCTCGGGGATGACGGGGTTGACCTTGCCGGGCATGATCGAGCTCCCCTTCTGCAGCTCGGGCAGGAAGATCTCTGCGAGGCCGGCGCGCGGGCCGGAGCCCATCAGACGCAGGTCGTTCGCGATCTTCGTCAGCGAGACCGCGACGGTCTTGAGCGCTCCGGAGGTCTCCACCAACGCGTCGCGCGCCGCCTGTGCCTCGAACGGATCGGCGGGCGCAGAGATAGTCAGCCCGGTCTCCTCTGAGAGGAGGGCGCGAACCCTCGCCGCGAACTCGGGATGCGTATTGAGGCCTGTTCCGACCGCGGTCCCGCCGAGTGGGATCTGGCCGAGTCGCTCGAGCGTCGAGCCGACGCGGTCGTATCCCTGACGGACCTGCGCCGCATACCCGCCGAACTCCTGGCCGAGCGTGACCGGCACGGCATCCATCAGATGGGTGCGACCGGACTTGACCACGTCGTCGAACTCCGCGGCCTTCGCCTGAAGTGAATCCGCAAGCCCCTGCAGCGCCGGCAGCAAGTCGTTCGTGATCTCGCCCAGCGCCGCGAGGTGAACGGCCGACGGAAACACGTCGTTCGACGACTGGCCCATGTTCACGTCGTCGTTCGCGTGGACGTCATCCCCTGCGAGCGCAGCGATGACCTCGTTTGCGTTCATGTTCGACGAGGTGCCCGAGCCCGTCTGGAACACGTCGATCGGGAACTGATCGTCCAGCTCCCCTGCCGCAATGCGGTCCCCGGCCTCGGCGATCCGTTGGGCCTTCTCCTCGTCGAGGAGCCCCAGGTCTGCGTTGACGCGCGCCGCCGCGGCCTTGATTCGCCCAAGCCAGCGTGCAACTGACGGCGGAATCGGCTCGCCTGAAACGGGGAAGTTCACGACCGCCTTCCTCGTCTCGGGGCCCCAGAGCTCGCGCTTCGTGTCGGTCTGGGCCATCGAATCGAGTTTACTGACGCCATGCGCGCACGAGACCTCGGGATCGCCGTCGGCGAGCATCGCCCCGCCGCGCGAAACGCGATCACGGACGTGGACGGCATTCGCGTGGGCCAGACGACCTTGATCGAGGGTGATGCCGTTCGCACAGGCGTCACCATTGTCGTCCCTCCGGAGACTCCGCTCTTCGCCGGCTGCCACCGGCTGAACGGCAACGGCGAGCTGACCGGGCTCGAGTGGGTCCGCGAGTCAGGCTTCCTGACGACGCCGATCGGGATCACGAACACGTTCAGCGTCGGAGTCGTCCGCGACGCGATCGCCGCCGAGTCGGCCGACGAGGACGCGTGGTCGCTGCCCGTCGTCGGGGAGACCTTCGACGGATTCCTGAACGACATCCGGGGCCAGCACGTGAACGCGGAGCACGTGCAGGGGGCGCTCGCCTCCGCCTCCACCGGAGAGGTCGAGGAGGGAAGCGTCGGTGGCGGGACCGGAATGATCTGCCACGAGTTCAAGGCGGGGATCGGGACCGCGTCTCGGGTTCTCGGCGATTACACGGTCGGTGTCCTCGTCCAGGCCAACTACGGCCGGCGCAGTCGCTTCCGGGTCAACGGCGTCCCGGTGGGTGAGCTGCTCGGGGACCGAATTCCCTTGCCACAGGGGAAAGACGAGTCGGGCTCGATCATCGGGATCGTCGCCACCGACGCGCCACTTCTTCCCCACCAGTGCAATCGCCTCGCCCAGCGCATGGGACTCGGTGTCGCACGAATGGGAGGGACGGCCGCGCACTCGAGCGGCGATCTCTTCTTCGCCTTCGCCACGGGCAACCGTGGGCTGACCGAGGCGGGTGAGGTCTCGTTGCGCATGGTCTCCGACGCAGAGATCACGCCCTTCTACGAGACGGTGATCGAAGCGACGGAGGAGGCGATCCTGAACTCGATGCTCGCGTCGGAGACCATGACCGGGCGGAACGGCAACACGGTCTACGCCCTGGACCCGGATCTGCTCCTCGAAGCTCTGCAGTCGGGCTAGGCGAGCCCGAGGCGGCGCCGCTCGAGCGGGCGCCTCCGTAGGGCGTGCCGTTCCTGTTCGGTCAGGTCGGTGACACGCGCCCAGCCGACGTACCCGCAGCGTGGACAATCCAGGTTTGCCTGCCGCAGCGGCGCGATGGTCGTCTCTCTGTGACTTCCGCAGCGGAGGCACTCGACCACGAGCGGCTCCATGGGCTCATCTTCCTCGGCCGCCCTCGTGCGGCGTCCCCCGACCGGGGGAGGAGCCTAGCTCGCCGCAACCACGCGTTCGGCCGCTTCGAGCAACTCGTCCCAGGTCCGCAGCTTGACCCGCGGCCGGCCGAGCTTCTCTCCTGCGGCACGTTCGTGCTCGTCGATCGAGGTCCAGCCGGCGTAGAGGACGGGCCTCGACCCACGTTCCAGCAACAGCGTCTCCACCGCTTCCGCGGAGACGTCTTCCCGGTGGACGAGCCGCCCTGTCGCGACGTCCTCGAGCAGAGCGCCCACCGTCTCGGCGGCATCCTTCTTGTTCGTCCCGATGATCCCGGTCGGCCCGCGCTTGATCCAACCTGCGCAATAAGCACAGGTCGCACCGACGATGCGGCCGCCCTCGTTCTGAAGGATGCCGCGCCGTTCGTCGAACGGAAGCTGCGGCAGCGGCACGCCTCGGTAGCCGACGCTCCTGAACACGAGCGCGCAGTCGAGCTGTTCGTGCTCGTCGGTCGGGACCGCGACGAGGCGCCCGCCCCGTTCCTCGAGCCGGTTACGGACGAGGTCGATCGACTCAACCCTCTCCTGACCCTGGATCGCCGTCGGCGAGCGGAAGAAAAGGAAGCGAATGGTCACCGGCTTCCCGCTCGGCAAGCGCTCAGCGAACTCGCGTAACACCTCGAGGTTTCGCCGTGTGTTGGTGTCGTCGCCGACCGCGCCGGCGAGCTCCGCGGGATCGACGTGCACGTCGGCCCCGGCCAGCTCGCCCATTTCTTTGAGCTCCTGCGTCGTCCAAGACGCCTGCGCCGGGCCGCGGCGTCCGACGATCGCGATCTCGCGCAACGTCGACGAGCCGATCGCCTCGATCGCGGGCTCGGTGGTGTCGGTCGGCGCGAGCTCCTCGGGTGTGAGTGCGAGCATGCGCGCCACGTCCAGCGCGACGTTGCCGTTTCCGACCACGACGGCGCGCTCGACGTTCAAGTCGAACGACAGGTCCTGGAAGTCGGGGTGGCCGTTGTACCAGGCCACGAATTCGGTTGCCGACCACGAGCCGGGAAGATCCTCGCCGAGAATGCCGAGACGACGGTCGCTCTGCGCGCCGAACGCGTAGATGACCGCGTCGTAGAGGCGAGTCAGGTCCGCGTGCGTGAGATCGCGTCCCACTTCGACGTTTCCAAGGAACCGGAAGCCCGGTTTCACCGCGATGCGCTCGAAGGCGCGCGAGACCGTCTTCAGCTTCGGGTGGTCCGGCGCAACACCGAGTCGCACGAGGCCCCACGGCGTCGGCAGCCGCTCGATCATGTCCACCTCGACCGGCAGCTCCGCGTCGAGGAGGGCACCGGCAGCATAGAAGCCCGCCGGCCCCGAGCCGACTACTGCAACGCGAAGCACGGGATGATCGTACGAAAGGCTGGGGTCTGACCCCGGCAGGGGGTCAGACCCCTGCAGTTCTTTCAGGCGCTGCAGCCGGAGCCGCAGCCGCCGACGGCACCTTCCGCCTCGGCGCCCTCTTCAACCTGGAACGAGTGCCCGCAACCGCAGGACGAGGTCGCGTTCGGATTGTTGATCGCGAACCCGGCCGCCTGGATGGAGTCGACGTAATCGATCTCGGCGCCCTTGAGGTACGGCGCGCTGAACGGGTCGACGACGACCTGCACGCCGTGCATCTCGAACTCGTGGTCGCCCTCGGCCGCGCCGCGGTCGAAGCCGAGCCCGTACTGGAAGCCGGAGCAACCCCCGCCCTGGATCGCGACGCGTAGGACGCCGACATCCTCTTCCTCCGCGAGGAGCTGCTTGATCTTGGTCGCCGCGGCCTCGGTCACGGTCATCAGCGGCGTGACTCTTTCCTGGATCTCCATCCTGGTCTGATCGTAGCAACGGGTCCGGCTTTGGGAACCCCGGCGGGGCCGAGCTTGTAACACTCGTCTCAGGCACGGTTGAGCGGTTTTCGCCATGCTTCGTGTCACATCAGGGAACCTGTTAGGTTCACCGTCGCCCAAGGGAAGGACGCGTGCTCGACAACTGGCTGCCGTTCCTGATCTACGCGATCTTCGCGCTGGTCGTTCCCGCATCGCTGATGTGGTTCTCCTTCGTCTTCGCGACGCGGCCGCACAGGCGCACGCGCCGACGTGAGCTGCCGTTCGAGTCGGGCGTGTCGACGGGGCCGCCGCGCACGCAGCGCTTCACGGTCAGCTTCTACCTGACGGCGATGCTCTTCATCGTCTTCGACATCGAGGTCGTGTTCCTGTACCCGCTCGCCGTGATCCTCCACCAGCTCGCCTGGTTCGGGTTCTTCGAGCTCCTGTTCTTCATCGCGATCCTCGTCGTCGCCTACGTCTACGTCTGGCGGAAGGGGGCGCTCGATTGGCAATAGAGGACGGCAAGCGCCTCCGCGACTACGGCATCCAGACCGAGCGCGTGCTCTGGCCGGAGAAGGGACCGGGCACGTTCGAACAGGAGGTCGCCGCGATGGAGCGGGCCGTCGGGCTGACCACGCTGGAGAAGGCGGTGGCGTGGGCGCAGACGAAGTCGATGTGGCCGGACACCTTCGGTCTTGCCTGCTGCGCGATCGAGATGATGTCGATCGTCTCGTCCCGCTACGACATCGCGCGGTTCGGGATGGAGGCGTTTCGCTCCTCACCGCGCCAGGCGGATCTCCTGATCGTCTCGGGCCGCGTCGTGCACAAGATGGCGGCGCCGCTGCGGCAGGTCTACGACCAGATGCTCGAGCCGAAATGGGTGATCGCGATGGGCGCGTGCGCGAGCTCAGGCGGGATGTTCAACAACTACACGACCTTGCAGGGAGTGGACAAGATCGTCGCCGTGGACGTGCATGTCCCCGGGTGTCCACCCCGTCCCGAGGCATTGATGGAAGGCATCGTCCGCCTGCACGAGAAGGTGATGGCCGGCGTTCCCCCGGCGTACGAGATCCGCGGGGTCGCATCCTGAACTACAACCGCGTGCCGGGACTGGTCGAGGTTCGCGAGGAGCACGGCGAGACGACGCTCGTCGTCGACGCGCCGCGACTACGCGAGGCTGCTCGCCATCTACGGGACGAGCTCGGCTTCGACTTCCTCTCGGACGTCGCTGCGACCGACTATCTCGGCTGGGACTCGAAGACAGTGTCGGGCTACATAGGCACGCCGTCGGGACGCGATCTGAACAAGCCGTCCACGCAGGGCCACCAGCGACTGCCGCGACCCAAGCCGCGCCGCTTTGCCGTCAGCTACCACCTGATGGCGATGCGGGAGGGTGCACCGCGCGTTCGGCTCCAGACCTGGGTGGACGACGGCGAGGAGCTGCCGAGCCTCGTGCCCGTCTGGCCGACCGCCGACTGGCACGAGCGCGAGGCCTGGGACCTGATGGGGATCCGCTTCGACGGACATCCCAACCACCGCCGGATCCTCATGGACGACGACTGGGAGGGTCACCCGCTGCGCAAGGACTATCCGATCGGCGGCGAGCCGGTGCGCTTCTCGGGGGAGGAGTGAGCCACTGATGGCCGTCGCACACGAGCGGCCGCGGATCTACGAGGGCTCGCGGATCCCCTCGCCGATCCCGAGCGTCCTCGAGCTCGCGGAGGAGCTGCGGTCCTCGCCGGACATTCTGACGGTCAACTTCGGCCCGAACCATCCCTCGACGCACGGCGTGCTGCGGCTCGTCGTCGACCTGCACGGCGAGGAGGTGGTCGGCCTGGCCGCGGTCATCGGGTACCTGCACACCGGCTTCGAGAAGAACATGGAGCAGAAGAGCTGGTGGAAAGCGGTCACGTACGCGCCCCGCATCGACTACCTCTCGTTCCAGAACAACGAGCTCGTGTTCGTCCTCGCCGTCGAGAAGCTGCTGCAGATCGACGTCCCATCGCGCGCGACCTGGATGCGCATGCTCCTCGCCGAGCTCAATCGCATCCACTCGCACCTCGTCTGGCTCGGAACGGCCGCGCTCGAGCTTGGGGCGATCTCGATGTTCTGGTACTGCTTCCGGGAGCGCGACCGCATCCTGGATCTGTTCGAGCTGGTTGGCGGCGAGCGCATGCACACGCGCTACTTCCAGATCGGGGGCCTCGCGGAGGACGTCCCGCCCGGCTTCTTCGACGAGTGCGCGAAGTTCGTCGAAGTCATGCCGCACGCGATCGACGACTACGAAGCACTCATCGACCGGAACGAGATCTGGCTCGAACGAACGCAGGGAATCGGACTGCTCTCGCGCGACGACGCGATCGCGCTTGGACAATCCGGACCGGTGCTGCGCGGATCGGGCGTGGACTGGGACTTGCGCCGCGCGCAACCGTACCTCGCGTACGACCAGGTCGACTTCCGCGTGCCGGTCTACCAGGAAGGCGACGTCTACGCCCGCTATCGCGTGCGGATGGAGGAGATGCGGGAGTCCGTGCGAATCGTCGAGCAGGCGCTCCGGCGAATGCCGGGAGGGCCGTGGATCGCCGACGACCGGAAGGTCGTTCTGCCGCCGCGGGAAGAGCTCCACACCTCGATGGAGTCGCTGATCCACCACTTCAAGATCGTCACCGAGGGCTTCCGCGTTCCCGAGGGCGAGGTCTACCTGACCATCGAGTCACCGCGCGGCGAGCTTGGGTGCTACGTGGTCTCCGACGGGGGGCCGAAGCCCTGGCGCGTGAAGTTCCGCGCACCGTCGTTCGTCGCGCTCGAGGCGACGGCGACGTGCATGCGCAACGCGCTCGTAGCGGACCTGATCGCCATCGTCGGCTCGCTCGACACCCTGATGGGCGAGGTCGACCGATGAGCACTTACTACGACGATGTCCAGGAGCTGAAGGCGCGCTACCCTGACGCGCTTTCCGCCGCGCTGCCCGCACTTCGACTGGCGCAGGCGAAGCACGGCTACCTGTCCACGGAGGCGCTGCGCGAGTGTGCCGAGGCGCTGGGGACAACGCCTGCGTACTGCGAGGCGGTTGCGTCCTTCTACGACATGTTCCACCTCGCGCCCACTGGCCGGCATCTCGTGGAGGTGTGCACCAACGTCTCGTGCGCGCTCGTCGGCGCGAGGCAGGTGGTCGAGGCCTTCGAGGAGGAGCTCGACGTCGCCGTCGGTGAGACGACCGAGGACGGCCACGTGACGTTACGGCCGGTCGAGTGCCTCGGTGGCTGCGGCTGGGCGACGATCGTCGCCGTCGACCACCGTTACCGGACGCACGTGCAGCCCGGCGACGTCCCGCGGATCGTCCAGGAGCTGCGCGATGGCGAGTGAGACCGGATCGATCGTCCTCGCGGGCGCTGACGAGCACGACCTGACGAAGCTCTCCGAGTACGAGGCGATCGGCGGCTACGGGGCGCTCGCAAAGGCGCGCTCGATGGCGCCGCAGGCCGTCATCGACGAGGTGATCGCCTCCGAGCTACGCGGGCGCGGCGGTGCGTTCTTCCCGACGGGGCGCAAGTGGTCATTCGTCCCGAAGCCGGATCAGAACCCGAACCCGCACTACCTCGTCGTCAACGCGGACGAGTCCGAGCCGGGGAGCTTCAAGGACAACGAGATCATGGCGCGGGTCCCGCACCGCTTCTTCGAGGGCTGCCTGATCGCCGCGCATGCCGTCGAGTCACGGCACATCTTCGTGTACATCCGCGGCGAGTACACCGGGCCGTACGACGTGCTCGTCGCGGCGTTGAAGGAGCTCGAGGCACGCCCCGACCTGCGCGGCGACGTCACGATCATCGTCCATCGCGGCGCCGGCGCGTACATCTGCGGCGAGGAGACCGCGCTGCTCGAGTCGCTGGAGGGCAAGCGCGGACAGCCCCGGACGAAACCGCCGTTCCCCGCGGTACAGGGCCTGTACGCATCGCCGACCGTCGTGAACAACGTCGAGACGGTCGCCACCGTGCCGGCGATCATCGACATGGGCGGTGCGGAGTACGCGAAGCTCGGCGTTCCCGATTCGCGTGGAACCCGCGTGGTTTCGATCTCGGGCCACGTCGAGCGGCCCGGGAACTACGAGATCGAGAACGGGATCAGCATGCACGAGCTCATCTACGGGCTCGGCGGCGGCATCCCCAACGGACGCCAGCTCAAGGCGGTAATCCCGGGCGGCTCCTCCACCGTCATCCTGAAGGGCGACGAGATCGACGTCGGCTACGACTTCAACTCGCTGCTCCGGCTCAACACCGCGATGGGCTCGGCAGGAGTCGTCGCGCTCGACGACCGCTGCTGCATGGTTCAGCTCGGCATCCGCGTCTCGGAATTCTACGAGCACGAGTCCTGCGGCAAGTGCACACCCTGCCGCGAAGGAACCCGGTGGATGACGCAGATCCTGCGGAGACTCGAGTCCGGCGACGCCGTGCAGTCGGAGCTCGACCTGCTCCTCGACGTGTGCGATCGGATCAACGGCAAGTGCCTCTGCCCGCTCGGCGAGACCGCCGCCATCGCCGTCGCGAGCTACGTGGACAAGTTCCGCGCCGAGTTCCAAGCGCACATCGGCGAGGGGGGTTGCCCGTTCGGCGACGCGTCGCCGCTGCACGACATTCCTGCTCCGGTTTCGCTACACGCGGCCAGTCCGGCCGCGGCGGAGTTCGTATGACGGCGCGCCTGCGCAAACCCAACTGCTGGGGTCAGACCCCCTCCGGGGGTCAGACCCCTTGGGGTCTGACCCCAGCCGTTCGCCGATGAGTACACCCGACACCGTCAGGCTCACGATCGACAACGTCTCGGTCGAGGTACCCAAGGGGACCGGGCTCGTCGAGGCGGCGCTTGCGGCCGGGATCGAGATCCCCGTCTTCTGCTACGAGCCGCGGCTCGGTGCGCCGGTCGGCGCCTGCCGCATGTGCCTGTGCCAGGTCGAGCCTGGCCCGACGAAGCCGCAGGCCGCGTGCACGCTGACCGCGCAGGAGGGAATGGTCGTCCGGACCGCGCTGACGTCCTCCGTCGCCGCCGAGGCCCAGAACGCAACGCTCGAGTTCATCCTGGTGAATCACCCGCTCGACTGTCCGGTGTGCGACAAGGGCGGGGAGTGCCCGCTGCAGGACCTCACGTTCCGCTACGGGCCCGGGAACACACGCATGACGTTCCCGAAGCGCACGTTCGAGAAGCCAATTCCCGTCTCACCCCTGATCGCGCTCGACCGCGAGCGGTGCATCCTCTGCTACCGCTGCACGCGCTTCAGCGAGATCGTGTCGGAGGACAACCAGCTCGTGGCCGTCAACCGCGGTGCCGGCTCGATGATCGCCACCTTCGACGACGAGCCCTACCGAGCGCCGTTCAGCGGGAACGTCATCGAGCTCTGCCCGGTCGGCGCCTTGACGTCGACGACGTACCGCTTCGAGGCTCGCCCGTGGGAGATCCAGGACGTGCCCACGGTCTGTGGGATGTGCCCAGTCGGCTGCAACATCAACGCCACGACCCGCGAAGGGAAGGTGAAGCGGATCCTCTCCCGCAACCATCCCGAGGTCGACGACGGGTGGCTCTGCGACAAAGGTCGCTTCGCGTACGGTCACCTGCACGCGCAGGACCGGCTGCGCGATCCACTGCTTCGTGCGCGGCGGCGTGGCCTCGAGGAGGTTTCCTGGGAGCGCGCGGTCGACGAGGCGGAACGCCTGTTGCGCGAGGCAAACGGCCGGGTCGTCACGGCGCTGTCCGGTTCCGAGACGATCGAGCAGGCGTACGCACTCGCGAAGCTCCTCCGACGCGGTCTCGGTTCGAACGTAGCCGTCCTCCCGGAGGAGGTGTCCTCCGCACTCGACGCTCACAGGCTGCCGTTGTCGGCGATCCCGCAGGCCGACGTCATCGTCGTGCTCGGAGACGTTCCTGTCGTCGAACGAGCGCCGATCGTCGAGCTCTGGCTGAAGCAGGCGAGACGCGCAGGGGCACGCATCGTCTACGGCGTCGACGACGAGGCGGTGGCGACGGCCACCAAGGCGATCGTGATCTGGTCCGGTCCCGGCGCGGGAGGCGGTGCACGCGTCGCGGCCCTGGCACAGCGCATCGGGGCCTGGGGCGCCTTCTACCTGCCGGAGACCGCAAATGCGCGAGGCGTGTGCGACGCGTGGTCGGCCGCGGCGGACACCGAGGCGACGAATCCCGATCCGATCGGACTGCTGATCGTCTCGGGCGACGAGGCCGCGGCCAACCCTGACGTTCGGGCCATGGCCGAGCAGGCCGAGCGCGTCCTGGTGATCTCCATGTTCCACGGGATCGCGGCGGGCTGGGCGGATCTCGTCCTGCCCGGCACGAGCTACCTCGAGCGCGACGGCACCTACGTGAACCTCGAGGGCCGTGTCCAGCGGCTGCGGCGCAGCGTCATACCGCCGGCCCCCGACGAGCTCGCCTGGCTGTCGAAGCTCGCCGAGCGCTTCGGGGTCGAGGTCTCGCCGTATCCGTCTGTGGTCTTCGGGGAAGTGTCCGCTATCGCGTTCGGCGGGATTCCCTTCGGGGAGGTCGGCGAGCGCGCCACGCTACCGCCGCCTACGACGGAGCCGGCCCAGCCCGCGGAGGCCGAGCCTGAGCCGGCAGCAGCGCGCGAGCGCGGGCTGCGCCTCGTGCGCTACCGCCCGCTCTTCTCGGGCCCCGCCGTCGAGCGGATCCCCGAGCTGCAGTTCCAGCGGCCGCATCCAGAGGTCGAGCTCGCCGCCGAGGACGCGCGGTCTCGCGGCATTCGCAACGGCGACGAGATCACGGTCCGCTCGAACGGAACGTCGGTCACGTTGCGCGCGCGCCTCAGCGACGAGCTGCGTCCGGGAGTCCTGCGCGTGCCGGAGGAGTACGCGGGAGAGCTGCAACCGATTGTGGAGCTGTCGAAGTGAACAACGGCGAGCCCTGGTGGATCTCGCTGATCAAGGCCGCGGTGATCGTGAACCTGATCATGGCCGCGTTCGCCTACACAACCTGGCTCGAGCGCAAGCTCCTCGGCCGTCTGCAGAACCGCTACGGCCCGAACCGGGCAGGCCCGTACGGGCTGCTCCAGCCAATCGCCGACCTGGTCAAGCTCATCCGCAAGGAGAGCTTCTTTCCCGCCGGCTCACACGAGTCGATCTACATCACGGCTCCGATCCTCTCGATGTTTACCGCGCTCGCCGCGTTCGCCGTCATCCCGTTCGGCGCCGGCTGGCAGATCTGGCACTACCACATCAACGGAGAGATCGCGAACGTGTCGATCGGCCTCATCCTCATCTTCGCCCTGGGCTCAGTCGGGGTCTACGGCGCGATCGTCGGCGGTTGGGCCTCGCAGTCCAAGTACTCGCTGCTCGGCTCGATGCGGACGTGCGCCCAGCTCGTGTCATACGAGGTCTCGCTTGCGCTCTCCGTCCTCGGTGTCGTGCTGATGGGGCAGTCCCTCAACCTGGTCGACATCGTGAACAAGCAGGGAGCGACGATCTGGTTCTTCATCCCGCAGCTCGCCGGGCTGCTCGTCTTCTTCTTCGCCATGATCGCGGAGACGAGCCGGCCGCCCTTCGATCTCCCGGAGGCCGACACCGAGCTCGTCGCGGGTTACCACACCGAGTACGGCGGCATGCGCTGGGGACTCTTCCAGACCGCCGAGTACATCAACATGATCACGCTCTCCGGGCTCGCGGTCACGCTCTTCTTCGGCGGCTGGCGCGGGCCGTACGCGCCGCTCGGCCCGCTCTGGTTCGTCCTCAAGGTCTTCATCTTCGTCTCGGTGTTCATCTGGATCCGCGCGTCCGTGCCGCGCCTTCGGTACGACCAGCTGATGCGCTTCGGCTGGAAAGTCCTGCTTCCGGTCGCGACGATCAACGCCGTCATCACCGCCCTCCTCGTGGTCTGGGTCTCCTGACATGAGCCCGCAGCCGACAGACAGCGTCAAGGGCTTCGCGGTCACCTTCAAGCAGCTCTTCAAGAAGCCGATCACGCAGCAGTACCCGGAGTACAAGCGGCCGGTCTACCCGCGCTTCCGCGGCCGCCACCGGCTGCACCGGCACCAGAACGGGCTCGAGAAGTGCGTCGGCTGCTCTCTTTGCGCCGCGGCCTGTCCCGCGGACTGCATCCGGGTGGTGGCTGCGGAGAACACCTCGGAGAACCGGGTCTCACCCGGCGAGCGCTACGCGCGCATCTACGAGATCAACCTGAGCCGCTGCATCTTCTGCGGCTACTGCGAGCTCGCCTGCCCGTTCGACGCGATCACCCTCGGCAACGAGTACGAGATCTCGGAGTACTCGCGTGACGACCTCATCTACACGAAGGACATGCTCTTGGCCGAGCCGATCAAGCGCGTCCCCGTGGCCGATCGCGACCTCTACGACACGCCGATCCCCTACTACCAGGAGCATTCGTAGTGCTGGTCGCTTCAGTGGGCAACGTCCTCGTCTGGGCCGTTTGGGTCGTGGCCGCGTTCGCCTGTCTCGGCTCCGGCGCCGCGGTCATCTCCTTTTCCAATCCGTTCTACTCGGCCCTGGCGCTGATCGGGAACCTCGGCTCCTTGGCGGTCCTGTACCTGCTCCTCTCCTCCGAGTTCGTCGCGGCCGCGCAGGTGCTCGTGTACGCCGGTGCCGTCATGGTCATGTTCCTGTTCGTCATCGCCTACGTCGGGCCGCGTAGCGACTCGCCCTGGGCCGGAGGACCGAGCTGGCAGGCGGTCGGCGCGGTGCTGGCAGCTGCCGCGCTGTTCGTTGAGATCATCGTTGTGATCGGATTGAAGGCGAGCGGCCGCCTCGCCCATTCCCACGACGTGGACAACACATTCGGCACGCCGGCCTACGTCGGGCGACTGTTTCTCACGGACCACCTGCTCGCCTTCGAGGTCACCTCGATCGTCCTGCTCGTGGCCGCGATCGGAGGCGTCATCCTCGGCTCCCATTCGCGCGCGACCGCAGAGGAGGTCTCACCGCTGTGATCGGCCCAGGAACAGCCTGGTACCTCGCCGTTTCCGCCTTCCTCTTCTCGGTCGGCGCACTCGGCGTGCTGATCCGCCGCAACCCGCTGATCGTCCTCCTGTCACTCGAGATCATGCTCAACGGCGCAAACCTCGCCCTGATCACCTTCGCGCGTCACCTCGACAACGGTGACGGACAGATCTTCGCGCTCGCCGTGATGGCGGTCGCCGCCTCCGAGGTCGTCGTCGGCCTCGGGCTCATCGTCGCGCTCAACCGCAAGCACGTCCCCCTCGACGTCGACCGGCTGAGCAGCCTCCGCGGGTAATGACCGTCGCGGCCTACGGCGCCTGGATCTGCCTGCTCGCACCGCTGGCTGCGGCAGCGCTGATCACCCTCGCGGGCGGCAGGCTGTCGAGGCGCGGCGCCGGCTATCTCTCGACGTTCTCCTGCTTCGTCGCCTTCGGCGGGGCTCTCACCACGTTCATCGTGCTGCTGGGGCGCGATCCAAGCCAACGGACGGCCGTCTCGACGGCGTGGACCTGGATCTCAGGCGGCTCGTACCGCTCGGGCTTCGAGGTGCTAATCGATCCGCTGTCGGTGTTCATGATGCTCGTCGTCTCCGGCGTCGGGGCGCTGATCGTCGCCTACTCGATCGGCTATATGGACGGCGACGATGAGGAGCGGCGCTACTTCGGCTACATGGCGCTCTTCGTCTTCTCGATGTTGCTGCTCGTGCAGGGAGGGAACCTGATCATCCTGCTCGCGGGCTGGGGCATGGTCGGCCTCTCGTCCTACCTCCTGATCGGCTTCTGGCACGACCGTCCGAGCGCGATCGCAGCCGCGAAGAAGGCGTTCATCATGAACGCGATCGGCGACGCGACCATGGCGCTCGCCTTCTTCCTGCTGATTCAGAAGGCCGGCTCGCTCGACTTCGGAATCCTCGGCGGCGAGTACAGCTCGACCGTCGCGAATCTCGTCGCGCTCGGCCTGCTCGGCGGCGCGGTGGCGAAGTCGGCGCAGCTGCCGCTGCAGACATGGCTCCCGGACGCGATGGAAGGCCCGACGCCGGTCAGCGCGCTGATCCACGCCGCGACGATGGTGACGGCAGGCGTCTATCTGATCGCCCGCACGCACGCGATCTTCGAGCAGGCACCGAAGGTCGCCGACCTCGCCGCCGGGCTCGGCGCGGGAACGCTCCTCCTCGCCGGATTGATCGCGCTCGTCCAGGTCGACATCAAGCGCGTCATCGCCTATTCGACGATGTCGCAGATCGGCTACATGTTCCTCGGCGTCGGTCTCGGCGCGTACGCCAACGGCATGTTCCATCTGATGACGCACGCCTTCTTCAAGGCACTGCTCTTCATGGCCGCCGGCATCGTCATCCACGCGCTCGCGGCCGAGCAGGACATCCGCAAGATGGGCGGGCTGCGCCGGCTCATGCCCTGGACGTACATCGCGTTCCTGATCGGCTCGCTCGCCCTCGTCGGCATCTTCCCGTTCGCCGGCTTCTTCTCGAAAGACTCGATCCTCGCCGCTGCCATGGCCAGCGGTCCCTACGGCTACGTGCTCTGGGCCGTCGGCCTCGCCGGCACGTTCCTCACCGGTCTCTACACCTTCCGGCTCCTCTTCCTCGTCTTCTGGGGTGAGCCGAGCGCGTTCGTGCGCGAGCACTTCCACGCGCTCAAGCGCGACCTCGTCGGTCTGACCCTGGCCGTGCCGGTCGCTGTGCTCACCGTGCTGTCCGTCATCGGCGGCTGGATCGAGTGGGCTCCGCTTTGGCATCCGATCGAGACCTGGTTGCAACCCGTCGCGGAGCCGACCGTCAGCCCGGCCAACTGGCAGGAGTGGACCACCTCTGCGATCGCGCTCCTGCTCGGCCTCAGCGGCATGTACGTGGCGTACGTCTGCTACGGCGCCCGCCTCGTTGCGGTACCCCGCTTCGCCTTCGCCCAGCGCGTCCTCGAGCACAAGTTCTACTTCGACGAGCTCTACGATGCTCTCTTCTATCGACCCTCCGTCTGGATTGCGAAGGCTCTCTACCGCTGGGTCGAAGGGCCGCTGATCTCAGACTCCACACGCGAACTCGGCGAAGACACGCGTGACCTCGGTGGTCTCTTCTCGCGACTCCAGACGGGCCTCGTGCGGACCTACGCGCTCGCGATCGCCTCCAGCGTCGCCGTCCTCGCCATCGTCTTCGTGGCCGTCAAATGACCACCGTTCTGATCGTCCTCCCGCTCGCGGCCGCGCTTCTGATCTGGGTGCTGCCGCTGAACGACATCTCCGCCGGTGCGCTGGCGCTGCTCGCCGCGCTCGCAGAGGTGGGCTTGTGGATCCAGATGCTCGCCCGCTTCGACTTCGGTCAGGGCGGGCTCCAGTTCGCGCAGCAGCGAAGCTGGTTCAGCGATCTCAACGTCTCGTACCACGTCGGTGTCTACGGGTTCTCGGTGTGGCTGATCGGCCTGACCGTGGTCGCCATGGCGGCCGCCATCGCCTACGGCTTCTGGGTCGGCCGCGACCGGCTGCGCGCCTACATGGGCCTGCTGCTGTTCCTGACCGGAGCAGTGGTCGGCGTCTTCAGCGCGCAGGACCTGCTCCTCTTCTACGCGTTCTTCGAGGCGATGATGATCCCGCTCTACGTGCTCGTCGGCGTATGGGGCGGGCCGGGACGGCTGGGGGCGACGCTGAAGTTCGTCATCTACACGATGGCGGGCTCGCTGCTGATGCTCGCCGCGATCGTCGTCTACGGGCTGTCGAAGGGCACCTTCGACCTCGTCCAGATCGGGCAGAGCTCCAGCAACTGGATCTTCCTCGGCTTCGTGGCGGCCTTCGCGATCAAGGCACCCCTCTTCCCGCTGCACGGCTGGTTGCCGGACGCCTACCGCGAGTCGTCGCCGGAGGTGGCAGCAATCCTGTCGGGCGTCGTGTCGAAGGCCGCCGCCTACGGGTTCCTGCGGATCGCGATCACGAAGTTCCCGGATCCCGCGCAGCACTACCGCGCGCCAATCCTCGCCCTCTCCGCCATCGGATTGATCTACGGCTCCTTGCTCGCCTTCCGCGCGCCGGATCTGCGGGGCGTGATCGCATACTCGTCACTGGCCCAGATGGGCCTGATCACGATGGGCGTCTTCGCCGTCAATGACCTCGGCCTGAACGGCTCGGTGCTGCAGATGGTGAATCACGGGCTGATCTCGACCTCGCTGTTCCTGCTCGCCGGGATGGTCGAGCGCCGGACGCTTACCGGTGAGTTCGCACGCCTGGGCGGGATGGCGCGCGGCCGGCCGGCTCTCGCCACCGTCCTGCTCACGACGGGCGTGATGGCGCTCGCAGTGCCGCTGTCGTCGGCGTTCGCCGGGGAGTTCCTGATCCTCGCCGGCGTCTTCCAGCGCGGTTGGGGCTGGGCGGTGACGGGCGCCGTGGCGATTGTGCTGGCCGCGATGTACGTGCTGCGCCTCGTCTCGGCCGTGTTGCACCGAGCGGTCGGGCCGGCGGTGTCGGACGCGGCCCTCGACCTCAGACCGGCCGAGCTCGGAGTGGTCGTGCCGCTCGTCGCCTGCCTCTTGGCGCTGTCCGCTTGGCCGGCGGCGATCACGAACCACTCCTTCAAGGGCGACCGCGCGCAGGCGGACGTCGCGCAGGGCTTCAGATGATTCCGCGCCCGCACATCGATTGGTTCGCCCTGGCCCCGATGAACGCGCTGCTCCTGGCCTCGGCGATTGCCCTTCTCTCCGCGGTGCTCGTTCCGCGGTCGTGGCGCAAGGGCGTCGCCTCCGGACTCTGCGCGCTCGGGTACCTCGCCGCCTTCGGGTTTGCCGTCGCGCTGTACGTGCGGTCGGCGCATCCGCAGGGCGTCGTTGCGGATGCGTTCAGCCGCGACCGCTTGACCGCGCTGGCCGCAATGATCGTCGCGGGAACCGGCCTGCTCGCAACCGCGATCTCGTATCGCGAGCGCTGGCGCGAGGACCACGTCGCCGAGTACTACGCCCTCCTCGCTGCGTGCGGCGGCGGGATGATCTTCTTCGTCGGCGCGGCCAACCTGATGACGCTGTTCCTGGCGCTCGAATGGTTCTCCATCTGCCTCTACGTCCTCTGCGCGATCGACCGCGACCGGCTCGGCGGGCTCGAGGCGGCGCTCAAGTACCTCGTCATCGGCGGCTTCGGCTCGGCGGTGCTGCTGTTCGGTAGCGCACTCGTCTACGGAGCGACAGGGGCGATCAACTTCTCGGACATCGCAGCGGCGGGTCGGCAGCACGACACGCTCCTGCTCTTCGGACTGGCGATGATCATCGCCGGCCTGAGCTTCAAGGCGTCCGCCGCACCGTTCCACCAGTGGACGCCCGACGTCTACGAAGGCGCGCCGACGCCGGTAACCGCGTTCATGGCTGCCGCGACGAAGACGGCCGCACTGGTCGTGATGCTACGTCTGCTCGTAACGGCATTTTCCGCCGACGCGCATGTCTGGACGGTGGCGCTCGCGGCGATCGCCGTCTGCTCGTTGGTGATCGGAAACTTCGCCGCGCTCGTGCAGCGTGGAGTAAAACGAATGCTGGCGTACTCCTCGATCTCGCACGCGGGCTTCATGCTGATCGCGATTTCCGCCGACTCGGAGCTCGGCGCGCGGGCGCTCCTCTACTACCTCATCCCCTACACGGCGATGTCGCTCGGGTCGTTCGCCGTGGTCGCCGCACGCGAGCGCGAGCTCGGCGTTCCCGTCACCTTCGAGAACATGGCCGGCTTCGGCTGGGAGCGTCCCCTACTCGGCGTCTCGATGTGGGCGTTCATGCTCGGCTTCGCGGGCTTCCCGCTCACGGGTGGCTTCGTCGGGAAGTTCTACGCTTTCGCCGCCGCCTACGAGCACGGCTGGACCTGGCTGGTGATCGTCGGCGTCCTCGCGACGCTCGTGAGCCTCTACTACTACCTCGGTCTGATCAGAGCGATGTTCATGCGCCGAACCGAGGACCTGCAGCTGGCACCCATTGGCGGCTCACCACCGCGGGAAGCGCTCCTGCAGAGCGCCGTGGTCGTGTGCCTCGTCGTCACGGTCGGCTCGTTCTTCGCCGTGCAGCCCCTGATCGACCTGGCGAAGCACGCGTCGCACGCTTTGCCTTTTTAGCGTAGAGCTAGGCGGCCTCGGTCGCCGGCCGTGCCTCGGGCACGGGCGTGCTCGGCCGCGTACGGAGCGGTCGCGCGGCCCAGGCAGGCAGCCACCAGTTCCAGCGGCCCATCAACCGCATCAGAGCAGGCACGAGCAGCGTTCGGATCACCGTGGCGTCGAAGATGATCCCGGCGGCAAGACCGATTCCGAACTGCTTGATGTCGACGCCCGGGCTCGAGGACAGCACGAAGAACGCGAACATCAGGACGAGAGAAGCACTCGTGACGAGCTTGCCGGTCCGCGCGAGGCCGAGCGCGATTGAACGCGGAGTGTCACCGGTCTCGTCGTAGGCCTCCCGCATGCGCGTGATCATGAACACCTCGTAATCCATCGAGAGACCGAAGAGGAACGCAAAGATCATCAACGGGATCCACGGGATGATCGATTGCGTCGCGTGCACGCCCCAGATCGCCTCGGACCCGTGTCCCTGCTGGAAGATGAAGACGATGATCCCGTAGGCA
This sequence comes from Actinomycetota bacterium, assembly GCA_046724565.1. Taxonomy (GTDB): domain Bacteria; phylum Actinomycetota; class Thermoleophilia; order Gaiellales; family Gaiellaceae; genus 3-1-20CM-4-69-9. Next base: position 1,005 of record JBKOWS010000080.1, on the reverse strand, counting down.
GCCGTGAGCGAGATCAGATTCAGGATCACGGCCTTTAGTGGGAGTAACAGCGAGCGGAACGCGCGCGCGAGCAGGATGAACGTGAGCAGGACGACGAAGCCGAGGACGTAGGGGAAGTTCGAATAGACGGCCTTGACGAAATCGCGGTCCTCGGCCGCCACGCCGCCGAGCGTTGCATCCGTACCCTTGAGCTCGTGTCGGACACGTTTGATCGTGCTCCGCACGGGCTTCGACGCACCATCGCTCGTGGGGAAGGCCTCGATCAGGCTCGACGAGCCCTTGCGCCAGTCGGGCGGCGCAACGGCCGCGGCGACACCCTCGGTGGCTCGGAGCTTGGCGACGATGGGCTCCCGGTCGGCGCCGTTCTCGACGAGAACCACAAAGGGCTTCATGACGCCGGCGGAAATGCCGGCGTCGGCGAGCGCCGCACGGCCGGTAATCGCGTCACCCTTGCCGGGGAAGTCCTTCGCCTGGGCCTCGCTCGGATTGAGCTGCACACCGTAGTAGACGAGCACACCGACGATCGCCAGGCCGACGGCGGCGACCGAGACCGGACGCCGCATCACGAACCCTGCCCAGCGGCCCCAGAGGCCGTCCTCGGGGTGGCCCTTGTCGACGAACCGTTTCGGCAGCACCCGTAGGCTGTTGATCCGCGTCCCGAGCGTCGCGAGCAGCGCGGGCGCGAGAGTGATCGCGGCAACGACCGAGACCGCCGGGATCAACATGCCGCCAATCCCGATCGACCGGATGAACGGCAACGGCAGGATGAGCATACTCAGCAGGCCGACCGCGACCGTCGAGCCGGACACGATCACCGACCTGCCGGCGTGCGTCATCGTCTCGACGAGCGCGGTTTCGACGTCCTCGCCCTCGCGGAGCTCGTCACGGAAGCGGAAAATCATCAGCAGTGCGTAGTCGATGGCGACGCCGAGCCCGACGAGCGCGATCAGGAACTGCACGACGATCGACACGTTCGTCACGTAGGTGAGCGCCCACACGAGGCTG
>JBKOWS010000186.1:0-18176 GCA_046724565.1 Actinomycetota bacterium | reverse complement strand
GAACGGCCCAGCCGCTTGGCTAGGCCCTTCTGTTCAGAGCCAGCCCTTGTACTTGAAAAAGCCGATCATCCCGGCGATCGTGGCGATCATCAGGCCCGCAATCGCCCAGAAGGCGGCGTGCGTGTGCTCGCCCGGGAACAGGACGTTCATGCCGAAGATGCCCGAGATGAGCGTGAGCGGCAGGAGGATGACGCTGAAGATCGTCAGGATCCGCAGGATGTCGTTCTGTCGATGCGAGATGACCGATTCGTTCGTGTCCTCGAGCGCTTCGACGACTTCCTTGTAGTTGTCGAGCAGGTCCCAGATGCGCTCGGACGCGTCCACGAGGTCGTCGAAGTAGAGCTCGAGGTTCTCCGGAAGGAAGCGCTCGATGTGCCGCTCCAGCAGACGCAATGCAGGACGCTGCGGCTTGATGATCTTCCGGTAGGAGATGATCTCCTGCTTCACCTTGGAGATGTCGGTGACGATCTCCTCGGAGCGCCGGTCCTCGATGTCGTCCTCGATCGAGTCGAGCTTGTAGGCGATCTTGTCGAGGATGGGGAAGCAGTAGTCGAAGAGGTCGTCGAGCACCTCGTAGAGCAGGCGGCCAGAGCCCTTCTCGAACAGCTGGTTCCGGAACTGCTCGTCCTCCTGGACGCGATTGAAGAGTCGCGTCACGGGCAGCAGCTCGACGTTCGCGATCGTGACCAGGTAGTCCGGACCGAGGAAGAAGTCGAGCTCGGCCGCGTTCAGCCGCTGGACGTTCTTGTCGTACGCGGGGAAGTGCAGGACGCCGAAGAGGTAGCCCTCCTCGCCGTAGTCGTCGATCTTCGGCCGCTGCCGCTTCGAGAGGACGTCCTCGACGTCGAGCGGATGCCAGCCGAAGCCCTCGCGTAGGCGATTGACCGTCTCCGGGTCGATCGGCGGGTCGAGATGGATCCAGGTGAGACCCTGGGCGCTGACTTCAGCGACGCGTGGTTCCGGGCGCGGTGCGACCGCCTCGGCGTAGCCGCGAGGCCTCGTCCTCCTGATGCGGGGGAGGCTGGGCATCGGTACTGAGGGGCTCGTCGGTCGCTGGCGCCATATTCGCCATCGTACCCGGGACGCCTGCGAGGGAATCGACGTGCGGCGTGAGATGGAGGTGCTCAGGGATCAGGCGCTCCAACGACAACGCGTACGAGGACGCGAGCAAGCAGATCGCGGCTGCTGCAGGCCAGAGGGCGAGCGGCTCGGTCTGGAGGACGAAGCCTCCCGCCGCGGGGCCGACCAGCCAGCCGAGCTGCCACGAGAAGCTGGAGAAGGCCATGTAGCGCCCGAGGATGCGCGGCTCGGCGAGGTCGACCACGAGCGGTGCGTAGATCGCGCCGTGCAGGCACTCGCCGAGCGCAAATCCAGCAACCGCCGCGCCGAAGATCAGCGCCGCCTGGGTCCCGGTGAACCAGGCTCCGCCGACGAGGACGGCCATGAAAGTGGCGGCCCAGATCACGCCCATGAGCGCAAGCCCACGCATCCGCCGCCTGCCTTCGACCAGCTTCACGATCGGAAGCTGGGCGAGCGTGACGGCACCCGCCAGGACGAACCAGAGCACGCCGATCGCGGGCTCGCTGACGTGCGCCACGTTCTTGGCGAACGGCGGCAGGAGCTCGCTCATCACCGCGATGCCCGCGCCGATGAAGATGACGTTCAGGACGATGTAGCGGAGGAAGACACCGTTTCGGACCACGTCGACGTAGCGACCCGGCTCGTGGTGCGCCTCAACGTGATGCGGAGCGTGAACGAACCACAGCACGGCGACGAAGATCAGGAACGTCGCGGCGTTTAGCAGGAACAGAAAGGTGAACGTGCCCGGCCGGTCCGTGCGTGCGATCGCACCGGCGACGAGTCCACCCAGGGCGATGCCGAGGTTCATCGTCATGCGCTGCTGCGCGAACGCAGTGTGCCGGCGTCCAGGCGGCGTCAGCGAGCTGAGCAGGGTGGACTGGCTGGGCCAGAAGGACCCGCTCCCCAGCCCGGCGAGCGCGTTCAACCCGAAGGCCTGCCAGGGCTCTCGAATAAGGGGGAAGAGTGCGAAGGCGATAGCCATCAGCGTTAGCGCACCGCCCAGCACCCTTTTCGGCCCGACGCGATCGGAGAGAGCGCCGCCGACGAACCCGGACACGAGGCCGGCGGCAGAGTTGGATGCGACCACGAGCCCGGAGATCCCCAGCGAGATCCCGCGAACGTTGTGCAGGTAGATGATCAGGAACGGCCCGATCACCCCGTTGCCGAACATGTTCGCGAGGCCGCCTGCCTGCAGGATCCAGACGTCCCGCGGCAACTGTGGATTCAAGCTCCGCAGGTAGGCCCGCACCGCGCGAGCCTAGCCCCAGTCTTTACGAAGCGGCTACCTTCAACGCGGCAGTCGCCGGTCGCGGGGCGGCCGCGACCATGACGCGGCTCGGCGCGTGGCGGAGCACGTAGTCGACCGTGCTGCCGAAGACCCTCGAGCGCGTGTTCCTTCGGGGCGATCCGAGGACGACGATCTCGGCCTGGCGGCTCGCCGCCTCGCGGACGATCGCCTCGCCGGCGTCGCGGTCACGAACCAAGCGGGTCATCACCTTGACCCCGCGGAGCTCTCCTGCGGCGCGCGCGTCGTCCAGCATCGCGTTTGCGACAGCCTCGCTTTCGGGGAGGTCGCTCTCGAGCGGCAGCTCGAGCGGTACCTCGAGCACCGTCACCGCTGTCACCGTCGCTCCCTTGTCGGCCGCCAGGTGGAAGGCGAGGTCGAGCGCCTGCTCCGACTCCTCGGTGCCGACGATCGGTACCACGAGTCGGCGATATTCGAGTGCGAGCGCGGCCCCGACCGGGACCGGAGCGCGGATGGTCCGCGTGAGTGGTACTCGCAGCACGACCCACCGGTAGATGACGAACACTGTGAAGCCGGCCGCGAGCCAGCCGAAGCCGACCCAGCGCGTGGTCGGTTCCTGCACCACGACTGTGATCCAGGCAGCGACCGTTCCGAAAAGCCCGACGATCGCGAAGACCGGCCAGTCGACACCCCTGAAGCGCAGGTTCGGCCACGACTTGACGAGCAGCTCCTCGTCGGGATGCCGGTAGCGAAGGCCGATCAACGCTGCGTTCGCGATCGCGAACGACAGCATCGCGCCGAACGAGTACATCGTCCCGAGGAAGTCGATCCTCCCTGGCAGCAACGTCGCAGTGGCGAGCAGTCCGGAGAAGCAGGTCAGCGAGAGCCACGGCGTCTTGAAACGTGGATGCAGCCGCCGGAACATCTCGGGGAGCTGGCGGTAGCTCGACATCGAGTACGTGACGCGTGACGACCCGATCACGCCGGCGTTGGCGGCGATGATGAGGATCGTCCCGGCGAGGATGCCGACGTAGAACTTCATCGCCGACAGCGCCGTGCCGTGCAGACCGATGTTCTCGACCAGTCCGAGCACTGGATCGTTCGCGAAGCCCTTGGGCGGGCTCTGGCCGAGCAGCGTCTCGTAGTGATCGCCGACGCGATGGACCGGCAGGGCCATGAGCGCGATCGCTGGAAGGGTCAGGTAGATCGTGAAGACCGCGCCGGCGACGAACTTGTAGGCGCGCGGAACGTCGCGGGGCGGGTCGCGCGTCTCCTCGGCCAGGTTGGAGATCGTCTCCATTCCCGTGTACGCGATCATCCCGATCGGGATCGCGAGCAAGAACTTGCTCCACTCCGGGGCGACGCCGAAGTGCACGTTGGACGCAAGCAGATGCGGATGGAAGATCAGGCTCGCGCCGATCAGGACGAGCAGCACCTGGGTGGAGAAGTCGAGGACTGCGAGCGCCACGTTCAGGCGGACCGCTTCGCGGATGCCGAAGACGTTGAGCGCGACGAGGATCAGGATCACCGCAGCGCCACCGACGATGTCCCACGGGTTCTGGCGGAGGGGTCCCCAGAAAACGGACAGGTAGTGCGGCACGAAGAAGGCCGAGATCGAGATCGTCACCATGTAGTTCAGAAGCTGCGCCCACCCGGCGCCGAAGGAGACGACCTCGTTGAACGCGTGGCGCGCGAAGCTGGAGGAGCCGCCCGCCTCCGGAAATCGCACGGTTCCCTCCGCATACGTCGCAGCGGTGCAGACGAAGAAGATGCCGGCGATGACGAAGACCAGCGGCGTCAGACCCAGGGCGAAGGACGCCGTCAGTCCGAGCGCGTAGTAGATCGAAGAGCCGACGTCGCCGTACGCGGTCGAGAACAGCGCGGGAGTGCCGAGAACCCGCTCGAGACTCTGCGCCCGACGGCGCGCCATGAAGTCAACGTAGGGTTGTGCGGCTCAGCCGCGGCTCAAGCTTCGAGGGCCGGGCCTAAAGAGAACCTCAAGAGCCGGGCGCGACGAGCCGGTAGCCGGCTCCGGGCTCCGTCAGCAGGTACCGCGGCCGCGCCGGATCCGGCTCGATCTTGCGCCGTAATTGCGAGACGTACACGTGCAGGTAATGAGATTCGTCGTGGTACTGCGGGCCCCAGACCTCGCGAAGGATCGCCGGGTGGGTCAGCAGCTTTCCCTCGTTCTGCATGAAGAAGCGCAGGAGGTTGAACTCGTGCGGGGTCAAGCTCAGCGTGTGCCCGTCGAACGAGGCCAGTCGCTTGTCGAGGTCGAGTTTCAGCTCGCCCACCTCGAGCACCGGATCGCCGGACGCCGTCGAACGCCGAAGGGCGGCTCGAAGGCGTGCGAGCAGCTCCTCGATCCCGAACGGCTTCGTGACGTAGTCGTCGGCACCGGCGTCGAGCGCCGCCACCTTGTCGCCCTCGTCGCCGACGGCGGACAGAAGGATCACGGGCGCCGTGCTCCACTGCCGCAGCTCCCGCGTGACCTCGGTCCCGCTCTTGTCGGGCAGTATGAGGTCGAGGATCACGGCATCGGGCGGTCGCATCGCCGCGTTCGCGAGAGCGTCTTCTCCCGTCGACGCAGTGTCGACGTCGTAGCCGGCACCCCGGAGGTTGGCGCTCACCGCACGGAGGATCTGGGGCTCGTCGTCGACGACGAGAACGCGTGGCCCACTCATCGCTGCAGTGCGAACCTGGTCTCCGCGAGCGGAAAGGCGAGCACGAAGGACGCTCCGGTGCCGTCCTTCGATTCCGCCCACAGGCGACCGGCGTTCGCCTCGGCGAACCCGCGCGCGATCGCGAGGCCCAAGCCGGTCCCTGCTTCGGCGCCGGCCCGTTCGAATGGATCGAAGATGCGTTCCAGTTCCGCCTTCGTGAGGCCGGGCCCACGGTCGGACACTCGAATGCGCACCTCGCCGTCGACGGTCTCGATCGCGACCTCGACCGCGTCTGTCGGTGAGGAGAACTTCAGCGCGTTCTCGATGAGATTCACGAGGATTCGCTCGGCCTGGGCGCCGTCCACCCGGAAAGCAGCGTTGTCGGTTCCGAGCGTCACGACGACACGTTCCGCCCCGTCGCTGAGCGATTCGAGCGCCCGGCCCACGATTCCGTCTGCGGTCCAGACCTCGGGGCGGGGGTCCGCGACTCCCGCCTGCAATCGCGAAAGGTCGAGGAGGTTGTGGACGAGACGCTCGAGTCGCCGTGCCTCGACGTCGATCGTCTGCAGCAGCTCCTCGCGGTCAACCTCGCGCAGGTGCAGCGAGGCACTGAGCAGGCCGTCGATGGCTGCACGGACAGCCGTTAGTGGCGAGCGGAAGTCATGGCTTACCGAGCGGAGCAATGCGGTCTTGATCGCGTCGCTACGCCGCAGCGTCTCCGCCTCGACGGCCTTGAGGCCGAGCCGCTCGCGATCCTCGGCGACCGCGAGGATCGAAGCGAGCGCGGGGAGGACGCGCAGGCGCGTGCGCGCGTCCGGCTCTGCACCCTTGTGAAAGAAGATCCGGCCGACGTGGCGCTCACCTGCAGTGAGATCGAACGCGGTCTCGTGACGATCGGCCCGGCGCAGGGAGCCGAGCTCGATCTGGGTCCCCTCCGTGCCGAGCGCAGCGGCGGTCCGCTCGGCGATACCGCGAAGCTCGGCCTGGACGTGCTCGCTCCGCAACAGTGCGAGAGACGCCTCGGCGAGGAGCTTGGCTTCTCGCTCGCGCTGTTCCGCGTCGGCCGCTCTGCCCCGTGCGTCCGCGGACAGCTTCCCCACGACGATCGCCGTCCCGAGGTACACGGCCAGCGCTACCCAGTTCTCGGAGTCGCTCAGCGTGAACGAGTGGACGGGCGGCAGGAAGAAGAAGTTGAAGGCGAGCATGCTCGCGACCGCTGTGGCCACGGCATAGGCCGCCCCGACCGCCACCGCGACGGCGATGACAGGCAGGACGTAGAGCACCCCGAGGCTGAGGTCGGGGGCGATCGGCCGCAGCGCGAAGACGAGCCCTGTCCCGGCCGCCACCGCCGCGACGCTGACCAGCAAGGCCCTTACGTGTCGCATGTTGTCAGGGTACGCCTCTGAGACATTTTTGAGATCGCGTTTCGGAATCTTGCGACGTCGCTGAGCGTTCGCCTCGTAGCGTGAATGTCATGTTCGACCTTGCCGCAGTAGCGATCGCACTGGGCTGCTTCGCATTCATCTTCCTCCTCCTGTACGTCCTGGAGCGCGTCTGATGTCCGCCGCGGACGCACTCGGCCTGGCGATCTCGCTCCTCGTTCTTGTGTACCTCGTCTACGCGCTCTTCCGCGGGGAGAGGCTTTAGTGCCCCTCCAGCAAATGTCCTCGGGCTTCTCGCCCGCGATCACGCGGCGCGCTGCCGCGTCCCCGGTCGTCCCAATATGGATGCATATTGGGGCTCCCTGCGTCCTTGCATCGCTTGGTGCTCGCGACCGAGAAGCTCGGCAGCATTCACTGAAGGGGCACTAGATGAGCGGGCAGGGAATCTCCCAGGTGCTCGTCTACGCCGTCGTGCTCGTAGCGCTGGCCTACCCGCTGGGGTCGTACCTGGCGCGTGTCTACACCTCCGCTCGGCTGCCCGGGGCGGTGCTCGAGCGTGGCTTCCTGCGCCTGACCGGCGGTGGCGAGGAGCAGGACTGGAAGGGCTACGGCAAAAGCGTGCTCGTCTTCAGCCTGGTCTTCTCAGCGCTCCTGTATGCCATCCAGCGCCTGCAGGGCCACCTGTTCCTCAACCCGGATCATCTGCGGGCCGTACCGCCGCACATCGCGCTGAACACGACTGCCAGCTTCGTCACAAACACCAACTGGCAGTACTACGGCGGCGAGACGACGATGTCGTACCTCACGCAGATGGCGGGGCTCGCAGTGCAGCAGTTCGTCTCGGCCGGTGTGGGAATGGCCGTGCTCGCGGCCGTCGCGCGCGGACTCGCCCGCCGAACGACGTCCGAGCTCGGCAACTTCTGGGTCGACCTCTACCGCTCCCTCGTCTACGTCCTGCTGCCGCTGTCCCTGATCCTCGCGCTCATCCTCATGTCGCAGGGGGTGCCCCAGACCTTCTCGGGGCACGCGACGGCGCATACCCTCGAGGGGGCGGCTCAGACGATCGCGCGCGGCCCAGTCGCGTTGATGCTGGCGATCAAGCAGCTCGGCACGAACGGCGGTGGGTTCTTCAACGCCAACTCGGCCGTTCCGTTCGAGAACCCGAACGGTCTCACGAACTTCCTCGAGGTCCTCGCCATCCTGCTGATCCCCGTGGCCCAGGTCTTCATGTTCGGCCGCATGGTGCTGGCGCGCCGACACGCCTGGATGATCTTCGCGGCGATGTTTGCGATGTTCGCGATCGGCGTAGCGATCGCCTTGCCTTCCGAGCAGCATGGTTCGCAGGTGCTGCGGAGCTCAGGCGTCAACATCACCCAGGGCCACGGCCAGAGCGGCGGCAACATGCAGGACAAGGAAGTTCGCTTCGGCATCGCCAACACCGCGCTCTGGGCGACCGCCACGACCGACGCGTCGAACGGCTCAGTCAACGGCGGTCACGATGCCTTCACTGCGGTTGGCGGCGCCGTCCCCCTCGTCAACATCTTCGTCGGGGAAGTGATCTTCGGCGGAGTCGGCTCCGGCATGTACGGGCTGATCTTCTACATCCTGATCGCGGTGTTCGTGGCCGGGCTGATGGTCGGGCGTACGCCGGAATACCTCGGGAAGAAGATCGAGGCGCGGGAGATGAAATACGTCGCCGTCGGCGCGCTCTTCGTGCCGACGCTGGTGTTGTCCCTGACCGCGCTCTCCGTCGTCACGCACGCCGGCCTTGCCTCCGTTTTCAACCCGGGTGCGCACGGCTTCACCGAGGCGCTGTACGCCTACACGTCCCAGACGAACAACAACGGCAGCGCGTTCGCGGGCTATGGCGCGACCAACTTCTCGGCCGAGCTCGGAGCGGTTGCGATGTACCTCGGCCGGTTCGTGCCGCTGCTGGCTGCGCTGGCGATTGGGGGCTCGCTCGCGGCGAAGAAGACCGCGCCCGCCTCAGCCGGAACCTTCCGCACCGACGGTCCGACGTTCGCCGTCCTCCTCTTGGGGGTCATCGTCCTCACCGCGGGCCTCATGGTCTTCCCGGCGCTGACGCTCGGACCGGTGGTCGAGGGGCTGAGCCACTGATGCGACGCGACCTCAGGGCGTCGGTCATCGTCGTCGTGGTGCTGACGCTCGTCCTCGGGCTCGGGCTGCCCGCTCTTGCGACCGGCTTTGCCCAGCTCGCGTTCCCCAATCGTGCCGACGGCAGCCTGATCAAGGTCGACGGCAAGGTCGTGGGCTCGAAACTGGCGGCGCAGGCCTTCACGAAGCCCGGCTACTTCCACGGGAGGCCGTCGGGGACGTCGCCGCCGGACAACGCGGGCGGCACGACCTTCTCGAACCTCGGGCCGACCAATCCGGACCTCGCGAAGGCGGTCAGGCAGAACGCCGAGTCGATCCTCAAGCTCGAACGGCCGTACAACCGCGGGCTGACCATCCACGGTATACCGGTCGACGCGGTGACGCCGTCCGGCTCGGGGATCGACCCTGACATCTCGCCGGCGTACGCACACCTGCAGGCGCGACGGGTCGCAGCAGTCCGCAAGCTGCCGCTGGCAACGGTCAATCGTCTGATCGACGAGAACACCGACGGCCGATCGCTCGGCTTCCTCGGTGAGCCGGGCGTGAACGTGCTGGCACTGAATCTGGCCATCGACCGCGCAACGAGCTCCTGATGGCCCGCAAATCGGCAAGCGTCTTCTCCAAGGAGCTCGTGGTCGCGGCGATCCGCGATTCCTTTCCGAAGCTCGACCCGCGGCTGCAAGTGCACAACCCGGTCATGTTCATCGTGGAGCTCGGCAGCGTGATCACGAGCGCGATTTTCTTTATCGACCTCGCACGCGGCGACACGGGACAGCTGTGGTTCGTCGGCGTGATCTCCTTCTGGCTCTGGCTGACCGTGCTCTTTGCGAACTTCGCCGAGGCGATTGCGGAAGGACGCGGCAAGGCGCAAGCCGATGCACTGCGCGCGACGCGCACGACCACGATCGCGCACCGGCGCACCGATACCGGTGGCATGGATGACGTTCCCGCGCCGGAGCTCCAGAAGGGAGACGTGGTCGTGATCTCAGCCGGGGAGATCATCCCCGCAGATGGAGAGGTGATCGAGGGCGTCGGCTCGGTCGACGAATCAGCGATCACCGGCGAGTCGGCACCCGTCATCCGGGAATCCGGGGGCGACCGCTCGGCCGTTACGGGCGGAACCAAGCTGCTCTCCGACCGGCTCGTGGTTCTGGTTACGCAGGAGCCGGGGCAGTCGTTCCTCGACCGGATGATCGCGCTCGTCGAAGGGGCCGCGCGGCGCAAGACGCCGAACGAGATTGCGCTGAACATCCTGCTGGCCGGTCTGACCATCACGTTCCTTGCGGCCGTCGTCACGCTGCGCCCGTTCGCGCTCTACGCAGGTACCTCGCTCTCTCAGACCGTGCTGATCGCGCTGCTCGTCTCGCTGATCCCGACGACGATCGGGGCGCTCCTCTCTGCGATCGGGATCGCGGGCATCGACCGTCTCGTCCAGCGGAACGTCCTGGCGCTGTCCGGGCGCGCCGTGGAGGCATCCGGCGACGTCGACGTCCTGCTTCTCGACAAGACCGGCACGATCACGCTCGGCAACCGGCAGGCATCGGAGTTCGTCCCAGTCGACGGTGTGACTGCCGAGCAGCTCGCCGAAGCAGCGCAGCTGTCTTCGCTCGCGGACGAAACCCCAGAGGGACGCTCGATCGTGGTGCTGGCGAAGGAACGCTATGGCTTGCGCGAGCGGAAGCTAGGAGGCAAGGAAGCGCGCTTCATCCCATTCTCCGCGACGACGCGCATGAGCGGGGTAGACCTCAACGGTCGAATGCTGCGCAAGGGCGCGGCCGACGCGGTCAAGCGTTTCGTCAGCGAGCAAGGCGGCTCAACGCCGGCTCAGCTCGACGTGGCGGTTGAGACCATCGCGCGCTCCGGCGGCACGCCGCTCGTGGTCGCGGACGGCAACCACGTTCTCGGGGTGATCCACCTCAAGGACATCGTCAAGGGCGGCATGAGCGAGCGCTTCGACGAGCTTCGCCGGATGGGCATTCGCACGGTGATGATCACCGGTGACAACCGTGTGACGGCGGCGGTGATCGCGCAGGAGGCGGGCGTGGACGACTTCCTCGCCGAGGCAACGCCCGAGGCGAAGATGGCCCTGATCAAGGAAGAGCAGGGATTGGGACGAATGGTCGCGATGACCGGCGACGGCACGAACGACGCGCCCGCACTCGCACAGGCCGACGTCGGCGTCGCCATGAACGCCGGAACGTCGGCCGCGAAGGAAGCGGGCAACATGGTCGACCTCGACAACAATCCGACCAAGCTGATCGAGGTCGTCGAGGTTGGCAAGCAGCTGCTGATCACGCGCGGCTCACTGACGACGTTCTCGATCGCGAACGACGTCGCGAAGTACTTCGCCATCCTCCCGGCGATCTTTGCATTCACCTACGCGGAGCATCCCGGCGCGCGCGGACCGCTCGACTCCGTGAACCTGATGCGCCTCGGTGACCCGAAGAGCGCCATCATCTCGGCGATCGTCTTCAACGCGCTGATCATCCCGGCGCTCGTCCCGCTCGCTCTGAGGGGAGTGAAGTACCGGGCCATCGGTGCGACCGCGCTCCTCCGCCGAAACCTGTTGATCTACGGTGTGGGCGGCGTAATCCTCCCGTTCGTCGGGATCAAACTCATCGATCTCGTCGTCCACAACCTGCTCGGTGCGTGAGTTGACATGCGCGGCCACTATCGGATCCTGCTCGGGATGGCAGCCGGGGTCGGAAAGACCTACCGGATGCTGCTCGAGGGGAAGCAAGCGCTAGAGGAAGGACGGGATGTCGTGATCGGCTACCTCGAGCCGCACGATCGCCCCGAGACCACGGCGCTCGCGGAAGGGATCGAGGTCGTCCCGCGTCTCCGCGCCGCGCACGCCGCCCTCGAGCTGGAGGAGATGGACGTCGATGGGGTCATCGCGCGTGCGCCGGAGCTGGCTCTGGTCGACGAGCTGGCCCACACGAACGCTCCCGGCACTCGCAACGAGAAGCGCTACCAGGACATCGACGAGCTCCTGGAGGCGGGCATCGACGTCATCTCGACGGTCAACGTCCAACACCTCGAGAGCCTCAACGACGCGATCAACGAGTTGACCGGCGTTCGGGTTCGGGAGACCTTCCCCGACGGGATCCTCGACGAGGCCGACGAGGTCGTCCTCATCGACCTCACCCCCGAGGAGCTGCGCGAGCGAATCCGGGCGGGCAAGGTCTACCCGAGGGAGCGGGCGGAGGTGGCGCTCCAGAACTTTTTCCGGCAGGAGAACCTCGCCACTCTGCGGGAGCTCGCTTTGCGCGAGGTCGCGGACGACGTGGAGGAGCGCAGAACGTCGCAGACCCTGGAGCCGCTCAGCCAGCAGGCCGTTACGGAACGCGTGCTCGCACTGGTCGAGCCGCAGCCGAAGTCGCAACGCATCCTCCGCCGCGCCTGGCGTTCCGCCCAGCGCCTGGGGGCTGACATCGATGCGCTCTGGGTTCGTCCGTCGGGCGAGCCGACGCCTGAAGAGCTTGTGCAGCTCGCGGCGCTCAAACGCCTGGCGAGCGTGCTCGGCATTCACTTTCTCGAGGAGGACGGCGACGACCTCGTCGGGGCAGTGCGTCGCGTCGCTGCCGAGCGCGGTTCGACCTACATCTTCGTCGGCACTCCCGACGAGCGCCGTCGCGTGGAGATCCTGCGTGGCTCCCTGCTCTCCAGAATGGTGCGTGAGCTGCCGGGCGTCGACATTCGTGTCGTCGCGGACCGCGCCTTGCGCGAGGACGGCGCGTGATCTGGGTCTGGCTGCTCGTTGCCGCGGCAGTCGTCGCCCTCGTCCTCGGCGTCTGGGCCGCACGCCGCGGTCGCCCCCGTCGAGTCGGTCCTCGTCGCATCCTGGTTCCATTCACGGGCGGTGAGCTCGACCCGACCGTGCTGGCGGCGGCGATCCGCATCGCGCGGGCTGAGCAGGCGACACTCGTGCCTGCCTATTTGATCGTCACGCCGCTGGAGTACGCGATGGACGCGCCGATGAGCCAGCAGGTGGCAATGGCGGTGCCGCTGCTGGAGGCGGTCGAGAACGAAGCGTCTCGAGCCGGCGTTCCGGTCGATGCGCGAATCGAAGCGGGGCGCACTCCGACGCACGCACTGCAGCGACTGTGGGAGGTCGAGCACTTCGACCGCATCGTCGCGCCGGCCCCGACACACCGCGGCCCCGGCTTCACGCCGAAAGACCTGCAGTGGATCCTTTCCCATGCCCCGAGCGAGACGGTCATCCTGAAGCCGGATCCGGCGGCCCACGAACCCGTCGCTGCGTAGGTACAAGCTCGGCGCGCGCTGTCCGCCGAGGGATGAGTTTTGCGGTCGAGCGAAGTCCTAGCTACCGACCACGATCGATGGGAGCTGACTGATGAGGAAGTTGCGCGTAATCCGAGTTCCTGTCCCTTGACGGTGTCATGTAGGCGCCTGGCTCCGCCGATGAGGACACGGAGGGCGGCTCGGTGGTTGGCAGAGGCCGTACTTCGACGACGTGCTGGCGGTGGCAGCCGCCGAAGGCATGGCCTCGACGGACACGTATCTGTTTGGACTGAAGACGTACGAGCACATGGCGTCGTTCTGGCCGACCGGGCCCAGCGACGATCCGTTTGCGACCCATCTGAACAACACACCGAGGTACGTCGCCTCCACGATGCTTGAGTCCACCGGCTGGCAGAACTCGACGCTCCTCAACGGCGATGTGGGCGAAGCCGTCGCCAGCCTGAAGCAGCATCCGGGCTGCAACATTGCCGTTCTCGGTAGCGACGGCCTCGTTGAAACCCTCATCGAGTACGGACTGGGCGACGAGCTCTTCCTGACGATCGACCCCCTGATCCTCGGAAGCGGGAAACGGCTGGTCAGGGGTGCGTGCGGGCGAACGGATGAACCTCAGCCTCGTGGATTCCAAGGCGACCACTACCGGTGCGGTGATGCTGACGTATCGTCCGCAGTGAAATCCGTGTGTTAGAAAAGCCGTCGTATGGCCATTCCGGATACGGCGCGAACATTCAACTACGCCGACGAGACAATCGATCGGGCGCTCACGATCTGCGAAGTTCCGACGAAGGGCGGTCATCGCCTAGAACATTTCTCGGGGGTTGATTCGACGCGCCCGTCAACGTCGAATGAACCGATACTCGCCCCAGGGAACACGAGTTCGCGACGATAGTTTGGACGTGGAGTTGGACGGGCGGCTCTCGCGCCGGGAATTCGTTCTTGCGGTCGCGACCACGATCGGCCCGGTTGCGTTTTCCGGCGGGGCTCGCGCCGCGCTTCCCGGCCTGAGAGTGAACATGGACAGCGTGTTGCCGCCGCCGTCGCGGTCGGGCATCGATCACATCGTGGTCGTGATGATGGAGAACCGATCATTCGACCACTTGCTCGGCTGGCTTCAGGGCGCCGATGGCCGGCAGGCGGGGTTGAGCTACGTCGATGCCAACGGCGTTTCGCATTCGACGTATCCGCTCGCTCCCGACTTCCAGGGCTGCGGGCATCCCGACCCTGATCACTCCTACGAGGGCGGCCGCGTCCAGTTCGACAACGGCGCCTGCGACGGCTTTTTGCGGTCGGGTGGCAGCGATCGGTACGCGATCGGCTACTACAGGCGTCGTGACCTCGCGTTTCTTGGCGTCGCAGCTCGTTACTGGACGGTTTGCGACCGCTACTTCGCCCCGCTGATGGGGCCGACGTGGCCGAATCGGCGGTACCTCCATGCGGGAGTCACCGACCGCATCGTCAATACGAAGACTCCGTCTACCCTGCCGACGATCTGGGACCGGCTCGCCAAACGCGGCCTCAGCGGCCGCAACTACTACCTGACCATCCCCTCCGTGGTGCTCTGGGGCTCGAAGTACTCGTCGATCGCACGCCCGTACGCGCAGTTCCTCTCGGACTGCAAGCGGGGCCGGCTGCCGCACGTCGCGTTCGTCGATCCCCAGTTTGGAGCAAACGAGGCCGGCACCGGGGGCGACGATCATCCGCCCTCGGACATTCGTGCCGGCGAGTACTTCCTCGCCCGCACCTACCGGGCGGTCACAACGAGCCCGGCGTGGTCGAGGACGGTGCTGATCATCACCTTCGACGAGTGGGGAGGCTTCTTCGACCACGTGCCGCCGCCGCTTGCCCGCGACGTCGACCCTGCGTACAGGCTGCGTGGCTTCCGCGTACCTTGTCTTGTCATCTCACCGTACGCCCGCCGACGCCACGTCGCTCACGGACTCTACGACCACGCATCGATCCTGCGCATGATCGAGTGGCGCTGGAACCTGCGGCCACTATCGGTGCGCGACGCCCATGCGAACAACATCGCGGCCGTACTCGACTTCAAGCACCGCAACCTGCACGCACCAGGGATCACAGCTCCACGTGTAGTCGGCAAACCGTGCTGAGGGGGCTGACCGAGCAGAGACGGTGAGCCGGGCGGACAGTGAGTGCGCCTGGCAGGAATCGAACCTGCGACCTTGCGCTCCGGAGGCGCACGCTCTATCCCCTGAGCTACAGGCGCGTAGGGACGACTAGTGTAGCCCCGATGCAGTTCGGCGCCAGAATCGTCTCCCTCGAGCTCGCCGAGACGTTCGTCATCTCACGCGGCGCGACCGACACGGAGCACGTCGTGCAGCTCGAGCTTCGTCGCGCCGACGTGTCTGGGTTTGGGGAAGCCGCACCCGTTGACTACCACGGCGAGACGGCCGAGAGTGCCTTGGCGTACCTCGACGAGCATGCGGAACTCGTCGGCGACGATCCCTTCGCCCTCGACGAGATCGAGGCGCGGTTGCCACGCCGCGAATGGGCGGCGCGTGCGGCAATCGACGCGGCATTGCACGACCTGCAGGGAAAGCTGCTGGAGTTGCCGGTCTGGCGTCTGCTCGGGCTGAGGCGCGCTGGGCCGCCGACGTCGTGGACGATCTGGCTCGGCGATCCGGACGACATGGCGCGCCGTGCCGAGAAGCCGGGTGACTTCCGCCGCATGAAGCTCAAGCTCGGCGGTGGCGACGGCTTCGACGTCGAACGCGTGCGTGCCGTGCGTGAGGTGACTGACGTCCCGTTGCAGGTCGACGTGAACGAGGGTTGGAGCTTCGAAGAGGCGCGCGACTCGCTACCGCAGCTCGCCGAGCTCGGCGTCGAGTACTGCGAGCAACCTTTATCCGAGGGAGACACAGACGGACCGCGGCTGAAAGCGCTGTCACCGGTCCCGATCTACGTCGACGAGGACTGTCATCACCTCGACGACGTCGCGCGTTGCGCGGAGCGTGCGCACGGGATCAACATCAAGCTGGCGAAGTCGGGCGGCATACGCGAGGGGATGCGCATGGCCTATGCGGCGCGCTCGCTCGGGCTCGGGGTGATGCTCGGCTGCATGATCGAGTCGGGGCTCGGCATCTCGGCCGCGGCGCAGATCGCGAGCCTTTGCGACCACGTCGACCTCGACGGCAACCTGCTGATCGCTGCCGATCCGTGGACTGGCGTGGAGTTCGTCCACGGCGTGCAGCTCCCCCCGAACCGGCCCGGGCTCGGTGTCTCGGAGGCCGGTGTCAGACAGCTTGACTGAAGCCTCACCGAAGCGGTACCTGATCCTGGCGGAGGAGTTCTCGCACGATCCGCACTACGCGAAGACCGCACGCGGCGTCATGCGCTACCGCCGCGAGTCGGTCGTCGCGATGCTCGACTCCGAGCGGGCCGGAGAGTCCGACGACGGGGTTCCGATCGTAGAAAAGGTCGAGGAGGCGCTCCCGTTCGAGCCGAACACCGCGCTCGTCGGTGTCGTGACGCAGGGCGGGCACTTCCCCGGTGACTGGCAAGAGCTGCTGAAGGCCTGCGTCTCGAAGGGTCTCGACCTCGAGAACGGGCTGCACGTGCGCCTCCACGACATTCCCGGGCTGCAGGAATTGGCGGCGGAGCACGGCGTGGAGCTCAGAGACTTGCGCGAGCCGCCCACCGACCTCAGCACTGCGACCGGCGAGAACCTCGACGTGGAAGCGACGATCGTGCTCACCGTCGGATCCGACTGCGCGATCGGGAAGATGACGGCGACCTGCGAGCTCGACCTAGCGGCCCGTAGGCGCGGCCTGCGCTCCGTCTTCGTCCCGACGGGCCAGACTGGCATCGCGATCGCGGGCTGGGGAATCTCGGTCGACGCGGTGGTCTCCGACTTCCTCGCCGGCGCCGCCGAACGCCTCGTCGTCGAAGGCGGCCAGCGCGGCGACCTCCTCTGGGTCGAAGGGCAGGGCGCGATCCTGCATCCGATCTACTCCGGGGTCACCGTCGGCCTGATGCACGGCAGCGCGCCGCACTTCTACGTCCTCTGCCACGAGCTGGGGCGGACCGTCGTCGAGGGCGACCCGACCGCTTCTCCCATCGTCAGCCTGAGCGAGCTGATCGACCTGCACGAGCGGATGTCGCTGAAGCTCCGGCCCGCCACCGTCGCCTGCATCGCGCTCAACAGCTCGAGCGTGTCCGAGGAGGAAGCGCGCGAGGCGATCGCAGCCGCAGAAGAGGAGACCGGCTTGCCGGCGGACGATCCCGTCCGCTTCGGCGCCGACAAACTCCTCGAAGCGGTGCTCCGAGGCGCCGACTTGGCGGCGCCGCAGAGAGGCTGAGTGGGCTTTGCCCGCTCAGCCGTCTTGAACGAGGCTCTAGGTCGGGCTCCACTTCGCCTACCCTCGAGCTAGCGCTTATAGCCAGAACCTGATCTGCCGACAAGTGGGGCATGCTGCGGCTCACTGCGCTCCTGGCGTGCGCCTGCGCGGCGCTGGCACTGGCCGGCTCCGCGTCGAGCACGACGTTCGGGGTCGCCGACGATGCCGGGAAGTACTCCGAGGACGGCGGGGCCGCCTTCTTCAACATGCTCACCGACCTCGGCATGACCGAGAACCGGATCGCCGTCTTCTGGGATCCGGCCAACCCGACGACGATCGTCGACCAGGCGTTCCTCGACCGGGCGATCCCACAGGCGATGCGGCGCGGCCTCGAGGTGATGTTCGCCATCTACCCGCTCAAGGCCCGCACGCTCGTCGACACGCCGAACGGCGTCCAGTTGTTCGCGCAGTACGCCGCTCGGGTCGCGCAGCGCTATCCGTACGTCCGGAAGATCATCTGCCTCAACGAGGGCAACCAACCGCGGTTCCACCAGCCGCAGTTCGACGACGCCGGCAACGGCATCTCGGGCTATGTCCAGGAGCAGGCGATGGCGGCCTGCTACGACGCGCTCAAGGCGGTTGACCCGGGGATCGACGTGATCGCCTTCGGGCTCTCGCCGCGCGGCAACGACGACTTCGACGCGGTCAGCAACGTGTCGCACTCCCCGATCCGATTCCTCAAAGAGGTCGGCGACGCCTACCGCGCCAGTGGACGCACGAAGCCGATCGCCGACGACGTCTCCATCCACTGCTACCCGAACCTCAACACGGACTCGCCCTCGGTCGGCTACCAGTGGCCGAAGGTGGGTTGCGTCAACCTCGATCGCTTCAAGCAGGCCTGGTGGGACGCGTTCCACGGCAGCGCGCAGCCGGTCTTCCGTGAGGCAGGGCAATCTGGACCGGGCCCGTTCGTGCGCATCTTCGTGGACGAGGTCGGCTACCAGGCGCGGATCGCGCCGGACAAGGCGAGCCTGTACTCGGGCACCGAGAACGTCCCGACGATCGACGAGGCGACGCAGGCGTCGTCCTACTCGCAGCTGATCGCGATGATGGCCTGCGATCCGAACGTCGC
>JBKOWS010000113.1:0-17952 GCA_046724565.1 Actinomycetota bacterium | reverse complement strand
GCGAAATGCCGTGCCCAGCGCGCCTGGACCTCGCTCTCGCTCGCGCCGGTGGAGTAGACGGGCGAGACAAGCGGCAATGCTCGCTCGACGGTGACGAGCACGATGTGCTTCACCGTGTCGGTGTTGTAGCCGCGTTCCCGCAGAATTTCGAGGCCGCGATCGTAAGCCTCACCGGCTTCGTGGATGTCCGCGGTGCCTTTGAAGCGATAACCCTTACGGACGAACGGGTCGACGACGTTGAGCTCTATGGCGGGGTTGTGGCGCAGGTTGGCGACAGTGTTCGGGGAAATGATGTCTGCGAAGACGAGGTGGTCGTCGTCGAAGACAGTCGTGGTGCCCTTCGGGGAGAGGTTCGGTGCGCCATCCGGACAGACCGTGGCGATGAAGCCGAGCCGCTGGTCAAAAATCAGGCGCTGCATGTCGTCGGTGAGAATCGCCCTCACGTCAGCCGGCGCCCGCTCCGCCGCTAGCCCACCAGGTCCTTGAACGCGGGTTCGCCGCGGATCGGATCGAAGTCGGAGTCACGCCTAGCAAGCGAGCGTAAACGCTCCGTCCGGTTGATCGCGAGGCGGAGGTGCTCGATCGCTTCGGCCGTCCGCCCCGCGAGACTCTCGCAGCAGGCGAGGTTGTAGAGCGGTGCGCCGTACTCAGGATGGGCTTCGATCAGCTCGCGTCCGCGGTCGGCAGCCTCGGCGTAGTCGCCCGACGCGTAGAGGCGGTTGAGCGGCATCCAGAGCTCCCAGCCGGAAGGTTCGTATGCCTTCCCGGGCGTGCCGCCGAGCGCAACGATCGTCGTCCCCGCCTCCTCGGCGAACGCCGTCCGCTTGACGCCCGGGCGGGCGAAGATGAGCGTGCCGGCGGGCGCGTCCACCCGCTCGCCGTCGAGCTCGAACGTAGCGTGGCCCCGCTGGACGAGGTAGAGCTCCTCCTGCAAGTCCTCGTCCTCCGACTCGTCGTGCTCGTTGATGATCCGGTCGCCCGCGTCGCGGCCCGTCCACGCGTTGACGCCGAAAGACGTGATGCCAAAGTGGTGGCGAATAGGCCGCGAGGGACAGCGGCCATCGCTAATCTCGTTGATCTCGTCAAGATGCGCCACTGCGTAACCGCTCATAGAACCTCCTGCAAGTCGTGGTGTTGCGTGGCCGGAGCGACCGAGTCCGAGGGTAGCGAGACGAGCGCGAGGTGGCCGCGGTAGCGCCTTAGGTTCTACACGACCTCTGTCAGCTCACGACCCGTCGGTTGGAGCGAGCAATCGCCCGGGCGTGACGCTAGCCGAACATCGTGGCTGCGGCCTCGGCAATCTCCTGACGCGGAACGGTGCGGAGGTGCTGCGCAAGGCCCCAGCGGTGGCCGAACGGATCGGTGATCTGACCGTAGCGCTCGCCCCAGAAAACGTTCTGGAGCGGTTGTCGGACATCGGCGCCGGCATCGACCGCGCGTTTCCACACTGCATCGACGTCATTCGTGTACAGATGCAGGACGGTCGCCGTGCCACCGACGCTGACAGGCGAAAGGACGTCTAGCTCGGGGACCTCGTCCGCCAACATCACCGCCGAGTCCCCGAACTGCAACTCGACCTGCATGAGCTTCCCTCCGGGAAGTTCGATGCGACCCCGCTCCTCTGCGCCCAGTACTTGCGTGTACCAATCGGCGGCGGCTGCGGCATCGCCGACAACGATGTGCGGCGTGATCGTGTGCATTCCCTCGGGTGCATCTGCCTGGGACTCGGTCATGCCTCGATGCCCTCGTAGAGTCTCTCACCCCGGTGAAGCCGGCGGGCGATCTCGAACGTCTGTCGCTGTGAGCGAGTCGTGGCCGCGTGCGCGGCGAGGTAGCGCGCTGCCGCGATCAGCGGTAGACCTGCGGCGTCCGCGGGAGCCAGCAGCTCGTGCTGGCGGACCGCGGCCTCTACGCATTGAATTGTGTGAAAGTTGCGGTTCTCGCGGACGAGCGCGGCGCCGAGTGCGGCGACGAGCCGGCGTGGGTTCCCGCCGGCGCCGAGGAAGGAGGCGGCGAGCTGCCCGGCCTCGGCGACCTGCTGCTGGCGGTTGAGCAGGCGCGGGAGCTCTTCCAAGAGCACTTCCGGGTCGGCGTCGGGGTCAGGCGCGGGCAGCCTCGCGGCCGGCACGTTGAGGAAGCGGTCGAGGTGGATGCTCATCGCCGCGTCGAATACGCCGCGGAGGAGTTCAGGTGATGGCGACCGCCGGAGTCCCTGCTCGACAGCGTTGGCGAATGTGAAGGTGTGCAGAGCCGTGTCCCAATCGCCGAATTCGTTACTCGTCGGGAAGCGGCCGATGCGCATGACGGCAGCGAAGGAGACGGCCGCCGCAAGCTCGACCTCACTCGCACCTTCGCGAAGAGCCGCAAGCAGCGCCTCGACGCTCGCCGCCGGATCCTCACCGAGGACGTGCTCGACGAGCGGGTCACGCCCGGACCAGCCGTCGACCTGCGCGCCCGCCGAAAGTGCGTCCGGCAGTAGCGCGAACGCCTCGTCCAGCAGTGCTACGAGGTCGATGGGATTCCGCCAGGCGTTCGCCTCCTCCATTCGCTCCGCTCCGGCGAGCTGAATCGGGAGGGACGCGAGCACGAGCTCAGCGCGTTCCCAGCCGGCGACATCGAGTGCTTCCAGTGCCTTGTTGACGAAATCGAGCGTGTGTCCGCCGTCCAGGTAGCGGTGGTCGGTCGCGGCCGCGAAGAGCATGTCGGCGAGTTCTCGGGACGACGCACCCGATTGTGCGGCCGAGACGAGCGCGCGCTCCGCTCCCTCGGCGTCGCGCACCTCGATGAAGCCGCGGAACCACCGCGCGAGCTGCTCGGGCTCTGCCGGGCCGGGGAGCGGGTCGAGCCGGAAGTGCGGCGGCTGTCCGGCTGAGTCGGCCGCGACGTCAGCTAGTCCATGATGGACCGCGGCGGCACGGTCCGGCTGCTCGAGCCTCGGCAGAAGGTTCATCAAGCAGGTGAGCGTCGTCAGTCCTCGAAACCAGCCCTCTCCACGCCGTGCGACGCCGAAGTCGAGCCCGTCGCAGAACGCCTCGACGCCCGTCGGATCCGCCTGCAAGAGCGCAAGCGTTGCTTTCGCGAGCACGAGCGGGATGTCCCGCTCGAGCCCATCACGCAGCCGCTTGCGCTGGTGCGCGACCATGTCACCGAGCGGACTGAGGTCGAGGAGTACGTCGTCGCCGCGAACCTCGACCGGGAAGCGGCGCAGATCGTCGGCCCATCCGTCGAAGGTGCCGCCGGTTGAGAGGTCGAAGCGGGCGTGGTGCCAGTGGCAAGTGAGGATCCCGTCGCAGAGCGTGCCGCGGTGGAGCGGAAACCCCATGTGCGGGCAACGATTGTCGACGGCGTAGACCTCATCGCCGTCCGCGAACAGACACAGCGTGTGCCGGTCGAGGTGGACGACAAGCCGCCCCGACGCACGAAGCTCGGCAAGCGATGCGGCCCGGACCAGGGGTTCCGTGGCGACGACAGCGGTCATCTGCTCCTCCTTGATCGCGGCATCGCAGACAGGCTAGAACCTCAACTAAGGTTTAAGTCAAGCACGATGGCCAGTGAGCTCACGATCGGCGAAGTCGCCTCCCGCAGCGGGGTAGCGCCATCAGCACTCCGCTTTTACGAAGAGGAGGGCTTGATCATCTCGCACCGAACGGCCGGAAACCAACGCCGATACGAAAGGGCCGTGCTTCGGCGGATCGCGCTGATTCAAGCCGGCCGCGCCGCGGGAATTCCCCTCGAACGGATTCGTGCGGCCCTTGCGACTCTTCCGGCGCACCGCACCCCGACCCGCCGCGACTGGGAGCGTCTCTCGCGCGGCTGGCGCAAGGACATTGACCGCCGCATTGCCACGCTCGAGGCGCTCCGCAACCGGCTCACGACTTGTATCGGCTGCGGTTGCTTATCGATCGACGCCTGCGAGCTTCTGAACCCCGACGACGAAGCCGCTGAAGGCGGTTCGGGTGCGCACTACCTCCAACGAGAAAGCCAACGCGCTCACTCACCCGCGTAGACCGAGCGTGGGGCAGGCGGGCCTAGTGCTGGTCGCCGCTTCGGTCAGGCGTTTGTTCGGCTGCGCGGTGCGGTCGTTTCGGCCGCGAGCGCCAGGATCGTCGCATGTAGGCGCTCGGGAACCTCGCTCTTCTCTATATACGCGTCTGTCCCGCGCTCATCTGGGTGAGGTCGCCTGTCTTCGAAGATCGAGCCGCTGATCAAGATCACGCGCACCGTCGGGTGGCGCTCCTGCAGCAGGTGCGCGCATTCGATCCCGCTCATCGCCGGCATGAGCACGTCGATGACGGCCACGTCCGGTTCGACCTGTGTGGCTGCCGTGAGCGCCTCAGCTCCGCTTCCGACCTTGCCGACGACCTCCAATCCCGGTGCGTCCGTAAGCAGGACCTCGAGCGAGCGGAGGAAGGACAGATCGTCGTCGACGAGCAGAACCCGGATCGGTCGAGCTTCCATCGCTTCGGACCCCACAGGCTTGAGGCTACCCCTAGGTCAGGGGCTTGGCACGGAAACTTCCTGGAAATTGCGAAGACGGCTGCAGCAAGGCGCGAACGGGACGCGTCCGCACTGCCAAGGAGAAGCGGCGCGATGATGATCGAGACGATGAATGCACCCTGGTGCAAGACACCGCGCAGGCGCGGCTTCAGTGGACGCTCCTCGCCGGGATCGCTAAAGGCCGTCGGCCGCCCTCACTCGGGCGGAGTGGCGCCCGTCTCGGGCACTGCGTCCTGCGGATCCTCCACGTCAATTGACATGGGATCACGGTTCGCGCTCGCCAGCTTACGAGCTGCCGCTGCTTGCTTCTTCTCCAGCTTCATCTGCCGCCGTTCTTTCACCTTGCGTTCGCGTTGCAGCTTGGCGAACGTCTGCTGTTTCTTCGCACCCATCGTCGCTCCCGCGTCGGCGCTAGCGGCTGCGCCGCAGCCGTGCTCGTCGTGGATTCAAGTCCGGAACGAACGCGACCGCGCCGACGCCTTCCTCGAGCCGCTCGAACTCGACCGGTTTTCCGGCACATCGCCCCACCGGCCTTTCGCCCAGCAAGAAAGCCGTTCCCGGCACATCCATCCGGTCGCCGTCATCCGTGCGCAGCGCACCCAGGTCCTTCGCCTGGTTGAACCAGAGCATTGTGCCGTGCGCTCGCATGACTTCCACGCTAGCCAAGGCGATAGACGATGCGTCCGCGTCTCAGGTCATATGGCGACAGCTCGATCCGCACGCGGTCGCCGAGCATCAGCCGGATGCGATACCTCTTCATCCTTCCGCCCGGGTAGCCGAGGGCCTCGTGGCCGTTGTCGAGCTGAATCCGGAACATCCGGCCGCGAAGGGCTTCCATGACCTCCCCCTCGAACTCGATCTTCTCGTCTGCCTCGCCCACTGCCCTCCGTTCGTGAAGATGCGGCCGCGGCCAATCAGAGCCGCGGCCGACTGCATTGACTACGCGACCGGAGCCACGTTGGTCGCCTCAGGACCCTTCGAGCCCTCACGCTGCTCGAATGAGACCCGTGCGCCCTCGACGAGCGACTTGAAGCCATCGCCGGCGATGTTGCTGTGGTGCACGAACAAGTCCTTCGAACCTTCATCGGGAGCGATGAAGCCGTAACCCTTGCTGTCGTTGAACCACTTGACGGTTCCGTTTGCCATGAAAAACACCTCCCTCACACGTCACGAACGGGTGAGGAAGGCGTCGGAAACGCAAACCGAACTCGCTCTGATCGCAGACCACCGTAGCAGGCAGCCGACGATAGGTGCCACTGTCGGCTACCTGCCGTAGGGGAATTGACTGCATAGACGCGGCCCGCAACCCCCTCGAGACACATCTCGCGACCGGCGGAGGTGAGCCTCAGAGTTCGGGCGCCGTGCCGATTTGCCGAGTCTTGCGACTCCACGGATCGTCTGACAGCTGCCTACGTGTGAGCGCGACTTGCCGCGGACGTCGCACGGGAAGGTCAACGGCAATAACGTCATCCTTAGATGATCGTCGTCTGGCGTGGTCTCGACGCATTCCGCACGGAATACGCTCACTTGCGGATCGACGGCGACCGCGTCTTCGCTCACGGTGCGCAGGTCGGGATCGAGCCGACGCCGTATCTGCTCCGCTACCGGCTTCAGCCGGACCGGCTAGTTGTCGAGATCGATCATGGGCCCTCGCTCGAACTCGAGCTCGGCGACCGCGACGCGTTCGACCTCGGCTTCTCTCCACTGTTCAACTCGATCCCGATCGTCCGCGATCGCTTGCACCGTGGAGGGCAGGCTCGCGACTACCGGATGGCCTGGGTTTCCGTCCCCGAGCTGGCGGTCGAGGAATCGATGCAGCACTACGAACCGCTCGCGCTCGGGCGCATCCGCTTCAGTGTGGGTGACTTCGTCGCCGAGCTCGAGGTCGACCGAGAGGGGATCGTTCGCCGCTACGAGGGGCTCGCAGAGCGGGTCGCCTGAGGTCCCCCACGCGTCTCGTACTCGTCGTGCCGGCGCCACCACTCATATGGCTTGGTCTGCGGGTAATCGGCGGGCGAGTCCTCCCAGACTTCCTGACGGCCGAGTGGCGTCAGGTCGAGGAACGTCCACACGCTGCCAAGCGCCTCGACGCCGCGGGAAGTTGTGAAGTACGTGCGGAAGACGCTCTCGCCGTCACGCAGGAAGACGCTGAGGCCGAACGACTCACCGTCCTGGTAAGCGTCTGGCTGGGGCGTCTCCGGGGACCGGCCGAAGTCGACGTTGAAGTCGCTGTCGAATGATGAGTACCACGGGATCGACCAGCCCATGCGCTTCCTGTACGACTCGATCTTCGTCAGCGGAGCGCGTGACACGAGCGCGAAGGATGTGTCGCGCGCGTGCAGGTGAGCGAGATGGCCGACTTGGTCGACGAACATCGAGCAGCCGTCGCAGCCCGCGTCCTGATTCGGGCCGAACATGAAGTGGTACAGGAGCAGCTGCCTCCGGGCCTCGAAGAGATCCAGCAGCGCGGCCTCGCCATCCGGACCGTCGAAGACGTAGCTCTTGTCGATCCGGACCATAGGCAACCTGCGACGCTTGGCTGCGAGCGCGTCTCCTGCCCGGGTGGCTTCCTTCTCCTCGGCTCGGAGCGCCTCTAGGGCTTCCTGCCACTCCTCGGGTGTGACGGCCTGGGGAAGGTTCACAGACTCCTCACTACCTGTTGGAGTCACCGCTGCGCAAACTCATCAGGCGTGCCGAGGACACTCCTCGAGTCTGCTTGACAGCAGCGAGCCCGTGTGAGGAGATGCCCCGGAATTCGCTCCGATCCGATGGAGGTGCACCATGGGGAGAGGCATCCCTCGAGCGGCGGTAATGGTTCTGGCTTTGATGATCTTCCTGCCGCTGGGCGTGGCGTCTGCAGGGCCGTACGCAACGACGGCCGTCTACCAGGCCTCGGGCACACCGAGCCCGCCGGCCAACGGGAACAGTCCGTTCGCTGCGTGCGACGTCTCCGGGCTCTTGTTCCCGGGCGAGACGAACTACCTGAATAGCGAGCTCGAGCCGTGGGTCGCGGTGAACCCGACGGACTCATCCAACATCATCGGCGTCTACCAGCAGGACCGGTACACGTTCGGTGGGGCCCGCGGGCTGGGGGCGGCAGTTAGTCATGACGGTGGAGCGACCTGGAGCGCCACCCATCCTGCCTTCACCGCCTGCGCAGGCGGTACGGAGGCGAACGGCGGCGACTACCAGCGAGCCTCGGACCCCTGGGTCACGTTCTCTCCCAACGGAGATGCGTACTTCATCAGCCTCTCGCTCACCTTCATCGGCCCGGTATCGGACACCGGAACCGCGGTTCTCGTGAGCAAGTCCACCGACGGTGGTGACACTTGGAGCGATCCGGTGACGCTCGTGCGCAACATCGGCGACGCCGATGTGGCTCCGTTCTTCTTCAACGACAAGGAGTCCATCACCGCGGATCCGTCCGACTCGAACTACGTCTACGCGGTCTGGGATCGCCTCCGGAAGCCCGGCAATGCGCAGAGCGTCAATGCCGAGCACTCGTTTGCCTTCCGAGGCGACACGCTGTTCTCACGCACCACCGACGGCGGCAAATCGTGGGAGACGCCGCGGATCATCTTCCAACGGACAAGCCTCGTCGGCACGATCGGCAATCAGATCGTCGTGCTCCCTGACGGCACGCTGGTTGACATCTTCGACGTCGCACAAGGCTCCGGAAAGAACGCGCCTGGGTTCGACATCCACGTGCAGCGCTCCACGGATCACGGTGCGACTTGGTCGGCTCCGATCGAGGTAGCGCCCGAACGGGCGGTGCGTGTGTTCGACCCGGAGACCGGAGTCTCCGTTCGGGCCGGTGGCGGCTTGCCGGACATCGCGGTCGATCTCAACCCGAGCAGCCCGGGCTACGGCAACCTCTATGCCGTCTGGGGGGACAGCTTCGGCAGCGGCGAGAAGGGCTTGAAGCCGCACGGCACGATCGTCTTCACCCAGTCGACCGACGGCGGACTCACCTGGTCGCCGCTCGCACGGATCGATAAGTCACCTGGCGAGGTCCAGGCCTTTACGCCGTCGGTGCACGTTGCGAGCGATGGCACGGTGGGAGTGACCTACTACGACTTCCGCAACAACACTTCCGATCCGGGACTTCCAACCGACCAGTGGTTCATCCACTGCCATCCCAGCTCTGACTGCACCGACCCGAGCAACTGGGCGGAGAATCACGTGGACGGCCCGTTCAATATCGAGAACGCCCCCCGCGCCACTGGCTACTTCCTCGGCGACTACGAGGGCCTGGACTCGATCGGCACGACCTTCACGTCGTTCTTCTCGAAGACGACGCTCACAGACAAGGACAACACGTACCTGGCGACGATCGCTCCGTAGACCGTAAACCCGCGGCGGAGCTGCTCACAGTTGCTCGAGCAGCTCCGCCAGCGGGACTTCTTCGAGCGACTCGATCACGAGATCCGCGTCGTCCAGCGCGAACGTGGCCGTGATCTGGTTGGGGACCGCAACACAGAAGAGCCCCGCCGCTTTGGCGGCGCGCACGCCGTTCAGCGAGTCCTCGAAGGCGATCGCCTCTTCGGGCTGAAGACCGAGCGCATCGAGTGCCTTGAGATACAGCGTCGGCCGCGGCTTTGCCACCTCCGTGTCGCCGTCCGCGGCCAGGATCACGTTCCAGCCGTTCAGCCGGTCGAGCCGCTCGAGGTGCTGCGTGATCCACTCGCGTGTGCTGCTCGAGACGATTGCCGTCGCGAGACCTCGGCGGTCTGCCTCGGAGAGGTAGTCCTCGATTCCCGGTCGGAGGTCTTCGAGATCGCAGAGTTCGTGCTCGCGGGCGCGCAGCCACTTGGTCATCCGGTCCCGATCCAGCGGGCGGCCGACCAACTGCTCGAGGTGATCGTCCGGGTCGAAAGGAGCACCGATCGTCCCAACGAGAGTCGCCCACTTGTCGAGCGGCAGCTCGTGACCGTGCTCGCGGTAGAGCTCCTCGTAGGCGAGACGCGAAGGGGTCTCCGTGTCGACGAGGAGACCGTCGAAGTCGAAGAGGAGCCCGCGGATAGCCATGGTGTCAGTCTTCCTGAATGGCCATTCTCGGCGTCGATGTCGGCGGCACGTTCACAGATGCCGTGCTGCTGGAGGGCGGCCAGGTCCGGACGGCGAAGGTTCTGACGGCCGAGCGCCAGGAGGAATCGGTGCTCGCGGCCGCACGCGAGGTGGGGGCAGTGAGCGTCGAGCGCTTCGCGCACGGGACCACCGTCGCGACGAACGCGCTGCTCGAGCGGAGAGGGGCGCGGACCGCGTTCGTCACGACGGCCGGATTCGAGCATCTCCTGCATCTGCGTCGACAGGCGCGAGCGCACCTCTATCGGCCGTGCGCAGCGTGGCCGGAGCCCCTCGTTCCGCTCGAGCGCTCGTACGGCGTGGCGGGCCGGATGGGACCCGAAGGCGAGCTCGAGCCGCTCGCGCTCGAATCCCTGCCGGCGGTCGACGTGGAGTCAGTCGCCGTCTGCCTCCTCCACGCTTATCGCGACGGCGCCCACGAACGGGCGGTCGCCGCGGAGCTCAGGCGCCGGCTCCCGAACGCACACGTCGTCGCGTCCCACGAGGTCGCGCCGGAGTTTCGGGAGTACGAGCGTGCGTCCACGACCGTGGCCGACGCGTATCTCGGGCCGGTCGTCTCGCGCTACCTCCGCGCGCTCGCCGACGCCGCCGTCGCTGCGGGACTTTCGCCGCCGCTCGTCATGCGCTCTTCCGGCGGCGTCGGGACTGCCTCTGAAGCCGCAGCACATCCCGCGACCATCCTCGTCTCCGGCCCGGCGGCCGGAGTTGTCGGCGCGGCGCAGGTCGCAGCGCTGGCGGCAATCCAGCATGCGATCACGTTCGACATGGGTGGGACATCGACGGACGTCTGCGTGATTCCCGGCGGGCGCGTGGAGCGTACGAGCGAACGCGCCATCGACGGGCTGCCGATCCATCTCCCGACGGTCGACCTGCACACGGTGGGCGCGGGCGGCGGCTCGATCGTCTGGCGTGACCCGGGCGGTGCGCTGCGCGTCGGCCCGCAGAGTGCAGGCGCGCAGCCCGGGCCTGCGTGCTACGGCCGCGGTGGGACCGAGCCGACGGTCACGGACGCGAACCTGCTGCTCGGCCGTCTGCCGGAGCGCCTGGCGGGCGGCGTCGAGCTCGACCGGTCAGCAGCGGAGCGCGCCCTCTCGGGTTTCGATCCTGCCGCCGTCGTCGACGTCGTGAACGCCGAGATGCTGCGCGCCCTGCGGGTCGTCTCCGTTGAACGCGGCCACGACCCGGCGGACTTCGCCCTCGTTGCTTTCGGCGGCGCCGGTCCGCTGCACGCGTGTGAGCTTGCCGAGGAGCTGGGCATCCAGACCGTGCTCGTCCCCGAAGCGGCCGGCGTCCTCTCGGCTCTCGGCCTCGTGGCCTCGGACGAACGCCGCGACGCCGTTCGCTCGTACCTCGTGCCGCTCGACGACGCCGGTGAGCTGCCGCGCGACGGGACCGCGGATCTCCGCTACGCGGGCCAGTCGTTCGAGCTGAATGTTCCACTGCAGGACGACCTGGCGGAGGCGTTCCACCGCGCGCACGAGGAGCTGTACGGCTTCGCCGAACGAGATCGGCCGGTCGACCTCGTGGCCGTCCGAACTGCCGACGTCAAGCCCGGGCCGCAGATAGAGGTGCGCGGCGGCGCGAGCCACGACGTGGCCGGCCCGTCGGTGCTCGAGCTACCGGGCGCGACCGTCTGGGTTCCTGGAGGCTGGGCAGGCCGGTCGGACGCGCACGGCACACTCGTCCTGAGTCGGACACGCCTATAGACGTCGAGCTTCAGATCGTCGGCTCGATCCTCCGCGCGATCGCTGAGGAGATGGGCGCGCTGCTGGTCCGCTCCGCCTTCTCCGCGAACATCAAGGAGCGGCGCGACTGCTCGACGGCGCTCTTCGACGAGAGCGGCCGGATGATCGCCCAGGCCGAGCACATTCCCGTGCACCTCGGCGCGATGCCCGACGCGGTGCTGGCCGTGATGCAACACGACCCTCTGCGCGGCGAGGTGTGGGCGGTCAACGACCCGTATTCCGGCGGTACTCATCTGCCCGACATCACGCTGGTGGCGAGAACCGACGTCGGGTTCTCCGTCACGCGCGCCCATCATGCGGACGTCGGCGGCCGCGAGCCCGGCTCGATGCCGGCCGACTCGCGCACGCTGGACGAGGAAGGCGTCGTGATCCCGCCGACGCGGCTGGACACCGCCGTGATCGACGAGCTCGTGGCGCAGATGCGCAACCCCGAGGAGCGGCGCGGCGACCTCCGCGCGCAACTGGCAGCTCATCGTCTTGCGGAGCGGCGCGTGTCCGAGCTGTGCGAGCGTCGTGGCCGAGAGCAGGTCGTCGAGGCGATGTCAGAGCTCTACGCCTACTCCGAGCGCCGGATGCGCGCCGGCATCGCTGCTCTGCCGGACGGAAGCTTCGAGGCTGAGGACTTCCTCGAGCCGATCGAGGGCGAGCTCACCCTGCGTGCGGCCGTGACGATCGCAGGCGACTCCATCGCGATCGACTTCGACGGAACCTCGCTGCAGCACGAGGGCAACCTCAACTGCCCGCTGTCCGTGACGCGTTCAGCCTGTTTCTACGTCGTGCGCGTGCTGGTGGATCCGGACCTGCCGGCCTCGGGCGGGGCCTTCGCGCCCGTGAGCGTGACTGCCCCGCGAGGCTCCCTCGTCAATGCGCGCCCCCCGGCCGCGGTCGCGGCCGGCAACGTCGAGACGTCCTCGCGCATCGTCGACGTCGTGATGCGCGCGTTCGGGCACGCGGTCGAGGTGCCGGCCCAGGGGCAAGGGACGATGAACAACGTCACGTTCGGGAACGAAAGGTTCACCTACTACGAGACCATCGGCGGCGGCCAGGGTGCGTGTCCCGATGCCGACGGGCCGAGCGGCGTGCACGTCGCGATGTCGAACACGCTCTCGACTCCGGTCGAGGCGCTCGAGCTTCAGTACCCGCTCCGGGTGCGGCGCTACGGGTTGCGACTCGGCTCGGGCGGAGCGGGCCGCCGTGACGGTGGGGACGGCGTGGTTCGTGAGCTCCAAGCGCTCGAGGATTGCCGCCTGTCGCTCATCGGCGAGCGTCGGGCTCGCGCCCCTCAGGGAGAACGAGGCGGCAAGCCGGGACAACCCGGTCGCAACCTCCTGAACGGCGCGCCTCTGCCTGGGAAGACGACTCGCGATCTCACTGCCGGCGACGTGGTGACGATCGAGACCCCGGGCGGCGGCGGGTTCGGCGGCTAGGGTCTTGGCATGGACGGCCGGGTCGAGGCGATCTTCGTCACCGCGGCGCACGGTGAGCTCCCGGCTCCCGTCAAAAGCGTGCAGGCACGTGCCGGGCGCGGGCTCGAGGGCAACCGTTACTACTGGGCGGACGGAGACGCGCCGCCGGGTGGCGCCGTGACCCTGATCGCCGCCGAGGCGGTGGAGGCCGTCGCGAACGAGGGGACGGTGTCCGTCGAGGCGGCGGCCATGCGGCGCAACGTGGTCACGCGCGGCATCGACGTCAACGAGCTCGTCGGCAAGCGGTTCCGAATCGGCGACGTCGTGTGCGAGGGAGTCGAGCTCTGCGAGCCGTGTCTTGATCTCGAGTCGATGACCCAGCCGGGCGTGATCAAGGCGTTCGTGCATCGCGCCGGATTGAACGCGGACATCCTGAACGACGGCGAGATCAGCGTCGGCGACACAGTCGAGCTCGGCTAGCCCGGAAACCTTCCCGAAAGGCGTAGGCTGAACTCATGCAGGGCGTGGTCAAGGTCGCATGCGTCCAGGCCGAGCCGATCGCGTTCGAGCGGGAGGCGACGATCGACAAGCTCGAGAAGCTCGTCGCCGAGGCCGCCGGGGAGCAAGCGCGCCTAGTGCTCTTTCCCGAGACCTTCATTCCCGTTTATCCGTCGAACCGCTGGGTGCGCTATCTCGCCGGCTGGAGCGGTGACGAGTCGGGCGATGCGCGTGACGTCTTTGCGCGGCTCGCGCAACAGTCCGTCACGATCCCTGGCCCGGACTCCGACCGGCTCGCCGAGATCGCACGCACGCACGGCATGTGGCTCGCGGTCGGGGTGAACGAGCTGGAACGCGGGACGATCTACAACTCGCTACTCGTCTACTCACCGGTCGGCGAGCTCGCGCTGCACCATCGCAAGCTCATGCCGACGAACCACGAACGCCTCGTCTGGGGACTCGGCGACGGCAAGGGTCTGGAAACCGTCAACACGGATCTGGGCAAGGTCGGAGGCCTGATCTGCTGGGAGAACCTCATGCCGCTCGCACGAGCCGCGCTCTACCAGGACGGCGTCGAGATCTACCTCGCGCCGACCGCGGACGACTCCGAGGAGTGGCACGACTCGATGAAGCACATCGCGCGCGAGTCGCGCGCGTTCGTTCTCAGCTGCTGCGTGTTCCAGCGCGCCTCCAGCTATCCACGTGACGTGCCCCTCGCCGAAGGCAGCGAACTCGTCGGCAGGGGCGGCTCGGCCATCCTCGGCCCGGACGGCAGCTACCTCGCGGAGCCGCTTTGGGACGAGGAAGGAATCCTCTACGCCGAGCTCGACCCGCAGCAGCTCTACCGATCGAGGCAGCGGTTCGATCCGGCAGGCCACTACAGCCGGCCGGAGCTCCTCAGGCTCGAGATCGTCAGCGGCGGCGGGCCGTAGCGCGACGAAGCACGCGCTCGTCGCCGACGCGCCTGGTCACCCCGTCCGCGTCGAAGCGCTCGAGTAGTAGCTGTGCCGCGCGGCGCGAGGCGCCGAGGAGATCGCGGAAGCGGGCGAGGGTGATGCGGTCGGCCGCGTCGAGCTCTCCCACGAGCACAGCCCTGGCGCGTTCGTAGGCGTCCGGCGACACGGCGTAGCCGTCGCCGACTCGAACCAGCCGGCCGCGCTCCTCGAGGAACCGCGCAAGCGAGATGTCGTCGACCCTGATCGGGTCGAGGCCGAGCCGGGACTCGAGCTCGGCGGCCTCGGCTTCACGACCACCGAGCGAGCCGGCGGCACCGGGCCGGTAGACCTTCGCACCGCGTCGCTCGAGGCCCAGGCGCGCGAGGATGTCCGACGCCCACGGCTCGTTCGGGGCGGGCACGCCCGGGTCGAGCGGGTCTGCGGTGTCGAGCCGAGCGTCGAGGGTCGCGCGAAAGTCCTCGAACCACGCGTCCGAGTACGTCCAGTGCCCGTCGTTGCCGCGAACCGGAGCGTGGACGGGCGTCTCGCCCCGTGCGGCGGCTTCGAAGACGTCGCGATCGGCGTGCCGTGTGGGAGTCGGATCCAGGACACGTCCACCGCCGACCGTTCTCCCTGCGCGCAGCACGACGCGGTCGCCGCGGGCGGCGACCACCGGCGAGTCGAGCCGGAGCTGGGCGAAGTCGCCCACTCGCACGACGCGGGCGAGCATCGTGGCGGTTCCGTGGTGGACGAGCACCCGCGGGGGAATCGGTGCGAGCTCTTCGAGCACGACATCGAGGCGATAGGTCGGCCGATACGCGCCGGGCCTGACGAGCGCATCGCCACGACGCAGGTTCTTCCTGTCAACGCCGGGTAGCGCCACGGCAACACGCTGGCCTGCCTCCGCCGTCTCCACCTCCCGATCGTGCACCTGCGCGCTGCGCACGCGGACCTCGCGTCCGCCAGGCTCCACTCGAAGGACGTCGCCGGCCCGGATCTCACCGGACCAGAGCGTTCCGGTCACGACGGTGCCGATCCCCCGCAGCGTGAACACGCGGTCGACGTACAGTCGCGTCGGAGCCTCTTCATGCTCGCCGCCTTGCGCCGCGCGCGCGAGAGCTGCACGCAGTGCCTCGATGCCCCTGCCGGTTTTCGCGCTGACCGGAACGACCTCGGCTCCGGGGACGAGCTCACGGGCTTCGTCGAGTGCGAGCTCCAGCGTGTCCGCTTCGACCGCATCCATTTTGGTCACCGCAACCACGCCGTGTTCGATGCCGAGTAGCCGCAGAATCGCAAGGTGTTCGTGCGTCTGCGCTCGCGCGCCCTCGACTGCGTCGATGACGAGCAGGAACAGGTCGATCCCGGAGGCGCCCGCAACCATGGTCCGGACGAAGCGTTCGTGTCCGGGCACGTCCACCAGCGAGAGCCGGCGCCCGTCCGGGAGGTCGAGCGGCGCGTAGCCGAGGTCGATCGAGATCCCGCGCGTCTGTTCCTCCGGCAGCCGGTCGGTGTCCTTGCCGGTCAGTGCGCGGACGAGCCACGTCTTGCCGTGGTCGATGTGTCCCGCGGTGCCGACGGTCAGCGGCATGCGGCCTGGATCAATCCGTCGTCGATCTCGTCAATGGCGAAGCCCGCAGCCTCGAGCAGCGCCTGCCATTCGTCGGCCGTGCGCTCCTTCCCGCCAAGGACGAGCATCAACAGGTCAAGCCACTTTGACCCCTGCGGTTCGTTTCCATCGGCGACAACGCTCTCGATGACGAACAGACGTGCGGCTGCCGGCGCGTCCCTGTGGATCGTGCGCAGGATCTCGGCCGCCCGCTCGTCGCTCCAGTCGTGGAGGATCCCCGAGAGGATGTATGCGTCGCCCGTCGGCACCGCATCGAAAAAGCTTCCGGCGACGAACTCGATGCGATCTCCAAGAGTCGACTCGTCGCGAACGGTTTCCGGCAGGTCGAAGACGATCCCGCGAAGCTCGGACCGTCGCTGAATCAGATTGCGGAGTAGCTCCCCGTTCCCACCGCCGGCGTCGACAACCGTTTCGCCCGGGCGCCAGCCGAGCGCCGCAAGTCGGTCGGCATGCCGCTTCTTGTCGGCCGCCATAGCTGCGTCAAACGCCGTACGCTCCTTCGGGTGCGCCCGCAGCCACGACCAGAAGTCCGTGGGGAACTTGCGAGTGAACGTCTCCTCGCGCGTGTGGGCGTCGATAGTGCTCGTCGCGTCGTAGAAGACGGATCCGAACAGATGCGCAAACTCGCGCCAGCCGTCCCGAATAAGGAGCTCCGAGGCCTCGGTGTTCCGGAAGACCCCCGGGGCGTCCTCGGCGAAGACCCCGTCGCTTGCGAGTGCACGCAGGATCCGCTGCAGCGTATCCGGATCTGCCCCGGACTCTTCCGCGAGCTCGTCCACCGAGCGCGGGCCGGAGGCCAGCGCCTCGGCGATCCGCAAGTCCGCTGCAATGCCGAGCGCCTTCGTCGCCATCGCGCCGCGAAGGAAGTCCCAGAGCTTTGCTTCCGGCGCCACCTCGGTCATGCGCGCGCTGCCGTAACTGCGGCGACGACCTCGTCTACTTCGCTGTCGCTCAGGGTTCGGCAGTCCAGCAGTGTCCGGCCGTCGCGCACGACGGCGATGACGGGCGCGCTTCCTTTGCGAAGCCTCGCGGCGATCTCCTCCTCGACAGCGCAAGCGAAACTCGGCAGTTCCGTCACCGGCAGCGAGCCCCCGCCGGCGCGGGCGACCGTCTCCTCGACCTGGCCGCCGATCCGCTCCGCCAAGTGCGTCGCGCGCGCCCGCACAGCGTCGGGAGACTCGCGCAACATGCGCACGACGGGAATGTCACCGGGCGCGTCGACCGCGAGCTGAAGCGTCCCCTCGAGCGCGGCCAGCGTGAGCTTGTCTGCACGCAGCGCGCGCTGAAGGGGATGACGGCGCAGCCGCTCGATCAACTCCGCGTCCCCGACGATGATCCCGGCCTGCGGCCCGCCGAGCAGCTTGTCCCCCGAGAAGCAGACGAGATCGGCGCCTGCCGCCAGGCTGGCACGCGCGGTCGGTTCGTCGCCGACGTCCACGAGCGCGCCCGAGCCGAGATCGTCGACCAGCGGAACTTTGTGGCTCTTAGCAACTAACGCGAGCTCCTCGAGCGCCGGTTGTTCCGTGAAGCCCACAACGCGGAAGTTCGACTGGTGGACGCGCAGCAGCAACGCCGTCTCAGGGCCGACCGCCGACTCGTAGTCCGCGGCGCGCGTGCGGTTCGTCGTCCCGACCTCCCGCAGCCGCGCGCCCGAGCGCTCGAGGACGTCCGGAATGCGGAACCCGTCGCCGATCTCGATCAGCTCGCCGCGCGAGACGAGCACCTCGCGACCTTCGGCCAACGCAGCCAGTGCCAGCATCACCGCCGCCGCGTTGTTGTTCACCACGAGTGCCGCCTCCGCACCTGTGAGCTCGCGCAGGATCGCCGTCACGTGCTCCTGCCGCGAGCCGCGTGCTCCTTCGTCGAGGTCGTACTCGAGGTTGGAGTAGCCCGCCGCTACTTCGTGAACGCGGTCGAGTGCCGCGTGTGCCAGCGGCGCGCGGCCGAGGTTCGTATGGACGATCACCCCGGTGGCGTTGATGACCCGGCGCAGACGTGGCGCCCGCGCCGCAGCCAGTTCTTGCTCGAGGCGCGCAGCGAGGTCGCCCGGATCCTCACCCGCCCGTAGCTGTACACGCGCGCGCCCGAGAACAGAACGAGCTGCGTCAACGGCCCGCGGATCGTCGTTACCGCGTGCCAGTTCGTCGACCGATGGAAGG
>JBKOWS010000112.1:0-3916 GCA_046724565.1 Actinomycetota bacterium | reverse complement strand
TCGCGGGGTGGCAGCAACCAGCTGCACCGTCTCGGGCCACTTCATTCCTCGTCGACAGCCAGCGCGACGGCCTCTTCCAGCGTGAGGCCTGAGCCCGCGTTCCACTCCACCTCGAACCGCTGTCCGAGGCGCTCGCGGGCGCGCCTCTCGTTTGTCTTGAGGACACGGCCCTCAAATCGGGGATCGAGCTCGCGTCCCGCTTCATCCGCGGTTCTCCGGACCGCCGCCAAGAGCCGCGTCGCAGCCGCGGCATCGGTTTCCATCCGAACGGCGGCGAGCAGGACGAGTGCCTCCATGATCGACCCGGGGGAGGCGATCTCGACCGCGGTCGCGAGCGCCCCATCCAGGATCGGTCGTGCCTCGGCATGCCGATCAGCCGCGACCAGCGCGTACCCGACGGCGATCTCCGCGTTCGTCGCCTCCCACTGCCGCCCTAGCGCGCGAAAGAGCGCTGACGCCTGCTCGAGCATCTCCTGTGCCGCGTCAAAGCTTCCTTCGTCGACGAACGTCATGCCCCGCAGGAAAGTGACCCAGGCGAGGCCGGCGTCGTTGCCGAGCTCGCGCAAAAGGCGCTCGCACTCGTGGAGCAGCCGCCGGCGCTCGTTGAGATCGGGCTCGTCGAAGCTCAAGACGCGAAGCGCCCACTCGATCTGGCGCTTGTCGTCCCGCCCGCGGGCGAGAGCGAGGCTCTCGCGAGCATAAGCCCGCGCGACCTCCGCCTCACCTAGATTCGCAGCCGCGAGCGCCGCAGCGCCTAGCGCCTCCGCTCGAAGGTAGCCATCGGCGCCGACCGCTCGCTCGAGCGCGGACGCGAGCGATCCGTGCAGCTCCCGAAGGCTCGCGCGCGTCCAGAGACACCAGAAAGCAGCGGTGGCCAGACGAAGCTCGCGCTCCACGTCGCCCGAGGCGAAGAGCCAACCGAGCGCGTGGCGGAAGTTGTCGAGCTCCGGATAGAGCCGGCCCTGGTCCACGCGCTCGTCAGGGGCGCCCCGGACTGCCGCTTCGGCAAGCGCGATGAAGTAGTCGCTGTGCCGATCGGCGCGCACCTCCGCCTCGCCGTGTTCCACAACCTGCTCGGCCGCGTACTCCCTGATCGTCTCGAGCATCCAGAAACGCTCCCCTTGCCGGCGGAGCAAGCTCTTGTGGATCAGCGACTGGAGCGTGTCGATGTCCGCTTCGCAGATCTCCTCGGCCGCCTCGAGCGTGCAGCCGCCGCGGAAAACCGACAAGCGTTCGAACAGGAGCCGCTCCTCTTCGTTGAGGAGGTCGTAGCTCCATTCGATCGTCGCCCGCAGCGTCTGCTGGCGGGGATCGACCCCCCGGCCGGCCTTGAGCAGCTCGAACCGCTTGGAGAGACGGTCGAGCAGCTGCTCGGGGGAGAAGACGGCGACGCGTGTGGCCGCAAGCTCGAGGGCGAGCGGAAGGTTGTCGAGCCGCGAGCAGAGCTGCTCAACGATCGGCCCAGTCTCGAACCGAGGATCGGCCGCCCGCGCCCGGGCGGCGAAGAGCTCGGTCGCATCCTGAGGCTCGAGCGGTGGGACCGGATAGGCCTGCTCGCCGGGAAGCTGGAGCAGCTCCCGGCTCGTTACGAGGAGCTGAAGGTTCGGACAGGCCGCCAGCAGCCCGGTGAGCTCACCTGCCGCACCGATCAGGTGCTCGAAGTTGTCGAGAACGAGCAGGAGCCGGCGGTCGCCGATGCGGTCGGAGACGCCGTCCCTCGCTTCGAGCGCCTGAGCGGCGACGTCGAGCACGTGCTTCGGGTCCCGCAGCGCAGCAAGCGGAGTCCAGAAGACGCCGTCGGGATAGTGGTCGAAGGCTTCCGCAGCCGCTTGGAGCGCGAGCCTGGTCTTACCGGCTCCGGCCGGGCCGGTCAACGTCAGCAGGCGCACGTCGCCGCTACCGAGCAGGGTCGTCACCTCGTGGAGCTCTCGTTGCCGCCCGAGGAAAGGCGTCGCCGGAATCGGGAGGTTCGTCCGGTGCAGGCTCCTCAGAGGTGGGAAGGCCTCGCCGCGGAGCTGGTAGATCCGCTCTGGCGCGGCGAGGTCCTTCAGGCGGTGTTCCCCGAGGTCGCGCAAGCTGGCGCCCTCGATCAGCGATGCGGTCGAGGACGAGACCAGGATCTGCCCACCGTGCCCGGCCGCCGCGATGCGGGCTGCCCGGTGGACGTCCGGTCCGACGTAGCCCTCGTCGGTCACGCGCGGCGTCCCGGTGTGGATTCCCATGCGTACGCGGATCGGTCCGGTTGCAAGCACCTGCTGCGCTTCGGCGGCGGCGGCAAGCGCGGCCGGCGCGGTGGAGAACGCGATGAAGAAGGAGTCGCCCTGCGTATCAACTTCGACCCCGCCGTGCCGGACGAACGCCTCACGAAGGGCGCGGCGATGCTCGGCCAGCGCGTCTGCGTAGGCATCGGCACCCAGCTGCTGCAAAAGCCTCGTCGAGCCCTCGACGTCGGTGAAGACAAAA
Organism: Actinomycetota bacterium; assembly: GCA_046724565.1. GTDB lineage: Bacteria > Actinomycetota > Thermoleophilia > Gaiellales > Gaiellaceae > 3-1-20CM-4-69-9. The sequence goes on along the minus strand of JBKOWS010000112.1, from coordinate 1,453 downwards.
GTGACGGTTCCGGTCGGAAGCTTGCGCGCCACGCGGCTATTCAAGCGCGACGAACCGCACGCTGTCGAACCCCTGCCGGAGCCGTTGTTTGGAAGAGCCCCTCATTTGGCTGATCTCCGCCCCGCGTCCAATTCGACGTCGTTTGCGGACTGACAAGTTCCGCCGATTCACGATCGCGCGGGTGCCGTATTTGCGATTCAGTGCTGTCCCCGGTGCCGAACACGACAACGCAGAGAGCCCGTCTCGGCTTTTTCGCAGACGTCGACGTGACGCGTCAGACCGACGCTCGTGCCTCAGCTCGCTGGCGACGTGCCCGGGGGCCCTCACTGGCACCGACCTGGCACCCAAGTTCTGGGTCATCGAGACGGAATCCGATGGTGACTTGGATGAGCTGGGCGGGGTGCCTTCGGAAACCGGAGGTACTCCTGGCGAGGCACACGGGGGTGGGTAGGCCGCCTCCTCCGGCGGTCGGGTCGTTGATGTGAGTGAATGTCACCGAACCCACTACGGAAACTGGAGGGCAGAAATGGCCGGGCTCAACATCAAGAAGATGGACACCCCCGACGAGACGCGTCCGTTCGTCGATAAGGGCCACGCTAATTTCGTCGACCTCGATGGCACAGGTGTCCTCAAGGGCACGTTCGAGCCGGGCTGGAGATGGTCTGAGCATGTGAAGCCAATAGCTCAAACGGACACCTGCCAGGCGCCGCATCTTCTCTACGTGCTGTCGGGCCGGATGAAGATTGTGATGGAGGATGGGACAGAGGGCGAGGTCGGCCCCGGAGACGCCGCTCACATCGCGCCGGGACATGACGCGTGGACCGTGGGTGACGAGGCGTGCGTGGCTGTTGACTTCGGCGGCTCGTCGAACTACGCGAAGAGCCAGTAAGGCCGAAGCCTCCCGCCGACCACTACGTCTACGCGCTCACCGACTACCGAGAAGTCGACAAGTCAATCGCGCTCGCCCGAGTCGTCCGATGAAGCCAGCCTGCACGGTCACCTTCGCCGAGGGCCGTCGATAACGAACTCGGCGATGCGCCCGGAACGTCGCGCAGTTCCTCGGGATCGATCCGATAATGAGCTCATCGACGCCTTGACCCAGGTTCCGCCAGGCGTGACCCTCTAACGCGTGACGTATGTGCGGCTTGCGCGGAGCGGCGATGTTCACGTCGCCTACCGCGTCGTGGGCGAGGGTCCCATCGATCTCGTCTACGCGCTGGCCGTGGGGCGAGGACACCGAGGAGGAGTTCGAGGCCGGTATGGCGGAGTTGCCCGAACGATGGGGAAAGGGACTCGGCATCGATTGGGTCGCGCCGAGCGTCGCCGGCCAGCCGTGGGCGCGTCAATGATGGTCGCGTGTACAGGTCCACTCGAGTACACCGGGCGCGGCCGAGGCCTTCATGCGTATGGCGTTCGACATCGACGTGCGACAGGTCGCTCCGGCGATCAACGT
>JBKOWS010000074.1:0-45238 GCA_046724565.1 Actinomycetota bacterium | reverse complement strand
ACGCTTCCACCCCGTCGCCGGCACGAACGAGTCGATCCCGAAGCCGCTGGGAGGCGTCAGCTCGACCCTGGTCGTCGTGGCGTTCTCCTTCTCGGTCGGCACCGCGAGGCTGAACAGCTGCAAATGCTTCGCGAGGGCGACCGACGGGCTGATCTCCGCGTGCGCGAACGCCGAGGCGGCAAAGACGAGCCCGCCGGCCGTGGTCGCAAGCAGGAGCCCGGCACGCGCGGCCGCGCGTTTGACATTCATCGATCAATGCTCCTTTCGCTCGAGTTGGAAGGCGTCAGGAGCGCGCCGGCGGCGCACGCGGTGCCCCCGCAGCCGGGCAGAGAATCGTGCGAGGGACGTCGAGCACGTGGACGCGCACTGCCGACACGGGCAGCCTCCGCGCGGGCGGAAGCGCGCGCAGGAGCGCGAACGTTCGGCGCATCCACGCTGCGACGTGCCGGCCGGCGGCGAGTAGCGACGCCGCGATCAGCGACAGCGCGGCCTCGAACGGGAGCAAATCGCGATGGACCGGACCGAAGAGGCAATGGAGCCCGTGCCAGCCGAGGCCGGACCGCCAGTGGATATACGCCTCGAGCAGACCGCCTGCGACGGAGGTGGTGACGGCGAGCACGAGCGCCTGGCCCAGAGTCCGACCGACCCGAAGCCGCGGCGGCGGCGCCCTCAGGACCCGCCGCTCGAGCAGGGCCCGCTCGCGAATTCCCAGTGCGGCGAGCCAGCAGATCGCAATCGCGATCCCTGCGCCCAGCGTCAGTGACACCAGCGCGATCGCCGGCAACCCAGGGCCGCCCGCCTGTTTCTCCAGAACACGCGCCGCGGGGCTGGGAGTGACCGCGTATGCGAGCCAGCGTGCGCAGAGGACGACGAGCGCGCCGGCCAGGGCCCACAGCGCAACTCCTCGGAAGCGGCCTCTCATGTCACCGAGAGGGTAAAGGGCGCCGTCAGCACCCGGCGGTCGACCTTGAACTGGAGAAAGAGACGCCACGTTCCTCCGATCGGGAGGAGCACGCCGACCCGCAAGTGTCCAGGCCGGGTGACGCTACCCGTGACCCTGGTCGCCCCCAGCACGCTCGTGCAACCGGTCATTCCCGGAGCGCAGACGTGCGTGTGGAAGTAGTCGAGCGAACCGGCACGGAAGAAGATGGCATGCGCCAGGGCGCCGAACCACGGCGTCAGCGAGGCGGGCCGACCGTCGGGACGCGAGATCGTGAGGTTCAAAAACGCCGGTCTGATCGCCTGCAGCTTCGGCAGGCGTTGCAGCGTGATCTTGTAGCCGTCCGTCGTCACGGTCGGCCGGAAGCGCGGCAGCGGTTGCGAGACCGGCTTGCCGCTCACTGTGAGCCAACGGAACAGCTGAAAGTTGCGCAGCGGCCCACTCTGCGCCGGGTACGCGTCCACGACAAGGCGATACCGACCCGGTGTCGGCAGCGTCACCTTCTCGCTGATCCGGCCGTCCGGCGTGATCGGCGGATGCTGATGGATGATCGCGCCAAGGTCACTGCGCACGATGATCACGTGCACCCCGGTGTGTGGGCCGGGGCCCTTGCGGAAGTTCGTCAGCGCTGCGCCCGACGGCTGTTGGATCGTGAACGACAGGTCCTGTGCACGTCCCGGCGCGAACCGCTGGGGCGAAACCTGCGCCAGCGAATAGGTGCGGGCTGGGCCGACAGTGATCTCCTGGGCTCCCGAAGACGACCCGCAACCTGCGAGCAGCGCCGACACCAGCACGAGTGGCGCGACGACTCTTGCGAGGCGGGCTCCCATCATCGCACGACCAGTACGAAGTCGAAGCGCGCGACGAAGTGCTTCTTCACCTCGCTGAGCCGAACGAGCAGCCGCCGGTCGAAGTAAGGGTCGCGATCGTTGTAGGACGCGCCCGGGAAGTACAGCTCAGTCGTGAGCGTGGGCTGCCCGGGAGCGTGCACCTTCACGTGCACGTGCGGGGTTCGTCCCGGATACGGGCCGGGCACGATCGTCTCGAGCCGGTAGCGGCCGCGCGCGTCGGTGAACTGATGGCTGCGCAGACGGGAGCCGGTGTCGTCGTAGTGGCCCTGCGAATCGGCCTGCCAGAAGTCGAGGCGCGCATGACGTACCGGCTTGCAGGAGGTCGTCAGAACCAGGCCTTCGAGCGTGAGGCGCGTTCCGGCGAGCTTCGGGAAGACGACGTTGCGGCGGAGCGGCGAGGCGCGGAAGTGCACTCCTCCGATCTCCCCGGGCGTCTGCGGAAAGCCGTCGCACCGTGGTGCTGCGGCCTGGGTTGCGGTCGCAGCGGCTGTGGCGAGCGCGAGGCCCGCTCCGAGGACGACGAGCCTGGCGCACGCAGCCGACACCGCGCCATTGAAGCAACGGCCGGGTCTGCGGTGCCTGATTGAATGATTTCGTGCCGAGCGACACCCCGCCGAATCTGCCGATCCGGCGGAACACGATCATCCTCTCGGCGACGATGGCAGTGAACTCGGCCGTTCTGCAGCTCACTGCCGCCGTCTCCTCGCTGACCTTCGTTCTCGTCACGGGAGTCAGAGGCCTTCTGGGTCTTGGCCCCGCGATCTTCCTCACCTCGTCCGGCTTGACCGCGATGCCGGCGGGTCGGCTGATGGACCGGGTCGGACGCACGCCGGTGATGACGGGAGGCTTCACGCTCGCGGCGTGCGGATGCGCGCTCACGGCGCTCGCGACTCGCACAGGGTCGGCAGTCGCAGTGGTTGCCGGCTTCGCGCTCGTCGGCGCGTCGAGCGGAATCTCGCTGCTGATCAGGACCGCGGCCGGCGACATGTACCCGCCGGAACGCCGTGCCCGCGGCATCTCCTACGTCCTCTTCGGGGCCGTGTTCGGAGCCATCCTCGGTCCGACCGTCTTCGGACCGCTCTTCGCCGGGAAAGACGTGAGGGCCGACTCGCTCACCGTTCCGTGGCTCGCCGCGGGAGCGATCGCCCTCGTCGCCCTGGTCATGGTGCAGCTCGTCCGCCCGGACCCAAAGCGCATCGCGGAGCTAATCGGCAGCCGTACCGAGGTCGCGGCGACGACCGTGTCGCCGCTCCGGGACATCGTGCGCAGGCCCGGTGTTCCGTCGGCGATGCTCGCGGCACTCGCGAGCTTCGGCGTGATGGTCTCCGTGATGAACCTGTCGGGCTATGTCGTCGTCGAGCATCACCATCACAGCCAGGGCTCGATCTTCCCGATCATCGGCGCGCACGTGTTCGGGATGTACGCGCTCGTGCTGGTGATCGGGGCTGCCATCGACCGCGTCGGCAGAACCTCCGCGCTCGAGGTTGGTCTCGTCGTGATGGCGCTGTCCACGATCGGGATGCTCTGGGTGACGAGCGTCTTCGCGACGGCAGCGTTGCTGCTTGGGCTGGGGCTCGGCTGGAACATCTCCTTCGTCGCCGCGACTGCGCGCCTCGCGGACAGCACCAGCCCGGCCGAACGCGGCAGGCTGCTCGGCTTCAACGATCTGCTCGGCGCACTCCTCGGAGCGGGCCTCGCCCTGCTCGGCGGGTACGCGCTCGATGCGATCGGCGTGGCCGCGCTGGCGATCGGAGCGACGGCGATCGTCGTCGCGCCCGTCTTCCTGATCGTCCGCGCCGAGCGCACACCGGTGCACGAAGCGGCCTGACGTGACGCCGCGCCTGCTCGCTCTGGCGACGGCTGCGAGCGCACTTGTCCTCTCCGGCTGCAGCTCTTCGAGCGGCGCGGATGCGCGGCCGCCGTTTCGCCACTACCACTCGCGCCCCGACCTGAGGCCGCCCCCGGTCCAGATCCTGAAGCGGGCGCGCCACACCGCACCGGGCTACATCTTCATCGCCCCGAAGAAGGACGTCGACCAGGCCGGCCCGCTGATCCTGGACAACCACGGACGCGTTGTCTGGTTCCGCCCACTCGACACGCACGCCGTGACGGACTTTCGCGTGCAGCGCTATCGAGGGCGTCCCGTTCTGACCTGGTGGCACGGCCGCCCCGACGAAGGTGACGGCGAGAGCGGGTACTCGATCTACGACGACCGGTACCGGCTGGTCGCGCACGTCGAGCCCGGCAACGGCTTGCTCGGCGACATCCACGAGTTCAAGCTCACGCCACGCGACACCGCGTTGATGACCTTCATCCGTCAGGTCCGCGTCAAGGGGAGACGGGTCCTCGAGGGAGGGTTTCAGGAGCTAGACCTCCGAACACACCGCGTGCTGTTCGAGTGGCACAGCATCGATCACGTCCGGCTCGTCGAGTCGTACTACCGCCTACCGCGCAACTCGGACGGCGTGTACGACTACTTCCACGTCAACTCGATCGACGTCGAGCGGGGCGGCAACTTCCTCGTTTCCGCACGCAACACGCACACGATCTACGAGATCAGCCGGAGCACGGGCCGGATCGTCTGGCGGCTCGGCGGCAAGAGGAGCGACTTCACGCTCGGCAAGAACGCGCGCTTTGCCTGGCAGCACGACGCACGACGACTTCCGAATGGGAACCTCTCGCTCTTCGACAACTCGGCCGGACCGCAGGTGCGCAAGCAGTCGCGTGGGCTCATCCTGCATCTCGATCTCGCGCACCGCGTGGCCAACGTGGTGCGAACCTTCGTGCACAGTCCGCCGCTCGTCTCGGTCGACCAGGGCAATCTGCAGCGCTTGCCCAACGGCGATTTCCTGGCAGGCTGGGGACATCAGCCTCGGTTCACCGAGTTCGGACCGAGAGGGACGATGCGGTTCGACGGCCGCTTCGGACGCGGCCGGGTCGACTCCTATCGGGCCTACCGCTTTCGCTGGATCGGACGTCCGCCGCGCCCGCCCGCCGTCGCAGTGTCGGGAGGCACGCTCTATGTGAGCTGGAACGGCGCGACGGAGGCGCGCAAGTGGCGACTTCTCGCGGGCGTGGACAGGGAGAGTCTCCATCCCGTCCTGACCGTCCCGAAGAGCGGCTTCGAGACGGCGATTCCGCTGCGAGGCAACATCGCCGAGTGGGTCGCCGCACAGGCACTCGACGGCCGCGGCCGGTCGCTCGCGCGCTCGGCGACTGTGCGGGCTTCGTGACGCGACTATGCTCTCGCGCGTGAAGCTGGCCGCTTTCGTCGCCTTCCTGGCGATCCTCGTTGCAGGCTGCGGCAGCGGCAAGAAGAGCGCGTCCTCGACACCTGCAGCGACGACCACGGCGCCCGCGCCCAAGCCCGGACCAACGCAGCACTTCCACTCAAGGCCCGACCTGAAGCCGCCGCTCGTCCGGATCGATACGCCGGCTCACGGAACCGCCCCCGGCTACCTCTTTCTCGCGCCGAAGATGGTGGTCGCACAGGCCGGGCCTCTGATCATGGACAACCGCGGCGAAGTGGTCTGGTTCAAGCCGCTGAACACAAAAGGCGTCACGGACTTCCGGGCACAGAAGTACGACGGGAAGCCGGTGCTCACTTGGTGGCGCGGCCACGTCTCGAACATGGGAGTCGGAGACGGCTGGTACGTCATCTACGACACGTCCTACAAACCGCTCGCCGAGGTTCGCCCGGGTAACGGCCTCGTGGGCGACGTGCACGAGTTCCTGATCACCCGCAAGAACACCGCCGTGTTCACGGTGTACCACCGGTTGTCGGTCGACCTCTCGTCAGTGGCCGGACCGAAGCAAGGGAAGATCTGGGACGGCATCGTGCAGGAGGTCGACATCAAGACGGGCCGCGTCCTGTTCGAATGGCACAGCTACCCGGAGGTGAGCGTCAAGGAGTCGTACGCGCCGCCGCCGAAGGCGAAGGCGGGAGCGAAGGCGCCTCCGTACGACTACTTCCACATCAACTCGATCGACGTCGAGCGGAGCGGCAACTTCCTCGTCTCCGCGCGCAACACGCACGCGCTGTACGAGATCGACCGCAAGACGAAGAAGGTGCTCTGGCGCCTGGGCGGCAAGAAGAGCGGCTTCACCATGGGATCCGGCACGAAGTTCGCGTGGCAGCACGACGCGCGTCGTCACGCGAACGGGACGATCACGCTGTTCGACAACGGCGCCGCGCCGCCCGTGGAGAAGTTCTCCCGCGTCCTCGTCCTCCGCGTCGACACGAAGACGAAGAAGGTCTCGCTGGTGCGCAGCTACCACCATCCAAAGAAGCTGCTCGCTCCCTTCGAGGGCAACGCCCAGTTCCTCTCGAACGGGAACGTGCTCGTCGGCTGGGGCGCTCAGCCCTACCTGAGCGAGCTGGGCGCCGATGGATCGCTTCGCTTCGATGCGTACTTCGGTCACGGCAAGCCGCCCGGGGAGGACGCGGACACGTATCGCGCCTACCGTTTCGTCTGGCACGGAAAACCGACGGACCGGCCCGCGCTCGTCGTCGGCGGCGGAACTGCCTACGCGAGCTGGAACGGGGCGACCGAGGTCAAGCGCTGGCAGGTGCTGGCCGGGCCCGACGCACAACATCTGCAGCCGGTCAAGGAAGCGGCGAAGTCCGGGTTCGAGACGCCGATCGCCCTGGCCAAGTCCGCGACGGTGTACACCGTCAAGGCAATCGGCAGCAACGGCAAGGTCCTCGGGACCTCACGCGCGGTCAAGGCCAGTAGCTAGAAGTCAGCTCGCTCGCGCAACGCGCAGTCGCGTAAGCTCGCGGTCGCGTTCCTCGAGGATCTCCTCGAGTCGCGCGATCTTCATGCGCAGGGTCTCCGTTGTCGTCACGAGCTCGATGAAGGCTCGTTGCCGCTCACGCAGCATCGCCTCGACGGAGTGAAGCTTCAGCTCGGGGCTCTCGTAGGGAGTCGGACCCGGCGGTGCGACCTCGGCGACCGGTTCAGGCTCGACCGCCGGCAGCGGGTCGGGCAGCTGCACCTGCAGCTCGAGCGGCGCTCGCGGCTCGGGCTCCGGCTCCGGCACGGCCGCGAGCTCCGGCTCGGGCTGCCGCGCGGGTGCCGTCTCGGCCTCAGGCTGGACGGCCTGGATGTCGAGCACCTGCTCGGCGATCGCACGTGCGAGGGCGAGCCACGAGGTCCGCCCGGACTCGATCAGGATCTCGCCCAGCCGCCTACCCGTGCGCTCCTGTTCGGCAAGCGCAGCCTGGAGGTCAACCTCCGAGATCTCTCCTTTGTCGATCAGGATCTGGCCGATCGGACGTCTCCGCATGAGGCTCCTATCGGCAGGAACCGCGGATTTCGAAAGTGTCAGCGTCGCCGGAAGCGCCGGCGACCCTGACCTTCGACCAGGAGCCTGTCCTGAGTCTGCTCCTCGGGGTTGCCCTCCTGCGGTTCTTCGGGCCCTTCCGGCGTGTCGAACCCCTGCTCCCACGGGTCTGCGGGCTGCCGGTTCTCGTCGGCAGGAAGGACGCGCACGTTGCGAGGCGGCTCAGGTCGAGGCTCGGCCTCCGCTTCCGAGTCGACCTTGGCCGCGGGTGGAAGCTCGGGCTCGGGATCCGGTTCGGGCTCGTCCGCCGGCGGCGCGTCGGGAGTCGGCTCGTCAGGACTTTGAGGCGCGCCGATGATCGTCATCGCGTCGGAAGGCTCTTGCGCTTCCTCGAAGGCGGTCCAACCAAGCGAGACGTGCTCGTCCGTTTCCTCCGTTCGCTCCCGCGTGACGAGCGGATGGACAGGCGCCTGAGACGAAACGTGCGGATAGGAGATCGGCTCGCGCCCGGCAAGCCACTCGATGATGCAGACGATCGCGAACGCCCCGGCCATCCCGAGAACGATCACCCACCACGAGAGCTTCGCCACGCCGAGGGCGACGGCTACGGCAACGAGGAGCGCAACCTCACCGCCGACGCGCCAGACCCCGGGCGGAACTCCCTCGTGTGACGCGCGCAGGTCGTACCCGTACGACGGGGGCTGTGTCCACGACTGCTGGGTCCAGCCCGAAGCGCGGAGAGTGCGGAGGTCGGCGCGCAGTGATGCGGCCTGACGGTGAAAGGAGTCCACGGCCTCGAGGGTGCGTAGCGCGGCATCGAGTTGTGCCGCGTGCCGGTAGAAGGAATCGAAGGCTGCCTTGACGCTCTCCTGGTCGTAGCCCTGGTCGGACAAGGGCAGGTCCTCGACCCGCGGTAGCGCCTCGCGCGCCGGCGTCTGAGGTGTCGGCCAGGCTTCGGGTTCCATTCGCAGGACATTATGCGGTCAGCCCAAGGCGCCGACTAGGCGCCGCCGCGAGAGGCCGTGCGCGCTTTGCCCGCGCAGCCGTCTTCATCACACACCTTGGCAACCCTTCTCTCGAATCTTCGATCGCCTCAGCCTGCAGCTTCCGCACTTCTGAGGCCACGAACGGCCCAGAGCGAGAAGCCGAGGATCAGCCCGGCCGCGATGGCGAACGCCGCCAGGGCGAGCTCCGGCTGACCGGAGATGAAACCACGCCCGGCCTCGAGCATCGGCGTGATCGGATTGACGGACGCAACGGTGTGGATCCAGCCCTGCAGCAGACCGAGCGGAACGTACACCGGTGCGAAGAAGAGAAGCAGGAACACAGGCATTTGCATGACCGGCGCGGCCTGCTGCGTGCGCAGGCGCATCGCGACACCGGTCGCCCACAGCGTTCCCGCCACGTTGAGCAGCAAGGCAAGCGTGTACAGGCCGAAGAGGTCGACTCCGTCGCCATCGATCTGCACGTGCGCCAGCAACGCCACGGCGGTGACGACCGTGGCGACAGTCAGCCAACGGACGAGAGCCGAGACCGCGTAGCCGAGCAAGATGCCGCCGCGATTCGGGGCAGCGAGCATGAGACGGCGCATGAAGCCGCTCTCGAAGTCGCGCGCGATCCCGAAGCCGGTGAACACTCCCGCGAAGGCGGCGGACTGCAGCAGCACGAAGACGAACTGGAACGCGGTATAGCCGCTCGTAAAGTCGAAACCCGGAATCTGCGAAACGCGCGAGAGACCGCCGGCGAAGGCGGTGAAGAAGAAGAGCGGAAATGCAAGCGACGGCAACAGGAACGCCGGGTTCGTGAAGAACTGGTGCAGCACGCGCCACGACACGCCCCGTGCGACCGAGAGAGTGTCTCTCACGTTCGCTCCAGCCGGCGCCAGAGCGCATGCGTCGCGAGTGCGAAGCCGACGACGCTGAGCCCACCCGCGGCGGCGAAGCCGAGCGCGAGCGCCTCCCAGTTCCAACCTTCGATCACGAGCGAGCGCACAGCCTCGATGAGGTACGAGACGGGGTTGATCGTCGCGACCCAGCGAAACCAGTCCGTTTCGATCAAGTTGCGCGGCAGGTTCATCGACGACAGGAACAGGAAGACGAAGAACACGGGAAACAGACCCTGCACCGCTTCCGTCGATCCGGTGCGCAGGGCCGCCCAGCTGCCGAGCGCGGCGAACCCGAGCGCAATCGCGACCTCGAGCAGTAACAGCATGAACGCTCCGCCCACGCCACTCTCGAGTCTGACGCCGAACGCGAACGCGACGACGAGGTAGAAGACGGCCTGTACGACCGCGATCGTGATCAGGCCGCCGAGCTGTCCCACGAGCAGCACGATGGCGCGGACCGGCGTGAGCGCTAGGCGATTGAGGAAGCCGGTCTGGATGTCGCGCGCGAACTCGACGTTCGCATTGATCGTGGCGAGCAGTGCGCCCTGCACGAACGGCACGGCCAGCGCGAAGGCCAGAAACGAATCGGTCGGAAATCCGGGCAGCCGCGTAGCCGAGCGCAAACCGCCTGAATTCACCGCGAGCAGCAGCATCGGAAAGATCAGGGGGAAGATGACGTTGGCCGGCTGCCGCGCCGTACGGATGACAGCGCGGCGGCCGAGGGTCGCCGCCTGAGTAAGAGCCGCGGTCACGCTGGTGTCGGTTCGAGCGCCTGCTCTCGTGCCTCCTCGTCGCGGTCACCGGAGCCCTCGAGGTGGCGTCCGGTCTTCGCGAGAAAGACGTCGTCGAGCGTCGGCTCGTGGATCTGCAAGTGCGAGAGCGTGATGCCGGCAGAGTCGAGGGCCCGCACGATCTCCGCGAGATTGCCGTCGGCACTCGCAAGCTGCACGGCGACGCTGCCCGGCCCGAAACCTGTCGTCTGCTCACCGAACTGCTCGAGCACGGACGCGACTCCGCCTCGCTGGCCCGAGTCCGCAGGGACCGCCTCCACCGTCGAGCAAGCGATCTCAGCCTTCAGCTGCTCGGGTGTCCCCTCGGCGACGATCTTGCCGTGGTCGATGATCCCGACCCGGTCGGCGAGCACATCTGCTTCTTCGAGGTACTGCGTCGTCAAGAAGACAGTCACTCCCTCGTCCTTGGCGAGGTGTCCCACCTCGGCCCAGAGCGCCGTCCGGCTCTGGATGTCGAGCCCCGTCGTCGGCTCGTCAAGGAAGAGGATCCGCGGCCGGTGCACAAGCGCCAGGGCAAGGTCGAGACGACGCTTCATCCCGCCTGAATAGCCCTTGACCTTGCGATCCGCTGCCTCGGTCAAACCGACCCGCGCGAGGAGCTCGTCGCTGCGCCGCTGCCGTTCGTCCCCCGTGATCCCGTGCATCGCTGTCTGGAGCCGCAGGTGCTCCCGGCCGGTCAGGAACGGATCGAGCGCGGCCTCCTGCAAGGCTGCGCCGATCGCCTTGCGGACCTTCGGCCCGTCATTGACCACGTCGTACCCGGCAACCTTCGCCGTTCCCGCGCTGGGTGGCAGCAACGTCGTGAGCATGTGCACCGTCGTGGACTTGCCGGCACCGTTGGGACCGAGGAAGCCGTAGATCTCACCCGGCTCGACACGGAGATCGATGCCGTCGACGGCGCGCGGGCCCTTCTTGAAGTCACGCACGAGCCCGTGCGCTTCGACGCTGTTTTCGAGCGGGGATTTCACCCCCGCACGTTACCGGTGTGCGAGCTCCCGTCGAAGGACCGCGGCGAGCGCCGTCAACGCAATGCGGGTCTCGTCAACGCTTGGCTCGCGCGTTGTCAGACGCTGCAGCCCGAGTCCCGGCAGCAGGACGACACGCGCGAGATGAGGGATGCGCTGAACGAGGAGCCAGAGCTCCATCGTCAACGCCAGCGCCAGCACTGAAACGACGAGCGGCGTCATTGCGGTGGCGGGAAGCGGCCAGAAGCGACCGCCGACAACTGCGACAGGCATCAGCAATGCGGCGAAGTTCGTCCCGCAGCGGAGCGAGAAACGCGACGGGAACGCAGCGCCGTGCCACGTGTCGCGCAGACGCCGCTCTTCGAGTGCTGCGATCGCACGGTGCTCGGCGCCGTGCAAGAAGAGCGTTCGTCCGCGCAGAAGCCAACCCATGAGCAGGGCGGTGGTGACGATGCCCAAGAGCAGCCCGAGCGTGTGAGGCGCGAAGGCGAGGATGGGCGGCGCGACGATTGCGGCAGCGAGGAAGAGCCGCTCACGCCGTCGCGCGACCCCCTGTCGCCTGAAGAGCGGGGACAGGGAGCCGGCGAGTCGAACGAGCCCACGGGCGAGCGGAATCGTGCCGAGGGCCCGCGGCGCTGTCGGCATCCGGCCTTCGCGAAGACTGCCGTCGGTCCCGGCAAACGCCCAGTAGCGCTCGCTCACGATGACGACGCCGTTGGCACGCGCCATCCCTCCGAGGCGCGGAATCTTGGGGGCGAGATCTCCCTGCTCGAGCAGGGCGAGGACGGCAGCGCGACCCACCCGGCCATGATCGCCCGACCAGGGTCGACCGGCAAGTGCCAGGCGGCCCATCCGACGTGGAACTCGGTCCTACGGTGTCCTTGAACGCTGGGGGAACCTCCCGGTTCCCCCAGACCCCCTCCCCTGGTCCGCTTCGCGGACGGGCGCTACGCGGCTACCAATACCCCCGCGAGAAGAAGCCGAGAAGCGCGAGGACGAGGATCACGATCAGGATGATCCAGAGGATGCTCATGCGATTTCGTGCCTCCCTTGTTTTGTGGCTGCGTTGATTCCGCACTGGATCAACGAGAAATCGCCCTGAAGGGTTACGGTGACCCGCAGGGCCACCTGGATGGCGACGACTACAGCCTCTTCACCCTAGGTTCACCAACCGTCAGCCCATCGGCGCCCGCCCGCACGGGAGACTCGCCTCGCACGCCGATCGGAGCTGTAACGGCCAGCGATCGACATCGCCACGTGACGGGTGTGGGAGGCGTCGGGGAGCTCCTCCCACCCCGCGTCACCACTTCGACTCACGAACGCAGCCGGATCGCTTCCCCGGTCCTGCCTGCGGAGGCAACACTGAGGACGGAATGCCCGACGGTCTCCTGCTCTGCGAGCTGCACGCGCACACGACCTGGAGCGACGGGTATCTCACGTTGCCGGAGCTCGTCGATCTCTACGGCCGCCATGAGTTCGACGTCCTCTGCGTGACCGATCACGTCGTCCGGCTCGACGACCCGATGGCGACGGCGATCGACTCGTGGACCTGGCCGGCTTACCTCGCCGCAATCCGCGCCGAAGCCGAACGCGCACTCGAGGAGTACGGCTTGCTCGTCATCCCCGGGCTCGAGCTCTCCGACAACCAGGAGGATCCGGACCGATCCGCGCATGCGCTCGCGCTCGGGCTCGAGCGCCACGTCGCAGTAGACGAGGGAATCGTCGCGGCACTCGAGGCGGCGAACGAGCAGGGTGCAGCGCTCGTCGCCGCCCACCCGTATCGCGCAGACGACTGGACGCCGCTCCGGCCCACCCGCCGGATCGCCCGCGAACTCGAGACTTTCCGCGAGCTCATCCACCGCTACGAGCTCTTCAACCGGAACGAGGTCTTCAGCTGGGTGGCCGAGGCGCGGCTCCCGGGAGTCGCCACGGGCGACGTTCACCGCGACGCCCACCTGGCTTCGTGGAAGACACTGATTCCATGCGAAAGGGACGAGGCTGCCGTCGTAAACTACCTCCGCTCGGCAGGGAATGCCTTCCTGATGCCGTTCGCGCTCGACCGGCGCGAGCCGGTGCCGCTGGCCGCCTAGGCCAAAACTGTCACAAGTTTGTAACCCACACGGGCCTTGGGGTGGGAGAGGATGGCCCGTGGCTCGCGCCGAGGCGGCTCTCGTGACTGATGAGGCGCGACTGCTCAACCGGGAGCTGTCCTGGCTGGATTACAACGCTCGGGTTCTCGCCCGGGCGGCCGACGCAGCCCTCCCGTTGCTCGAGCGGTCGCGCAGCTGCGCCTACTTCTCCTCCAACCTGGACGAGTTCTTCCAGGTACGCGTGGCGGGGCTCATGGGTCAGGAAGAAGCCGGTCTGCTCGTCCGGTCGCCCGACGGGAGGACCCCGGCCGAGACACTCGAGCTGATCCGCGCGCACACGCTCGAGCTCACCTCCGCGCAGGCGAAGCTCTGGAAGCGCGATCTTCGTCCGGCCCTGCAAGACGCAGGAGTCATCGTCGGAGACGTCGAGGACTGCACGAAGAAGGAGCTCGAGGAGCTAGAGCTCCGCTTCGACCGCGACATCTTCCCGATCCTCACGCCGCTCGCCGTAGGTCCTGGACAGCCGTTCCCCTACATCTCGCCGCTCTCCCTCAGTCTCGGGATCTTCGTCCGGGAGCCCGAGACGGGCGAGGAGCGGTTCGCGCGGGTCAAGGTGCCCGAGCTCCTGCCCCGCTTCCTCGCTCTGGGCGAGCGCGGATTGTTCCTGCCGCTCGAGCGCGTGATCCGCCACTTCCTCCCGCGCCTCTTTCCGGAGATGGAAATCGTGGAGTGCTGCGCCTTCCGGGTCACGCGCGACGCGGATTTCGAAGTCTCCGACGAGGCGGACGACCTGATCGAAGCGGTCGAGGACGAGCTACGCCGACGGCGATTCGGAGACATCGTGCGGCTCGAGGTCTCGGGATCCGTCTCCGACCGGATGCTCGAGCGCCTCGAACGCGGCCTCGTCGTCAGCGACGACCAGATCTATCTGATCCAGGGCCTGCTCGACCTCGCCGAGCTCCAAGAGTTGGTCGCGCTGGACCGCCCGGACCTCAAGGAAGAGCCGTGGTTCCCGCTCGTTCATCCGAGGTTCGCCGTCGCCGCGAACGCGGACGAGCTCTTCGCGCAGATTCGCAACGCGGACATCCTCGTCCATCACCCCTTCGATTCGTTCCCGTCGAGCTTCGAGGCCTTCCTCAAGGCAGCAGCACGCGATCCTGCGGTGCTCGCGCTCAAGACGGCGCTCTACCGCACCAGCGAGGACTCCCCGGTCGTCCCAGCACTGATCGACGCGGCCGAGCACGGCAAGCAGAGCGTGTCCCTCGTTGAGCTGAAGGCGAGGTTCGACGAGCGCCGGAACATCGGCTGGTCGCGCGCGCTGGAGCAGGCCGGCGTCCACGTCGTCTACGGGTTCCCGAATCTGAAGATCCACGCGAAGGCCACGCTCGTCGTCCGTAGGGAGGGCAGCGAG
The DNA here is from genome assembly GCA_046724565.1 of Actinomycetota bacterium. GTDB lineage: Bacteria > Actinomycetota > Thermoleophilia > Gaiellales > Gaiellaceae > 3-1-20CM-4-69-9. The sequence continues at coordinate 31,019 of JBKOWS010000074.1, read as the reverse complement.
CTGCGCCGCTACGTCCACCTCGGCACGGGCAACTACAACATCCTCACCGCCCGAACGTACGAGGACTACGGGCTCTTCACCGCCGACCCGGAGATCGCCGCCGACGTGGCCGATCTCTTCAACTACCTGACGGGGTTCGGTAAGCCGCAGGCCTTCCGGAAGTTGCTCGTCGCACCGTTCGGATTGCGCGAGGGCCTGATCGAGCGGATCCGCGAAGTCCGCCGCGCAGCAAGCGACGGCGAGGAGGCGCGTATTCGGATCAAGGTCAACAACCTGCAGGACGAGGACCTGATCGAGGAGCTCTATCGAGCGTCGCAGGACGGCGCCAAGATCGACATTGTCGCTCGCAGCATCTGCACGCTGCGACCCGGAGTCCCGGGTCTCAGCGAGACGATCCGGGTGCGCAGCATCCTCGGCCGCTTCCTCGAGCACAGCCGCTTCTTCATCTTCGACGCCGGGGACAAGCGAACGTTCCTCCTCGGAAGCGCGGACCTGATGCCGCGCAACCTGGACCACCGGATCGAGCTGCTCGCGCCGGTCGAGGACGGCCGCGCGCAGCAGGAGCTGATTCGGGCGTTCGACGTGCTCCTGTCGGACAACGCCTCCGCGTGGGAGATGAGCTCGGAGGGACGCTGGATGAAGCTGCGGCCGAAGAAGGGCGATCGCGGACGGCAGGCTCAGCAGGTCTTCATGCGGAGTGCCCGCGCCCGTGCACGTCGACGAGCTGCCACGCCCAGGGCCCGCTGATCGCGTCTCTTCGGCGTTTACTGCACCCGCAACGGGTGACGACCGATCGGATGACCAGAATCGGCGCCGTGCGAGTCGGGATCGTCGACGTAGGAGCCAACACGCTCCGTCTGCTGGTGGCCGCGCGGGACCACGGCCGCCTCGTAGCCCTGCGCGAGCAACGAGTGCAGCTCGGGCTGGGCGAGGAGATCGAGCGCTCCGGCGAGATCTCGGACGAGAAGCTGACGGAGGCGCAGACCATCGCCCGGGCGCACGTCCGCCGCGCCCACAAGCTCGGCTGTGATCGCATCGACGTCCTCGTCACCTCGCCCGGGCGCCAGGCGAGCAACGGCACCGAGCTCGTCCGGAGAATCTCGGAGTCGACCGGAGCCGCGACCCGCATCCTGCGGCCGGAGGAGGAAGGGGAGCTTGCCTGGTACGGCGTGCTCGCGGGTCTCGGGGACCCGAGCGACACGGTCGCCGTCTGCGACGTCGGCGGAGGGTCGACGCAGGTGGTCGTCGGCACCGTCCCCGGCGGCCCGGCATGGGCTCGCTCGGTCGACCTCGGCTCGCTGCGACTGACCCGCCGGTCGCTTGGGACTGCGCCGCCGACCGACGGCGATCTCGAGGCGGCCCGGCGAGAAGTCGAGTCCGCGTTCAGCGAGCTCGCGCCGCCGCTCGCGGGTTCGGCGTATGCGACTGGAGGAACGGCTCGTGCGCTACGCAAGGTCGCCGGATCCAACCTCGATGCAGATGTCCTTTCGGTCGCCGCAAGAGCGCTTGCGAGGCGTTCGCGCCGCTCGATCGTGCGCACGTACGCAGTCGACCCGGCCCGAGCACGCACGGTGCTCGCCGGAACGCTGATCCTCGGCGAGGTCCAACGGCGACTCGGTCTCGCGCTCGAGATCGGTCGCGGTGGGATCCGCGAGGGCGCAGCGCTGCTGGCGCTCGAAGACCTCGCTGCGGCGACAGCCTAGGCAACGATCCGTTCGACTACCTGACCGGTCCCGTCGATCACGAGGACTTCGCCCTTCTTCTGACTCACGTCGAAGGCCACTTCGCTGAGGCCGCCATGGACACTGACGGCCGCGTCCTCCCTCCGTAGGGCGAGCACCAGCTGCGCACCGTCGGATTGCTGACGCTCCTCGGCGAGCTCCTCACGCACTTCGATCTCGAGCCCACGCGAACGGGCGAGCGGCTCCACCGTCTGCAGGCAACGAAGCGCCGGGCTCGACAGGATGAGGGAAATCGCGTTCCCCTCGAGCAACTCGACGAGCCGCGACGTCTGGGCGAGCCCTCGGGCGTCGAGCGGCCGCAGCCGATCGTCTCCCTCCCACGCGGCCGAGTCGCCGGCGGACGCGTGGCGTATGACCAACACGCGGTACGTCAGGCCCAGGCGTTGCGGCCGCTGCGCTCGAGCTTCTTCCAGGCCTTGGGCAGCGACTTCCGCGACTTCCGGCGCCGAAGGCCCTGACGCTCGAGCAGCCTGCCCGCGGCGAAGACTGCCTCCGGGCTCTTCGTCTTGGGCACGAGGGCGCTCAGCCGCTCCTCGGCCGCGACGGCGTCCTGATGCTCGCCGACGACGTCCTGGAACGACTTCGCTTCCTCGACGAATCGCTTCGCACGCTTCCCTCCTGCGAGCTCGGCCGCATAGCGCGCGCGCTTGCCGCGCTTGCGCAACTCGTGCACCTGCTCGTCGGACGGGTTCTTCCCGAGTCGGCGCACGGCGCGCCGCAACCGTCGGAACTCGCCGGCTGCGAGCTTCGAGAGCGAGGCATCGACCTTCCTGATCCGCGGCGCTTCGGCGGCTCGCTCGAGCTCCTGCAGCAAGGTCACGTACCGAACGCTGTCGAGCGCCGAGACCAGACGCTTCTGGGCACGCCGGCGTTCCGTCTCGAGCTGACGGACGACTGCCGTCGCGGGCTTCCCGAGCTCGTCGGCATCACGCCGCAATGCGCTGATGAGAACGTCGAGGTCGCGTGCCGGTCCGAGCTCACCGGCGAGCCACTTCAGCTCTGCGCGCAGACCCTCGGCCCACTCGACGTCGAGCAGAGGACGTGCCGTGCGAAGCGCGGAGCGCGCGCGCCGCGTGGCCACGCGGAGCTGGTGAATGGGCTCCGAGGTTTCGCCGAGACGAGCGCCCGGATCGTGCCGCGCGATTTCCTCCACCTGGTCCTTCAGGTACGCGCGAAAGCGATCGAGCGCGGGTGCACCCGTGCGAGGCTCGCGGTCCCGCTTCGGCATGGGCAGCTTCGGGCGCCAGTCCGGCACGATGCTGATGACGTGCTGACCCTCGAGCAGAGCGGTCTCGACGTCGTCGCCGTGCGTGCGAGTGCGTGTCCTCGCGATCTCGACGAGCTCCCGGCCGAGCAGCGGCGCCACGAGTAGGCGGAGCAGCTCGTCGGGCGGACCGGCCGGACCGCCGTCCGCCTCCCGGCTGATCTGGCCGACGTCCAACTCCCACACGTTCTTGCCGTTTTCCATGCGCCGGCGCAGGACGATGCCCGCGCGCGAGAGGCGCCGGTCCTCGGTGTCGTGATACGTCGCCGTGAAGATGCGCGAGCCGTTGGCGGATTCGGTTGTAGCCACAGCCGCGAGAGCCTAGCTTCGGCCGGGCATGCTACGCCGGATCACTTGGGTCGGGCAGTTCACCACTTCGTCATAGGCGAGCTCACAAGGCTGCTTCCGTCCATGCACCACATCGCTCCCCGAATCTCGGGATTCCTGCCGAACTCACGTAGAGATGACGTTGTGCCAATGCTCGCCTACACGCGTTGCTCTGGCCGCCGTCAGCTCAACTCTGATTGCAGTCGCCGTCGCGGCGACCATGTCGGACAAGCTCGCTGCAGAGCGCGGGCTTGCGCGATCGTCCCGGCACTCGGGCTCGCGAGTGTCCTGCCGCTCACGCCGGAGAACATGGGAGTTGCGAGCGCAGCAGTTGCAGCCTCGCTGCACCTGAGCGGTGTCGGAGTCGGGTCGGGAGTCGCCATCGGGATTGTCCTGCATGCCGTCGAGACCGCCGCGGGCCTTTCTTTCGGCACCTGTTCCGCCCTCACGCTCGCGGCGCTGTACGGGGCGCGACGGAGCCCCGTTCACACGATCGTCACGGGGCGATTGCCCGATGTTCACCCACGCAGGCAAGCCCGTCACGCACGCTCCTGGCCATGAAGTTCGCCGTCATAGCGCACCAGCTGACGGAGACGAACGTCGCCCTCGCTGCGCGGGGGTGGCCCGGGGCTCGCACGCACCTCTTCCCGCCTCGCCGTGCTTTGCTCGAGCTCGGTGCTGGGGACATCGGGCTGAACCGGCTCGACGTGTCATGGGAGCTCGACAGCGTCGAGGAAGGAATCTGGATCGTGACTCAGCTCGAGGCCCAGAAGGTGCGCGTCTTCAACCCGCCGCCCGCCTTGCTCAGCTGCCATGACAAGCTCCTAACCGCGAGGTTGCTCGGAGCCGCAGGCGTCCCGCACCCGCGCACGCGCCGGCTCGAGTCCGGGCGCTCAGGCGATGCGCTGCGCTACCCCGTTGTCGCGAAGCCGCGTTTCGGTAGCTGGGGCTGCGACGTCGAACTCTGCACCGACCCGGAAGCGCTCGAGCGCTACGTCTCCTTGATGCGGGCTCGCAGCTGGTGGCGGATCGGCGGCATCGTCCAGGAGCTCGTCCAACCACTCGGAATCGATCTCCGCGTGATCGTCGCCGGCGGCCAGGTCGTCGGCGCGGCATCACGTACTGCGGCCCCCGGCGAGTGGCGGACGAATGTCGCCGTCGGAGGGACCCCGAGCAGCGCCGTGCCGCCGGCCGACGCCTGCGAGCTCGCTCTGGCCGCAACCGCGGCCCTCGGGATCGACTTCGCCGGTGTGGACCTGCTTCCGCTCGGCGACGGCTGGATCGTCCTCGAGGTGAACGGCGCGGTCGATGTTCGGCCCATCTACTCCCTCGACGTTGACGTGTACACGGCCGCGCTCAGGTCACTGCAGAAGGCTGTCGACAAGCAGCTCCTCCCGGCTTAAGCCGGCGCTCTTTACGCCTCGCGAGAGACCGGATGCGACGCATCCGTGAACTCGCGGAACTCGCCGGTGAGCAGATAGGCCGTCTGCTCGCCGATGTCCACGGCGTGGTCGCCGATACGCTCGAGCGCACGCGAGACGAGCACCATGCGTAGGCCGTACTCGCGCATTCTGGCCGCCTCACCGAGCTCGAGGATGCGCTGCACGACGCGCCGATTCGCGCGGTCGATGAGCTCGTCGAGCTCGACGAGCGCCTCGGCGCGCTCGAGATCCCGATCGGCGAACGCATCGAGGGCGATGCGGATCATCTCCTCGCAGCGCGCACCCATCTCCTCGAAGCCCTCGATGAACCGCGGCGACGGCTCCACCTCGGGCACGAGCTTGGAAAGTTTTGCGATCGTCACGCAGTAGTCCGCCATCCGCTCGAGATGGAGATTGATATGCAGGATCGCGAGCACGAGCCTGAGGTCGCTCGCGACCGGTGTCTGACGCGCAAGCAGCGACTGGATGCCTTCCTCGATGCGGAGGTATCGCTCGTCGACATCGTTGTCGAAGGCGATGACCTCGTCCGCGAGCTCGTGGTCGCGCTGCTCCAACGCGTTCAGCGCACCGCGCAGCGCGCGCAGAACGAGCGCACCCTCCTCCTGGAGCGTCGTCTCGAGGAGATCGAGCTCGTCCTGAAAGGTCGCTCTCAACCGAATCTCCCCGTCACGTAATCCTCCGTGCGCTTCTCGGACGGGTTCGTAAAGATCTTGTTGGTCGTGTCGTACTCCACGAGTACGCCCGTTCGCTTGCCATCTCCGACCTCGAGCGAGAAAAACGCGGTCAGGTCGGCCACGCGCGCGGCCTGCTGCATGTTGTGCGTGACGATGACGAGCGTGTAGTCCTTCTTCAGCTCGTGCATCAGCTCCTCGATCGCAGTCGTCGCGATCGGGTCGAGAGCCGACGCAGGCTCGTCCAGGAGCAGAACCTCCGGCTCGATCGCGATCGCGCGCGCAATGCAGAGTCGCTGTTGCTGGCCGCCCGAGAGCGAAAGGGCGCTCTTCTTCAGCCGGTCCTTGACCTCGTCCCAGAGTGCCGCGCTGGTGAGCGCACGCTCCACCCGCTCGTCGAGGTCCTTCTTCATGCCGAGCACACGCGGGCCCCAGGCGACATTGTCGTAGATCGACTTCGGGAAGGGGTTGGCGCGCTGAAAGACCATGCCGATGCGCCGTCGTACCTCGACCGGATCGACGCCGTCGCCGTAGATGTCCTGGCCGTGATAGAGCACATGCCCCTCGACCTTCGCGCCGGGAACGAGGTCGTTCATCCGGTTCAGGCAGCGGATGAAGGTGCTCTTGCCGCAACCGGAAGGCCCGATCATCGCAGTGATGTAGTTGCGGTAGATCTCGAGGCTCACGCCGCTGATCGCGGTCGTCGGGCCGTAATGCACTGCGAGATCGCGAACGTCGAAGACCACGTCGCGCTGGGCGGGCGCCTCGGACCTCCGCTCCTGAGCGATTTCGACCGGGCCCACCTCGAACGGAATCGTAACGTTGTCAGTCATCATCGACCGAGCTTCCTCCTGGATCGGGCGAGCAGAGCTTTCGCGGAGAGGCTGGCCACCAAGACGAAGACCATCAAGACGAGGGCCGCTCCCCAGGCCTGCTCGTGCAGCGCCTTATCGGGCTGCTCCGAGTACGTGAAGATCAGAACCGGGATGTTGGGCAGGGCCTTCGTCACGTCCGTCGACACCGCCGGATTGAAGATCGAGCAGGTGAAGAGCAGCGGCGCAGTCTCGCCCGCTGCGCGCGCGACTGCCAGGACCGCCCCGGTCAAGATCCCGCCGAGCGTCGTGGGCAGGATGACGCCGACCACACTGCGCCAGCGGCTCACGCCGAGGGCGAGGCTGCCCTCACGCAGCGCCGAAGGCACGAGCAGCAACGTCTCCTGTGATGCGCGCGCAACGAGCGGAAGCATGACGATCGCGAGCGCGAACCCGGCGGCATAGGCGCTCTGCCCGTGGCCGATGACCAGCAGGCCGTACACGAAGATGCCGGTGACGATCGTCGGCAGCCCGTTCAGGATATCGAGCACGAGCTGGACCGGCTGCGCGATGTAGCGCGGCGCAAACTCGGTCAGATAGATCCCGATCAGGATGCCGACCGGTAGCGCGAGCGCCGTGGCGAGAGCGACGATGAGCGCGGAGCCGACGATCGCGCTCGAGATCCCGCCGCCGGCTTGGCCGAAGAGCGCGGGCGGCTTCGTGAGAAAGTCCCAGCTCAGGGCCGGCCACGCCCGGACGGCGACCGAGATGATGACGACGAAGAGCACGCCAACCGCGGAAAGCGCCGCGGCCCAGCCGACGGTCTCCATGATCCTGTTGACGATCTTCCGCCGGCGGAGACCACCGGAGGGCTTGAGGAAGACGGCCGGGGTCACGGCCGACATCAGCGCGCTCCCTTCAGCGGGTCGAAGACACGAACAATCACCTGGGCCGCGGCGTTTGTGATCAGGCCGATCACCATCAGAATCGCGGCGAGATAGAGCAGCGACGACTGCTCGAGCCCCGAACCCGCTCCCTGGTAGCTCGCGGCGATCTTGCTCGCGAGCGTGTCGATGGGCCCGAAGATGTTCGCGGAGATCTTCGTCCCCCCGCCGATGACCTGCGTGACCGCGATCGCCTCTCCGAGCGCTCGACCCAGGCCGAGGATGATGGCGGCGGCGATCCCTGTCCTGGTCGACGGCAGGATCACTCCGCGCACCATCTCCCAGCGAGTAGCCCCGAGCGCGAGCGCGCCTTCCTCCAAGTCGTTCGGCACCTGAAGGAACAACTCGCGGCAGATGCTGGCGATGATCGGAACGATCATGATCGTCAAGATCAATCCGGCGGTGAAGAGACCCGTGCCCGTGGCCGAGGGCTGACCGAAGAGCGGGATGAAGCCGAGATGGTCGTGGAGCCACGGCTCCAGGTGGTTGGCGAGGAACGGGCCGAGCACAAGGATGCCCCACAGCCCGAGCACGACGCTCGGGATCGCGGCGAGCATCTCGACCAGCGAACCGACTATGCCGCGAACTCCGCCCGGAGCGAGCTCGCTCAGCCAGAGCGCGATCGCGATTGCAAGGGGAGTGGCGATGACCAGGGCGATCAGAGCGCTCATCGCGGTGCCGTAAATGAACGGCAGCGCGCCGAAGACACCCTTTACCGGGTCCCACGTCTGGCCGCCGATGAACGACAACCCGTAGTCCTGGATCGCCGGCCAGGCGAGGTGGATGACCTTCCAGATGATCGCGCCGAGAAGGACGAGGGCCGCGAGTGCGGCGAGGAAGGTGACGCCCCGCAGCGCGACGTCGCCGATCCGGTCGCCGAGCCGGCGGGTCGAGTGGCTGATCGAGTACCCCGGCTCTGATGGGACGACGCTCATCGGAGACGGCAACCCTAAACCCGCCGCCGCATGGTTAGGCGAGCGTTAACCAGCCTGTAACCACCCTTTTACCTTGCATCTGCCCACTGCGCGTCTGGCCGCGGGCATGCTCGCGCCGATCGACTCCAAAACGACAAAAAGGGAGGACGGCAACTTGAGTAGGAAAACCATCGCGCTGATGGCCGGCGTGCTTGCGGCGACTGCCGCGATCGCTCTGTCCAGCATCGCCGGCACTGCGGAAGCTCGTCCGCAGGCGAGCGAGCTGACCGGTGCGGGCAGCTCCTTCGTGGCGCCGCTCGTGGCCGCGTGGACGAGCAAGGTCGACTCTGCTCTTGGCCTCAAGATCACCTACGGCCCCATTGGTTCCGGCGGCGGGATCAACGCCATCACGAACCGGACCGTCGACTTCGGTGCGAGTGACGCTCCGCTGACGCCGGATCAATTCGCAGCTTGCAAAGGATGCGTCCAGATCCCCTGGGCTCTGTCAGCGACGTCGATCGCCTACAAGGGCGACGGCCTGCCGAATCACATCCATCTCACCGGACCTGTGCTGGCGAGCATCTTCCAGGGCCGCGTCAAGAAGTGGAACGACTCGGCGATCAAGAAGCTGAACAACGGCAAGTCCCTGCCCGACATCGACATCACTGTCATCCACCGCTCGGACAACAGCGGCACGACGTACAACCTGACCGATTACCTTTCGCGCGTCAGCCCCACGTGGAAGAGCGGCCCGGGCCGAGGCGTCGCTGTGAACTGGCCGACGGGCATCGGAGCCCGCGGAAGCTCGGGCGTGGCCGCGGCTCTCACCTCGACGCAAGGTGGCATCACCTATGTCGACGTCGCGTACACCCTCAAGAACCATCTCGACTTCGCAGCGATCAAGAACAAGGCTGGTGTCTTCGCACTGCCCGGCCTGACCGGGATCAAGTCGGCGGCTGCCACGATCAACCGCGTTGCACCGGATAACGGCGGGATCTCGATCGTGAACCCGGCGAAGACGCAGAAGCTCGCGTACCCGATCTGCACGTTCACGTACGTGATCATCCCGAAGCAGTCCTCGAAGGCCGCTGACCTCAAGCGCTTCGTCAACTGGGCGCTGACGAAGGGTCAGGCATCTGGACCGAAGCTGCTCTTCTCGCCGATTCCGAAGGTCGTCCTGAGGGCATCGCTGAAAACGACCGCACTGATCCACAGTTAGTCCGCTGAAGTGCTAGGGGGCGGGGAAGCTGCAGACGACGCGCAGCCCCCGCCCTGAGTCACCCGAAGCTTCCACCCGACCCCCCGCGGAGGCAACCACGTGCTTGACGATCGCAAGCCCGAGCCCGGTCCCGCGCGACGCACGCGCGCGGTCACCGCGGTAGAAGCGCTCAAAGAGACGGGGCAGCTCGTCCCGGTCGACTCCTCGGCCGTCGTCGCTGACTTCGAGAGTGCCCGGCCGCGCGGCCAGAGTCAGCGTCGCCCCGGGTCCCGCGTGGCGCACCGAGTTCTGCGCGAGGTTCTCGACGACGGTTTGCAACATGCGCCGCCGCAGGGGGAGCTCGATGCCGGGCGCGGCCTCGATCCGGATGGCGATGTCCGCGTTCTCCGCGCTGTCGGCGAGCCGGTCACGAACCTCCTCGAGTACCGGCAGAACCTCGGTCGCGCCGAGCGCCACGACCTCGCGTCCGCTCTCGAGCTCGGAGAGAAAGAGCACGTCGTTGACGAGCTCTGTCATCTGCTCGACCTGCTCCCTCGCCTGGGCAAGCAGCTCGTCGCGATCGGCCCCGTCAAGGGCAGCCGACTCGAGCAGGGCGAGGAGCCGTGCGAGTGGCGTTCGCAGCTCATGCGAAACCGCGGCGGTAAAACCGACCCGAAGCTCTTGATACGCCCTCGCTTCCTCCATGATTCAGGTCGAGTATGGCCAAAGTTCTGATCGTCGAAGACGACGGCGTCATCGCCGAGGGCATGGCGCGCCATCTCGCTTCCGCGGGCTTCGATCCGGTGGTGGTCGGCAAGGGCGAGCAGGGGCTCGCCCGCCTGCGCTTCGAACGCCCGGATGTCGTCGTCCTCGACCTGATGCTTCCGGAGCGCGACGGCTGGAGCGTGATCGAATCGGCGCGTTCGGAAGGGATCGCAACACCGATCGTCGTCGTCTCGGCCCGCGGGACCGAGCACGACCGCGTCCACGCCCTCGACCTGGGCGCCGACGACTACCTGGTCAAGCCGTTCTCGATGAAGGAGCTGGTAGCGCGAGTGCGGGCCGCCTCTCGACGGGCTACCCGTCGCGAGGAGACCCCACGCGGAGAGCCCATTCACATCGAGGAGCTACGCATCGACCCCCGCGAGGTCCAAGCGTTCGTCGACGGGGAAAGCGCGGAGTTGACGCCGACCGAGTTCCGGCTGCTGTATCAGCTCGCGCTGGAGCGTGGACGCGTGGTCACGCGCGACGAGCTCTTGCAGAAGATCTGGGGCCGACGCGAGACCCACCGCGACCGCACCGTCGACGTTTTCGTCCGTCGTTTGCGCGACAAGATCGACCGCCGCGCGTCGAAACACACGTTTATTCAGACCCGCTATGGCGTGGGTTATCGATTGGAGCCTGAAGCGAAATCCGGGGTCTGACCCCAAGGGGTCAGACCCCAGCAGCTCCCGACGGCGTCACGAATCGGTCGGAGCAATCGTCGCGACGGTCCGCCGACCGTCGATCTCGTACGCCACGTCGACGTTCTCATGCTTGCGGTAGGTCCCAGCGACCCCGAGCAACATCGACAGCCAGCGGATCGGGCCGAGCCGCCCCTCCTGAGCGAGCTCGCGCCTGAAGATCAGTTCGTCGCCGATCCGGTCGTAATCCTGCCCCGGCTGCTGCAGAACGCCGTTCACGTACACCTGGTAACTATCTCCAACGCCAGGCGGCAACCGGACACGCGAACGCTCCATTCCTCGTAGGATGCCACCGCCGGTGAGGCGGAAGACCCTCGTCCTCGTAGTTGTGTTCGGCGCCGCGCTGGCGCTGACGGCTGTCGCCTACGCGGGCAACGGGGGCTTCGCCCCGCTCACCCCACACTCGCCCAACGCTCGACGCATCAACGACTCGTACGTCTGGATCTCGATCTTCGCGGGCGCGATTTTCGTGCTCGTCGAGGGGACGCTCCTCTGGTTCGTCGTCCGCTACCGCCGTCGCGGACGCCCGCGCACCGTCGAGGGCCCTCAGGTCCACGGCGCCACCAAGCTGGAGCTGATCTGGACGGCGATTCCGGTCCTGATCCTGGCCGCGATCGCGGCGTTCGTCTTCTACGAGCTCCCGGGGATCCAGGACGTGCCAGCAGCGAAAGCGGAAGGCGGGCCGCTGCGCATCAAGATCAACGCGCACCAGTTCTACTGGCAGTTCAACTACCCCGACGGCTCGGTCTCGATCGACGAGCTCCACGCGCCCGTGAACAGAACCGTCCGCGTCGACATCACGTCGCAGGACGTCGACCACAGCTGGTGGATCCCGGAGCTCGGCGGAAAGTTCGACGCCATCCCCGGCCACCGAACCCACACCTGGTTCAAGGCCGACCAGGTCGGGACGTACCGCGGCCGGTGCGGTGAGTTCTGCGGCGTCTTCCACGCGGCCATGAAGGCAGTCGTCGACGTGCAGACGAAAGCCGACTACACAGCGTGGCTCGGCACTGCTGCGAGCGATCTCGGGCGGTCCGAGTGGGTCGGGGTCTGCGCGAAGTGCCACGGCTTTCGGGGTGAGGGCGGCTTGGGCCCGAAGATCTCCAACAACTCGCTGCTGATCCAGCCGCAAGGCCTCGAGCAGCTGATCCGGAACGGCAAGAACCTGATGCCGCCCGTCGCGCGCGGCTGGTCAGACGAGCAGGTCCGCGCGCTTCTCGCCTACCTCAGGCAGAACATCTACAAGGGGAGCCCGAGTGGCGGCTAGGGCGACCGTCGAGCGCTACCGGCCCGACTGGCGCCAGGGGCGCATGATCGGCTGGGCCACGACCACCGACCACAAGCGGATCGGAATCCTCTACATCGCGACCTCGCTCGTCTTCTTTGGGGCGGGCGGGATCCTCGCGCTCCTGATGCGGGCCCAGCTGGCGCAGGCGAACGAGCACTTCATCACGCGCGAGAGCTACAACGAGCTCTTCACCATTCACGGCACGACGATGATCTTCCTCGTCGTCGTGCCGATCTTCGCCGGCTTCGCGAATTACCTCGTCCCGTTGATGATCGGCGCGAGGGACGTCGCCTTCCCGCGGCTGAACGCGCTCTCGTACTGGCTCTTCCTGTTCGGGGGGATCACGCTCTACCTCAGCTTCTTCGCCAAGCACGGCGCGTCGCGGTCAGGTTGGTACGCCTATCCGACGCTCTCCGAAAACGGGTTCTCTCCGGGGCACGGCCAGGATCTCTGGATTCTGTCGCTGCACCTGCTCTCGGTGTCGTCGCTCGTCGGCGCGATCAACTTCCTCGCGACGATTCACAACATGCGCGCTCCCGGAATGAGCTGGATGCGCATTCCCCTCTTCGTCTGGTCGATCGAGATCTACGCGCTCCTGCTGCTGATCGTTTTGCCGGTGCTCTCGGTCGGACTGACGCTTCTGCTATTGGACCGCCAGGCGGGGACGCACTTCTTCATCCCACAACAAGGCGGCAACGCCATCCTGTACCAGCACTTCTTCTGGTTCTTCGGGCACCCAGAGGTCTACGTCATGATCCTGCCCGCAATGGGGATCATCTCCGAGGTCCTGCCGGTGTTCTCCCGCAAGCCGATCTTCGGCTACAAGGCGATCGCCTTTTCGACGGTCGCGATCGGCTTCTACTCGATGCTGGTGTGGGCCCACCACATGTTCAGCGTCGGCCTGCCCAACTTCCTCAACGTGTTCTTCATGCTCTCCTCGATGGTCATCGCCGTACCGACGGGCGTGAAGATCTTCAACTGGCTCGCCACGACCTGGCGCGGCAATCTCATCTTCGACACGGCCATGCTGTGGGCGCTCGGCTTCATCGCCGTGTTCACCGTCGGCGGGCTGTCCGGCATCTTCCTGGCCGCGTTTCCCGTCGACTGGCAGGTGACAGACACGTACTACGTGGTGGCGCACATGCACTACGTGCTCTTCGGCGGCTCGGTGTTCGGCATCTTCGCCGCGCTCTACTACTGGTGGCCGAAGATCTTCGGACGGATGTTGGGCGAGCGGCTCGGCAAATGGCATTTCTGGCTCGTCTTCATCGGCTTCAACCTGACGTTCTTCCCGCAGCACCTGCTCGGTCTGCTCGGGATGACACGGCGCATCTACACGTACCAGGAGCACGGCCTCTTTCAGGCATACAACCTCATCTCCACGATCGGCTCGGGCGTGATGGCCACGGGGATCCTGCTCTTCGTCGTCAACGTGATCCGAACCTCGCGCACCGGCGTGCGTGCGGTCAACGACCCGTGGCTCGCGGACACGCTCGAGTGGTACACCACCTCGCCTCCTCCTCCGCACAACTTCGACACATTGCCGTACATCACGAGCGCGCGTCCATTGCGTGACCTGCGACGGCGGCTCGCGGAGGTCGGGAATGTCTGAGCTCCGGCCCGGGCCATGGCTGCGGCTGACCTCGCTGTTCGCGGCGCTGGCGACGCTGCTCGCAGTCGTCAGTGGCGCCGCGTCGCTTGGCGCCGCACACCGCGTCCTGGCCGCCCTCGCCCTGCCGCCGCTGCTCGCGCTCGTCGCCGCGGCCTTGCTCGCTCATCGCCGGCTGCTCGGCCCGGCGCTCGCCGCACTCGTCCTGTTCGGGATCGCCGCGGTCGTGACCGCGCCCGGGCTCCATCTGGCACTGGCGGCCCTCGCCTTCGCCGCGACCCTCCTCGTCGCCGCCGCGACGTATCGCGGCGAGCCTGCGGCGCGAAGCTCGTATCGCGACTACCTGACGCTGACGAAGCCACGGATCATGTCGCTGCTGCTCCTCACAGGGCTTTGCGGCATGTTCGTCGGCGCACGTGGCGCACCGTCGGCCTGGCTGGTCGTCGCCACTATGAGCGGGCTGGCACTCGCTTGCGGTGGCGCCTCGGCTCTGAACCACGTCCTCGACCGAGACATCGACAAGCTGATGGGCAAGCGCACCCGGGCGCGGCCGCTGGCCGCCGAGCGCATGCCGCCCACCAGAGCACTCGAGTTCGGCCTGACGCTCTCGGCGTTCAGCTTCGTAGTTCTGGCGTCACTCGTCAACGTCTTGGCCGCGACGCTCGCTCTCGTTGGCAACCTGTTCTATGTGCTCGTGTACACGCGCTGGTTGAAGCGGACGACGCCGCAGAACATCGTCATCGGCGGTGCGGCCGGCGCGGTGCCACCGCTCGTCGGCTGGGCAGCGGCGACAGGGAATCTGACGCTGCCGGCCCTGTGGCTCTTCCTGATCGTCTTCCTCTGGACGCCGCCGCACTTCTGGGCGCTCGCGCTCCTGATCCGCCGCGACTATGAGGCGGCGCAGATCCCGATGCTCCCCGTCGTGCGCGGCGAGCGAGAGACGACGCGGCAGATCGTCTGGTATTCGCTAGTGCTCGTCGGCGTGACGTTCGTGCCGGTGGTGTGGGGGACGCTCGGACTCCCCTACCTCGTCGCGGCGATCGCGCTCGGCGGCGCCTTCCTCTGGCTCGCGATCGTGCTCCGCAGAGAGACGACGCCGCGACACGCCGCGGTCCTCTTCCACTACTCCCTGCTCTACCTGGCCCTGCTCTTCGTTGCGATGGCCCTCGATCCGTTTCTCTGATGCCCGAACCGACCCCACCAGTCGAGGCGAGCCCGGAGGTGGCGAAGAGGAACGTCACGCTCGGGGTGGGGCTGCTCGGCGTCGCCCTGCTGATCGCCGCCGGCGCGGTCGTGGTGGCCTTCGTCTACCTGCAGTACGACTAACTAAAGAAATCCCCGTTCAGGGCCGATCCGGGCCCTGATGAGGCGTCCTCGTCTTCGACCGACCCTGGCTGCGCTTACGCTCGTCCTGCTCGCGGGAGCGCTGACGGCCTTCGTGCCCAGTGCCGCAGCGATCGACCCTTTCCCGATCAACACTGTCGTGACGCTCTCGAGCGATCACTTCATGGTGCATTACAACGGGGATTCGGACTCCGACTGCAAGAACTACATGACGCAGCCGCAGGCGGGCGATCTGCTCGGCATGTTCGAGCACGCGTACACTCAGTTCCGAGGCGTCATGGGCTATCCGACCCCCGTCGACGACGGTGACGGCAAGGTCGACGTGTCGGTCGACGACTTCACGAGCGTGTGCATTCCCTACGGGACGATCCCTCCAACGGCGGTCCCGTACGACCGCTGGGACGGAATCGTCGCTCCGAACGGCACACCCGGTAGCGACGACATCCATCTGAACGCGACGACCGGGCTGACGTATCACATCGTCAGCCACGAGCTCTTCCACCTGATGGAGGACGCCATCGCTCCGGGCACCGACCAGTGGCTGCAGGAGGGAACGGCTGAGTGGGCCGCGGTGCGCGCCGACCTCGCGACGGGCGGGGACGAAGCGAGCCCGGATCGAACCCTCGACTGCGTCGGCTCCGAGTGCGGCGACACGGACTACGACCGGAACGGCTATCCAGGCTGGATGCTGTTCGAGTACCTCGCCGAGCGCTACGGCGACGCGAAGGTCAGAGCGGTCTGGGACCAGGCTGCGGTCAGCGGGCCCGGAACGCCGGGCACGACGATCCTCGCCGCGGTGCTGCCCATCTCCCTGGGCACGTTCTTCAACGACTACACGACGGCCCGCTTGACCGGGAGCTTCACCTCGCCCCTGCTGGCCGGAACGTTGCCTGCTGCCTACGCGAGTCTCGACGTCCCCGAGACGAGCGGAACCGTTCCGGGTGGAAGCGTCGCGGTCAACCACCTCGCCGTTGCCTACATCGCCCTGTCCCATGGATCGAGCACGGGGCCGTGCTACCAGGCCTCGTTGACGATGACCGTCGGCATTCCCGCTGGTGTGCAGTCCACTCCGACGTACTACGCGAACACGAAGGGCGCGACCGCGCAGGCTCTGACGGTCTCCGGCTCGAGCGCGACGATCACCGTGCCCTGGAACACCTGCTCGGGTAGTCCTGACGCCCATCTCTCGCTCCCGAACGACTCGCTCGGCCTCGACGGACGCGAGTTCACGGTCGGCGGATCGGTCACGGTGGACAAGACGAAGCCGGCGACGGCGAGCGAGCCTCCCCCCGGAGTGAAGGTGAACGGGCCCGTTGTCACCGCACCGAAGAGCGACCCGCCTCCGCTGCTGCAGGTGTACGCGCCGGAAGTCGTGCGTGTCTCGGCGAAGACGCGGCTGCTGCGACTGGCCGTCTTCTCGAGCGGCGAGGGGAAGCTCCAGGCCCTGCTCGGCTCGATGAATCTCGGCACGGGGTCGTTGCGGAGCGGCAACAACGATGTCCGCTTCGTGCTCGCGAAGCAGCTGTTCAACTCGCTGCGGACGAAGAGCGTGTCGAACGTCCTGCAGCTCACCAGCGTGTCGCCGAGCGGGAGCAAAGGCGCGACGTTCACGCGCCGCGTGCTCGTGCAGACACCGAAGAAGCCGAGGCGCCGCAGGTAGGAATAGCGCCCCTTCCAGTAATGCCGTCGAGCTTCTGGGTCGCGAGCACCAAGCCGCGTGATCGCGGGCCAGAAGCCGACCCGTATTGCTGGATGGGGCACTAAAGTCGCCGCGTGGCGACTCTCGACGGGATCTTCCTCGCACGCCCGGACGCGCCTCGCGCCGGTGTCCCGCTCGCGGTCAAGGACCTCCTGGACACGGCCGGCCTGACCACGACGTACGGCTCCGCGATCTTCGTCGACCACGTCCCCGCGGAATCGGCGACGGCCGTCGCGCGGCTGGAGGCGGCCGGTTACGCCAACATCGGCAAGACGAACCTGCACGAGTTCGCGTACGGGACCACCTCCGAGAACCCGCACTTCGGAACGGTCCCGAACCCCGTAGCGCCCGGCAGGATCGCGGGCGGCTCCAGCGGCGGGTCGGCGGCGGCACTCGCCGCGGGCCTGGCGGAGGCGGCGCTCGGAACTGACTCGGGCGGGTCGATCCGGATCCCGGCGGCGTGTTGCGGCGTCGTCGGCTTCAAGCCCTCCTACGAGTTCGTTCCGACCGACGGCTGCTTTCCGCTCGCGCCGAGCTTCGATCACGTCGGGCCGATGGCGCGAACCGTCGTCGAGTGTGTGCGGATGCTCGAGGCCCTCGTTCCCGAGTTCGATCACGAGCCTCTCGAGTCTCTCGAGCAAGTCTCGGTCGGCATTGCATGGCTGGAAGATGCAGAGCCGCTCGTCGGCGTGCGCGTGAAGGAAGCCGCCGTGCGCTTTCCTCGGCGGCGCGAGCTCGTCTGGCCGCGCCCGAGCATCGACGCGCTCTTCATGAGCGAGGTGGCGGAGGTCCACCGCGAGCTGTACTCGGAGAACTCCGAGCTCTACGGCGAGGACGTCGCGGCGAAGATCGAACGCTGTCTGTCGGTCAGCGACGCGGAGGCCGCCGGTGCCGCGAGAAGCCGCAACGAATACCGCGAGCGCTGCGGTGAGCTTCTCGATGCAGTCGACCTCCTGTTGACGCCCACGCTCACGCGTGTCGCTCCCGCGACGGGCATCGGCGACCAAGCTCTCCGGGGGGATCTGATCTGGAACACGCTTCCCTTCAACACCCTCGGTTGGCCCGCGCTGGCGCTGCCGTGCGGAGTGGCAGAGGATGGGCTGCCCGCGTCGGTTCAGCTCGTGGGCGGACCGGGAAGCGACGCGCTCGTCCTCGCGGCCGGCGAGCTCCTCTCCTCTGCGCTCGAGAGCACATAGGTCGTCCCTCATTCGAGGGACAGCCGGCAAGCCAAGCGTGCCGACAACCCATCAGGAACCATGCGCGTCCTTATCCTTGCGGCCGTTTGTCTCAGCCTGCTCGCGCTCGCACCTGCGGCGGGCGCGGCGACTCCTGTTCGCGGCACCGCCCCGGTTCACCTGCACGGCTTCCTGTTGCGCGCCGACGAGCCGGCCCAGGATTCCTTCGCCCGCACACCCTCCTTCGCCTGGAATCCGGTAGCGGGAGCCGTGCGTTACCAGTTCCAGCTCGCCACCAGTTCGAGCTTCCGCGAGAGCGGCATCGTGTACTCGGCCACGGGACTGACGAGCCCGGTCGCCGCCCCCAACGTCACGCTGCCGTGGATCACCGGCAATCCGCACGCGCTGTTCGCGCGCGTCCGGGCGATCAGGCGCTCCACGTCCACAGCCTGGAGCATGCCGTACGGGTTCGACATGCAGCCTTCATCCGCCCCGGTACCTCTCCCCAGCGACGCCGGGCTGCTGCGCTGGACGCCGGTCGAGGGAGCCGACGCCTACGAGGTCTGGCTCATCGACGCGGGCAAGACCGAGGACGTCTACACGAACGTGCTGGACGAACGCGAGTTCTACACCTTCCACCGCGCGGCGAACTGGACCGGCACGGTGCGCTGGCGCATCCGGGCGCTGCGCGCCGACAACGGCAAGGCGAGCCGGCAGAACGGGCTGCCCGCCGTCGGCTACGGCCCGTGGAGTCCCGTCTACAGCTCGACGAACCCGGCGTACAACGGCGGGCCGATCAGACTCGGGGGCACCGTCTCCGACGTGGTCTCAACCGGGACGACGTCGTCGCCGGCTCATCGACTGATGCCGGCGTTCACCTTCAGCGGCGACCAGGCGATCGACGGAACGAGCGCGGAACTCTTCCGCGTCTACGTCTTCACCGACCGGCAGTGCCTCAACCGCGTCTACACCGGCGCAGTGGTCGGCGGTCCAGCGTATGCGCCGCGTCCCTTCGGACCACTCGCCCTCCCGACGCTTCCGACCCAGCTTCCCGCCGCCCGCGCCTCGTACCTGCGCGACGGCCCGGAGCCCGAAGGTCGTGCCTTCGACGGGCAGAAGCTCAAGACGACGGAGTCGGAGCCTTCAGCCACGCCGACGACGTCCTTGCCGTCCGACTCCGACACGAGCTCGAGCGGGTCGACCTCTTCGACGAGTGGCCCGCAGCAGATCACCTTCACGGGGAATCTTGGTGCTCCGGTCGACCTGTGGGACACGGACTGGCCCTCGAGCGGCTTCTACTGGACCGTGGTCGCGGTGCAGGCTTTCTCGCCCGGCGCCTTGACGTCGAGCACTGCGAACGCCACCGCGATCGGTGCGACGAGCATGAGCACCGTCAGCGTGGGGTTCGCCGCCGGTGACACGGTCACCATCGGCAACATCTCGAACCAGGAGACTGCGACGGTCGTGAGCGCCACCGGCAGCGCCCTCACGCTCGCGTCGGCTCTGAAGTTCGCCCACGGGATCGGCGAGCCGGTCGTCCGCACGGGCGGAAGCCTCCAGTATCGAGACCTCGAGCTGCCGCAGGACGTCTGCGCGGCGCCGTACAACCGAGTCGCTCGTTTCGGCAAGAACAGCGAGCCGAGCCTGACGGCGGCCGGCGAGCTCTTCGCTTCGGGTCTCTCTTCGAGTGGACGACTGACTGCCGGAACGAACAGCCGGTTCTACGGCCCGCCGCTCGTAGCGTGGACGCCCGCGCTGGGTGCATCGGTCTACGAGGTGCAGTGGAGCAAGAAGCGCTATCCGTTCACGCCGCAGCCGAATCCGCAGGACGGAAACGCACTCGGAACGATGACGCTCGGCACGTCGACAATCCTTCCTCTCGGCCCGGGCACCTGGTATTACCGCGTACGCGGCTTCAACTACACCCTGCCGACCGGCGCCCAACAGATGTCCTGGTCCGATCCGGCCAAGATCGTCGTCGCGAAGCCGAGGTTCAAAGTAGTCGGCGGCAAATAAGGTCTCCGCGCGAAAGCTTCGCTTTCGCTTGGGATTGGGTACGGCGCTTGTCGCGCTAAACGCGCGTGGGCAAAGCCCACGCGGTCCTACGGTTTTGGAGCCTTGGACTTGTTCCCTACCGCGCGCGTGCGGGCGCCGAAGCGTCCGCACGCGCATCCTCTGTCATTGAATGGCCTTAAGCACCCGGCGGCCTAACCGCTCGACCGGCTTAGGCAGGAGCTTGCGCTGCTTCTTCAGCACGGAGGAGCCGAGCCAGAATGCTGTCTTCACGGCGAGCACGTAGCGATTGCGCGCTCGGTCCGGGAACGAGTTGCGTTGCACCTTGCGCGCAACCGTCGTCGATCCGACCACGAACCTCACGTCCCTGAAGCGCTTCGAGCGGTAGATCGCCTCGCCGACCACCTTACGCGGGCCTGCGGTCCAGGTCGTGTCGTGAAAGGCGACCCAGCCGCCCTCGACGACCTTCGGCACCCACTTCTCGAAGTCCTCGAGGACGAGGTCGTACTCGTGCGAGCCGTCCACGAACAGCAACTCGATCGGCGCGTCGAAGTCGTCGGCCGCAGGCTGCGACAGCGACGCGACCGGACGGACGAGATCGGTAATGCCGGCGCGCTCGACGTTCGTCTTGAAGTCGCCGAAGCGATAGTCGGCATGCGGATCGACCGCGTAGACCGGCACCGACGCGCCGGCGCGGGATCCGAGCCCGAGGCAGATCGTCGACTTGCCCTTCCACGACCCGATCTCGACGATCACGCCCTTTCCAGTACACGCGCGCGCGAGCTCGTACAGCGCTTCGCCCTCTTCGTCCGTGAGCCAGCCCGGAACGTCCGCGATCAGCGGCTTCACCTGCGCCTCGAACTCGGTCATTCAGCCGCCGAGCGTACGGCTTCTTCGTAGGTCCGGTCGCGCTCGAAGCGGTCGAGCTGCTCGGAGAGGAGATCGGCGGGAGGCGGGGGATCGCCGGGCGGGAACGGCGCCTGCTCGCCGTCGAGGTCGACCGCGACGAGATGATCGGACTCCTCGTGCTCCATCTCGACCGGATGCTGGAGGCGAGAGCGCAACCAGCCCGCAAGCAGCGCTGCCTGAGCGGCCGTACCGGTCACGCGGATCTTCTGCACGTCGGCGATACCCGGCCAGAGCGACGCAAGCTGACGCCGCCAACGGCTGGTGCGCGCCCAGGCGATGTCTGAGACGACGATGCGGTCGAACACCTCGGTCAGCCGCGCGTACGAGTGGGGGAGATCCGGCCACTCCGTGCTGTCCACGATCAGCCGGTCGACGACACCGAGCATGCTCTCGAACGCAGCGCCACCGAAGTCGGGAACGCCCCGCCAGCGCAGGAAGGCGGGAAGGTCGGGGAGGAAGAGCGGCTCGACGACGCTGGCTGGTGCGACAGCACGATTTCCCTTCAGACGAATCCGGATCGTCTCGGTACAGACGTTCCGCCCCTCGCCCGCCGCAAAGACGTCGACCTCGACGTTGGCCTCGAGCCCGTCGTCGTCCGCGTCCGGTTCGGGGACGAGGACGATCGTCCGCGACGGATGACGCTCGGCCAGGCCGGCGAGCACGTCTTCCACAGCCTCGACCCAGTCCAGCGGGACCCACGCGGTGTGAGTCATGACGCTCGTCCGCTGGTAGGGCAGGTCGGAGCCAGGCGCCAAGCGAAGCGTCGCGACCTCGCGCTCGATGTCACGGATAGAGACCAGCGGCTCGGTCGATCTCATCTCAGGCGCCACGACCGGCCGTCCCGCTCCATCAGCTCATCGGCGCCGGCCGGGCCCCAGGTTCCCGCTGGGTAGTTCGGGAACGCCGGGCGATCGCGCGCCCACGCAGCCACGATCGCGTCGACGAGCGACCACTGCTCCTCGACCTCGTCGATGCGCGTGAAGAGCGTCGCGTCACCGAGCATCGCGTCCAGGATCAGCCGCTCGTACGCCTCCGGCAGAGCCGTCCGGAACGCTCCGCCGTAGAGGAAGTCCATATGCACCGTGCGGATGGTCAGCCCCTGGCCCGGGACCTTGACCCCGATCGCGAGCGACACTCCTTCATCCGGCTGCACGTGCACGAGCAGCACGTTCGGCCGCAGTCGCTCGGCCGAAAGCTCTTCGAACGGCGGATGCGGGGCGCGCTTGAAGTGGATCCCGATCGTCGTCTCACGGCGCGCGAGCCGCTTGCCGGTTCGGACGTAGAACGGGGTGTCGGCCCAGCGCCAGTTGTCGACGTAGAGCTTGGCGGCGACGTAGGTCTCCGTCATCGACTGCGGATCGACGCCGGGCTCCTCGCGGTACGCAGGCACCTCCTCGCCCTCGATGTAGCCGCGGCCGTACTGGCCGCGTACGACGGACTTCGGGCCCGGCGTGTGCATAGCCCGCAGCACCTTGACCTTCTCGTTCCGGACCGAATCGGCAGTGAAGTCGATCGGCGGCTCCATCGCAGTGATGGCGACGAGCTGCAGCAGATGGTTCTGGAAGATGTCGCGAATCGCGCCGGCCCGCTCGTAGTAGTCTGCGCGTCCCTCGACCCCGAGCGTCTCGGCGACCGTGATCTGGATGTGGTCGACGAACTGACGGTTCCAGATCGGCTCGAAGATCCCGTTCGCGAAGCGCAGGGCAATCATGTTCTGGACCGTCTCCTTGCCCAGGTAGTGATCGATGCGGAAGACCTCCGTCTCGTCGAAGTACTTCTCGATCACCTGTTGGAGGTCGCGCGCGGACGCGAGGTCGTGGCCGAACGGCTTCTCGATGATCAACCGCGTCGAGCCCTGGGTCGCGCGGCGCTTTCCCAGCGCCTCCACGACGATCGGGAAGACGACGGGAGGCGTCGCGAGGTAGTAGACGCGGTTCCCGTGCGTACCGCGCTCCGAGTCGAGCTCGGTGAGTGTCTCCGCGAGTTGGTCTTCGCCCTGGTCGTCTGCGAAGTCGAGCGGCACGTAGCGCATCCCGTCCGCGAGCATCTCCCAGACGTCGTCGCGAAACGGATCCCGTGCGTTCTCCTGCACCGCCGCCTTCATGCGCTCCCGGAACTCGTCGTCGCTTTCCTCCGAGCGTGACGCGCCGACGACCGCGAAGTTCTCGGGCAGCAGCCCGCGGAAGGCGAGCGAGTACAGCGCCGGGAACAGCTTCCGCTTGGTCAGATCGCCAGAGGCGCCGAAGATGACGAGGATGCAGGGGTCCGGGGCCAGCCGGACCTCCAGACCCTCGAGAAGCGGGTTCTCCTGCAGCGTGCTGGTCGTCACGGCCGTTGGATGCGCGTCATCGCGGGTCCGAGCCCGCCTTCGCCTTCTCGACGGCCCGGACGGCGTGACCGCCGAACTGATTCCGTAATGCGGCGGCCACCTTCGCCGAGAACTTGATCTCGTCCCGGGAAGCGAAGCGAGCGAAGAGCGACGCGGCGATCACCGGAGCCGGAACGTTCTCGTTCATCGCCTCGGTGAGCGTCCAGCGCCCCTCGCCCGAGTCCTCGACGTACGGGGCGATGTCGTCGAGCTGCGAGCCGTGCTGCTCGAAGGCCGAGTGCAGGAGCTCGAGCAGCCAGGAGCGGACGACCGAGCCGTTCCGCCAGATGCCCGAGATCTCAAGCAGGTCGAGGTCGTACTCGCAGTGATCCATGATCTCGAACCCCTCGGCATACGACTGCATCAGGCCGTACTCGATGCCGTTGTGGATCATCTTCACGAAGTGCCCCGCGCCCGACGGGCCGACGTGCGCGTAGCCGTCCTCCGGCGCAAGCCCAATGAAGATGGGCTCCAAACGTTGCACCGGCTCGTCGTCGCCCCCCACCATCAGACAGAAGCCGATCTCCAGGCCCCAGATTCCGCCCGACACGCCCGTGTCGATGAAGTGGATGCCATGCTGCTTGGCCTCTGCGTACCGCCGCTTCGAGTCGTGGAAGTTCGAGTTGCCGCCGTCCACGATCGAGTCGCCTTCCTCGGCGATCCCGAGGAGCTCGTGGAATGTGTTCTCGGTGATCTCGCCGGCCGGGATCATCAGCCAGAAGGCGCGCGGCGGCTCGAGCTGCTCCTTGAGCTCGGCCAGCGAGGCGGCGGTCCGCTCCGCGACGTTCGGGTCGTAGGAGCGGACGTCATGACCGTGCTCGCGCAGTCGCTCGGTCATGCCGTGACCCATCCGTCCGAGGCCGATCATCCCGAGCTGCACGAGAGCCCTCCTCTCAGGCGCGAACGAGCTCGCCGCGCTTCGACTTGATCCCGTCGAGCAAGTCGTCGAAGGAATCGCTGAACTTCTGGACGCCTTCGCGCTCGAGCGTGTCTGTGACGTCGTCGTAGTCGATGCCCGCAGCCGCAAGGTCGTCGAACAGCTTGCGCGCCGCGTCGACCTCCTCCGTGAGCGTCAGCTCGACCCGGCCGTGATCCTGGAAGGCCAGGATCGTCTCCTCCGGCATCGTGTTCACCGTCTCGGGCCCGATCAGCTCCTCGACGTACATCACGTCCCGATACTCGGGATTCTTCGTCGAGGTCGATGCCCACAGGCAGCGCTGCTTCGTCGCGCCCTTCGCCTCCAGTGCTTCCCAGCGCGGACCCGAGAACGTCTCCACAGAGTTCTGGTACGCGAGCTTCGCATTGGCGATGCCGAGCTTGCCCTTGAGCCTCGTCGCGTCACCGCCGATCCGGTCGAGCCGGTTGTCCGTCTCCGTGTCCACGCGCGAGACGAAGAAGCTCGCGACCGAGTGGGCGGTCGACGGATCCCCGCCGCTCACGACGAGCCGCTCCACGCCCCTGATATATGCCTCCATCACCTCGCGGTGCCGTTCGAGGGAGAAGATCAACGTGACGTTGATGTTCCGTCCGGAAGCGATCATCTCCTCGATCGCGCCGAGGCCAGGCTCAGTCGCCGGGATCTTCACGTACAGGTTCGGCCTCTCGAGCCACTCGTGTAGCCGGCGCGCCTCCGCGATCGTGCCGTCGCGGTCGTAGGCGAGCGTCGGGTCGACCTCCCACGAGACGTAGCCGTCGACGCCCTTGGTCTCCTCCCAGACGTTGCGCAGGAGGTCGCACGCGTCCGAGATGTCGCGTGAAGAGAGCTGGAGGAAGATCTCCTTGGGATCGTCCTCCCCGCCATCGAGGATCTCCTTCAGCTGTTCGTCGTAGCGGTTCCCCTGGGAGATCGCCTTCTGGAAGATCGTCGGGTTCGACGTCACACCGACTACCGCATCCTCCTCCATCATCCGCTTCAGCTCGCCTGTCTGGAGCAGATCGCGCGACAGGTAGTCGATCCAGACGCTCTGGCCGAGCGCCGAGAGCTTGTGCAGGTTCGAGTCAGGCATTGGACATCGCCCTTTCAAGGTCTTCGATTTGCTTGAGTCGTCTCACGTACCGCTCGCCCCCGTTGAAGCGGGCCGCGAGAAACGTGGTCACGAGGTCGCGCGCTAAAGACGGCCCGACGACTTCGGAGCCGAGACAGAGCACGTTCATGTCGTCGTGCTCGACCCCCTGGTGCGCGGAGTAGACGTCGTGGCAAACGGCGGCCCGGATCCCCGGGAGCTTCGAGGCTGCGACCGAGGCGCCGACGCCGGAGCCGCAGACGAACACGCCGCGCTCCGCGTCTCCACGCTGAATCGCCGACCCGATCTCCTGCGCCTTCAGCGGATAGTCGAGCCGCACCGCATCCGTATCGGTGCCCAGGTCCACCACGGAGTGACCTTCGAGCACCTCGAGGACCGCGTCACGAAGGTGGACACCACGATGATCGAATGCAACTGCCACCTTCATACGTGGACCGTACCCCACAGGCGGCAGAGCACGCCGCATGACTCCTAGAATGGGCCGATGGACGCCGACCAACTCCG
This sequence comes from Actinomycetota bacterium, assembly GCA_046724565.1. GTDB lineage: Bacteria > Actinomycetota > Thermoleophilia > Gaiellales > Gaiellaceae > 3-1-20CM-4-69-9. Next base: position 5,309 of record JBKOWS010000074.1, on the reverse strand, counting down.
GGAGCTGGGGCAGCAGCTCCGCGTCGACTCGATTCGTCCCGCGGCTGTCGCGAAGTCGGGACATCCCACCTCGGGGATGTCGGCTGCCGACCTGATGGCCGTCCTCGTCGCGAACCACTTCCGCTACGACTACGACGACCCGAAGAGCCCGACGAACGACCGCCTGATCTTCTCCAAGGGCCACGCCTCGACCCTCTACTACGCGATCCTCCGGGCTGTCGGGGCCATCAGCGAGGACGAGCTCATGACCTACCGGAAGTTCGGGAGCATGCTCGAGGGACACCCGACTCCCTTGATCCCCTGGGTGGACGTGGCGACCGGCTCGCTCGGCCAGGGCCTTCCGATCGGGGTCGGCATGGGCCTCGCGGCGAAGTACCTCGACCGGCTTCCGACCCGGGTGTGGGTGCTCTGCGGCGACAGCGAGACGGCCGAGGGCTCGATGTGGGAGGCCTTCGAGCATGCGTCCCACTACGAGCTCGAAAACCTCACCGCGATCATCGACGTCAACCGCCTCGGTCAGCGAGGCGAGACGATGATCGGCTGGAACACGGGCGTGTACGTCGAGCGCGCCCGCGCCTTCGGCTGGAACGCGATCGAGATCGACGGTCACGACGTCGAGGAAATCGATCGAGCGTACCGGGAGGCCGCGGAGGTCACGGGGCGGCCGAGTGTCATCGTCGCGCGGACCATCAAGGGCAAGGGCGTGAGGGCGGTCGAGGACAAGAACGGCTGGCACGGGAAACCACTCGACGATCCGAACGCGGCCATCGCCGAGCTCGGCGGCGTGAGGAACATCCACGTCGACGTGGCGAAGCCCGAGCCGGCCGAGCCGCATCGCTTCCCGGACGGGCCGCTCGAGCTACCCCGCTACGAGCTGGGCGACGAGGTGGCGACCCGCAAGGCCTACGGCGAGGCGTTGGCCGCGCTCGGCAGCGCACGTGGTGACGTGGTGGCGCTCGACGGTGAGGTCAGCAACTCGACGTTCGCGGAGATCTTCAGGGACGCGCATCCCGACCGGTACTTCGAGATGTACATCGCCGAGCAGCAGCTGATCGCCGCCTCGGTCGGACTCCACGCGCGAGGCTGGAACGCGTTCGCCTCGACCTTCGCTGCTTTCTTCTCACGCGCGTACGACTTCGTGCGCATGGCGGCCATCAGCCGGGTCGACCTCCGGCTGGCCGGATCGCACGCAGGCGTCTCGATCGGCGAGGACGGTCCATCGCAGATGGCGCTCGAGGACATTGCCGCGCTGCGCGCGATCCACTCCAGCGTCGTGCTCCATCCGTGCGATGCGAATCAGACGGCGAAGCTCGTTGCAGCGATGGCCGACACGAGGGGAATCGTGTTCTTGCGCACGCTGCGGCCGAACACGCCCGTCATCTACGGCCCGGAGGAGGAGTTCGAGGTCGGCGGCAGCCGCGTGCTCCGCTCCTCGGACGACGACGACATCACGCTCGTCGGCACGGGAATCACCGTGCACGAGGCGCTGAAGGCCGCCGACGCACTCGAGGAGGACGGGATCGCCGTCCGGGTGATCGACGCCTACTCGATCAAGCCCATCGACGCCGACACGCTGCAGGCCGCCTCGGAGGCGACCGGGAAGCTCGTCACCGTCGAGGACCATTACCCTGAGGGCGGGCTCGGCGACGCGGTGCTCGCCGCGCTCGCGGAAAAAGACGAGCATCCCGGAGTGATCAAGCTCGCGGTGAATGACATGCCGCGGTCCGGCAAGCCGGCTGAGCTGCTCAATGCCTACGGCATCGACGCGGAGCACATCGAGGCTGCCGCGCGTCAGCTGGTCGGCTCGGAGGTCACCACCTCGTAGAGCCGGCGCTGCCGCTCACGGGCGGCGCGAAACTCCTCCACCTTGTCCTGGCGCGGCTCCACGACCGCGTCGAGCAGCGCGGGGGCAGGAGTCACTCCGAGGCGTTCGAGCGCGACGACGGCTGCACCGCGCAACGAGGCCTCCTTCACGCCCGAGCGCGCTAGGGGTCGCCCGAGCGCGTCCGCCATGATCTGCAGCCAGTCGGGATCCCCGAGCAGCGCCCCACCGGTTGCGACGATCTCTTCCAGGGCGGGCATGAGGTCCGCGACGTCCGCGAAGCGGAACGCGACGCCTTCGAGACCTGCCTGGCGGATATCTGTCGCCGTCGTGTCGAACGTCAGACCGTGAATCGCGCCGGTGGCATGCTGATGCCAGCCGGGACTGCGTTCGCCTCCGAGCAGCGTGAGGAACGTGAGACCGTGCGAATCAGGGTCGCGATCGGCGAGCGAACCGTCCTCGACCTCGAGCGTCGCGGCGAGCCACGCATGCAGATTCCCTCCGTCCGAGAGCGAGCCGCCCTCGACGACGCGCCTGTCGTCGACCCAGTGCGTGAACAGCCCGGGTCGCGGCTGCGGCCGGTCGGTCTCGTAGACCGTTCGCAGCGCACCCGACGTACCGACCATCAACGCGGCGCGCTCGCGTGTCACGCACCCTGCGCCCAGATTGGAGCACGCTCCGTCGAGGATCGCCGGATACCAGCCCTCGACCGGATCGTCGGAGATCTCCGGGAGCCGTTCGGCCTCGAGCCCAAGCATGTCGAGGAGCGCCTCGTCCCACGTGCGTTTGTAGAGGTCGACGAGACCGGTAGGCGTCGCCATCCCGATGCTCGTCGCAACCTCCCGTCCAAGTAGCTGCGCGTAGAGGTAGTCGCAGAACGAGACGAAGCGACGGGCCGTACGGAACACGGCCGGCTGCGTCTGTGCCAGCCAGGCCAGCTTCGCCGGCCAGTAGCTCGTGTGGATCTGGCAGCCGGTGCGCGCGTGGACTGCGTCGTTATCGAGCCTCCGCAGAAGCCAGTCGGCTGCGTCCGCGGATCGCGTGTCGCGCCAGGACAGGATCGGCGTGAGCGGCCGGCCGCTGTCGTCGAGTGCAAGCAGGCTATGGCCGAAGCACGAGGTGGCGGCGGCGTCTATGCCGTCAGTGCCACCGGCCTCCTCGATCGCTTCGCGCGTCAGCTCGACGATGCGGTCCGGGTCCTGCTCCCCGCTGTAGTCGCGTCGAGCCGGATCGCCGTTCTCCAGCGCCGTCTCGTCGAAACGACGCGCCCGGACCGAGGACGTGCCGACGTCGAGAGCAAGTACGCGTCGGCCTGACACCGCCCGGACGATAACGCGCGACCCGCGCCGGTCAGGCGGCGTCGCTACTGGATGGGGCAGATAGTGCGCGTGTCAACGTGCGCTTGAGCTCGTCGAGCGTGAACGGCTTCTGCATATACATCAGCGGGCGCAGCTCGGCGGTCCTGGTGCTCGGCGGCGCGATGCTGACGCAGATGATCGGAAGCTCCGGGAAGCGCTCGCGAAGGACCTGCGCAGCAAGGAAGGCGCGGAAGCTTTCGGGTTCGACCACGACGACATCGATGCTCAACGATGGCGTCGGGACGTCCGCGACCACATCGAGGCCGATCCGTTGTGCGACCGGGCCCACGAGGTCACGAATCTCCGGATCGGGCTCGAGGACGAGGACGCAACCCACGGCGGCTGCCATGATTCCAGAACCCGGTTGACAATTGGGTGGGTCTAGGTGTGAAACCGGTATGAACGGCGGCTAGGGCTAGCCTCTTTGCCTATGGCCGTCGTGATCGCATCCAATCTTCGCAAGGAGCTTTCCGGCGATCCCCTCTTCGACGGGGTGTCGTTCAAGGTCGAGCGGCGCGACCGCGTCGCCCTCTCCGGGCCGAACGGGGCCGGAAAGACCACCCTGCTGCGAGCGCTTGTACGCGAGACGAGCCTCGAGGGCGGCGACCTCGCTTTCCAGAAGGGCGTCAGGATCGCACTCCACGACCAGCGGCCGCCGCTCGAGCGCAGGCTGACCCTGCGCGAGTACGTCCTCTCGGGTGCGAAGGACCTCGTGCAGCTGGAAGTAGAGCTCCGGCGCCTCGAGCAGCTGATGGCCGAGGGCGACCACGACTCCGGGACCATCCGCCGCTACGGCGAGGCGCAGGCGCGGCTCGAGCACGCAGGCGGCTACGACTGGCGCGAGCGTGCGACCTCGGTCCTGCGCGGACTCGGCTTCCGGGACGAGCACCTCGATCGGCCCCTCGAGAGTTTCTCCGGCGGCGAGCTCACGCGCGCCTCGCTCGCCCGGGCGCTCGGCGGCGACCCGGACCTGTTGCTCCTCGACGAGCCGACGAACCACCTCGACGTTGAGAGCCTCGAATGGCTGGAGCGTGAGCTGCAGTCACTCGACGCGGGCGTCATGATCGTCGCGCACGACCGCTGGTTCCTCGAGGCGGTGACGAACTCGGTCCTCGAGCTCGAGGCAGGGCGCTCGACGTACTTCTCTGGCCCGTGGCACGAGTGGCGCATCGAGAAGGCGGCGCGGTTGCAGGCCGCTTCCAAGACAGCAGATCGGATCGGACGCGACATCGAACGGCTCGAGCGGTTCGTCGCGCGGTTTCGCGCCTCCACGGAGAAGATGGCGCGCAAGGCCCAGGTCAAGCTCACCCAGATCGAGCGCCTCGAGAAGGAGCGCGCCAAGGCGAAGGGCGAGGTCGACCTGCTGACCCGCAAGAACAAGCAGCTCGGCTTCGAGTTCCTGAAGCCGGCGCGCAGCGGTCGGACAGTCGTCGAGGCGGAAGGGCTCGACCTCGGGATCGGCGACCGCGTTCTGCTCGAGGGAGCGAGCTTCGCAATCGAGCGCGGCGAGCACGTCGCGCTCGTCGGGCCGAACGGATCCGGCAAGACGACTCTGCTCGAGACGATCCTCGACAAGCGCGAACCGCGAAGCGGGAACGTCCGCCTTGGTCACGGCGTCGTGCCGGCGTACTTCTCGCAACAGGAGATGGAGCTCGACACGCGCGGCTCCGTCCTGCAGTGCGTCCAACGCGCGACAGGTTTGCAACGACCGGACGCGCAGAAGCTGCTGGGCCGTTTCCTCTTCTCCGGCTGGACCGAGCACGAGAAGCCGGTCGCCGCGCTTTCCGGCGGTGAACGGCGACGGCTGGCGCTTGCGCTCGTCGTCGCATCCGGCGCGAACTTCCTGGTCGTCGACGAGCCGACGAACCATCTCGATCTCGAGAGCCGCGAGGCACTCGAAGAAGCGCTCGAGGCGTTTCCCGGCACGATCCTGCTGGTGTCGCACGACCGGGCTCTCCTCGACGCGGTCGCGCAACGCACGCTGGCGATCGAGGACCGACAACTCAACCCGTACGACGGCGGCTGGGCGGACTATGTACGCCGCCGCGAAGAGCTACGCGCCCCGGCCCGCGCTCCCGCGGCCCTGAAGCCTCCGAAGCAAAAGAAGGCGACGGCGAAACCCAAGCAAG
>JBKOWS010000093.1:0-6882 GCA_046724565.1 Actinomycetota bacterium | reverse complement strand
CGGCATCTCGCAGCCCGATCTGCCGGTCTGCGCCCGCACGATCGAGTCGTGGTCGAAGACGTACGGCTTTCGACCCGCGATCGTGAACTGGTTCCAGCAGTGGCGGAGCGGCGAGACCCGTTTCCGCGGCGACTGGTTGCGCGCCGTGCGGGCGGAGGGGGCGGTTCCGATGGTGACGTGGGAGCCGTGGCGAAAACCGGCGGCTGGATTCCACGAGGCGGTGCAGCCGTCGTCGCGGCTCGCGCGAATCGTGTCGGGACGTGACGACGCATACATCCGCTCGTGGGCGCGCGCGGCGGCGCGCTACGGCGGGCGCATCTTGTTACGGCCAATGCAGGAGATGAACGGCGACTGGTATCCGTGGGCGGTGAGGACGAACGGCAATGACGCGCTGACGTTCGTCGCCGCCTGGCGACGCATCCACCGGATCTTCGACGCGGCAGGTGCCCGCAACGTTCAGTGGGTTTGGACCGTGCACGCGATCCCGGGCGTCAGGCCACACTTCGACGCGTTCTATCCGGGCTCGGCCTATGTCGACTGGGTCTCGCTGACGGTCTTCAACTGGGGCACCGCCGTCGGGTGGGGGAAGTGGGAGAGCTTCGACAAGCTCGTCGCGCCGACGCACGCGGCGCTTGTCCGCTTCGACAAGCCGGTGATGATCTCCGAGATCGGGACGGTCACGAAGGGCGGCGACGCCCCGAGCTGGGTACGGCGGACGATGTCGCGTCTGCAAGCGGCGTATCCGGACGTGAAAGCCCTCCTCTGGTTCAGCTACCGCTACTCTCGCTGGGCCGATTTCCGGCTCGCCGGACCTTCCGCGACGGCCCTCGCCGGCGCGCTGAGGTCGCCCTACTGGCTGGGCGGTGCGGGCGGAAGCGGCGGCAGCTCGGCGTCGGGCTCAGTGTCCGCGTCGACCAGCGCGGCCCAGTCCTCCGATTCGAAGTAGTCCCGGACGATGTCGTCTGCGTGGCGCAGATCGGGTCGCTCGCTACCTGGTCGTGGTCGTGGCGTTGCTCTGCATGGCGATGCTGGCGCAGGTCTTCGGAAGCGAAGGGATCGTTGGCGCCTTCTTTGCGGGACTCGCCCTCAACCGTCTCGTCCCAAACGAAGGGCCCTCGATGGATAGGGTCGAGCTCTTCGGCAGCGCCGTCTTCATCCCCATTTTCGTCGTGTCGATCGGCCTGCTGCTCGACCCGTCGGTGATTTCAAGGGAGAGACGCTTGGTCTTGCCGCCCTGATCTGCGTCGCGGCGCTCGGCGGCAAGGCGGTCGCATGCTGGCTCGCCGGATCGCTGCCGGGATTCAGCCGGACCGAGCGGGCGGCGATGTTCGTGCTGACCGCACCGCAGGGTGCGGCGACACTCGCGGTGACGTTGATCGGGTTCGAGATCGGGCTCTTCGGGACGTCGGTGGTGAACGCGGTGCTGGTCCTCATCCTCGTCAGCATCGTCGTCTCGGCATTGCTCGCGGAGAGGGTCATCCATTGGGTCCCAGCTCGTCTCGCGCACCGAGCTCCCTTGGGTGCCAGGCTCTGGTCCTCAGTCCCTCCGCTGAGCCTTCGGACGCGGCGCTTCGCATCGCCACCCTCCTCGCTCGCCCCGACGGCGGTCATACCGAACTTCTCGTCACGCGACCCGAGACCGAGCCGGCTCCCGACCGCACTGTCCTACGCAGACTCGAGGCGCGCAGCTCGCGCCACGGCTTCGACGGTCACGTCCGCATCGACGTCAACACTCTCGGGGACGCGCTGACGAAGGCGCTGCTGACAGGCGAGCCGTCGCTCGTGATCGTCGACAATCCGACGTTCGACGCGGCGCCGGGAGGTGTGCCCTTGTAGAAGCCACCGCGCAAGGGGCGTCGTTCTTTTCAGACGCGTGCCTCCTGCTCGTTCCGAGTGTCGATCGCTTCCTGCAGCCGGCCGTCCTGCATCCGGATGACACGCGGGGCCTGGGAGGCGATCTCCACCTCGTGGGTGATCAGGACAACCGTGTGGCCGCGGTCCGTGGAAAGCCGCTTCAGCAGCGTCATGATCTCTTCTCCCGTTGCCGTGTCGAGGTTTCCGGTCGGCTCGTCCGCAAGAAGGACGTGCGGCTCGTTTGCCAGCGCCCGCGCGATCGCGACGCGCTGCTGCTCGCCGCCGGACAGGTGTGAGGGCAGATGGCCTGCTCTGCCGGCGAGCCCGACTGATTGAAGGAGCACCTGCACCCGGGCGCGTCGTGTGCCGCCCTCGAGCCCGTTCGGCGCGAGCGCGGCCTCGACGTTCTGGGCGGCGGTCAGGGTCGGGATGAGATTGAACTGTTGGAAGATGAATCCGATCGTCTTCAACCTGAGCTTCGCGAGCTCCCTGTCTCCGAGCTGCGCCAACTCGCGTCCCTCGAAGAGGATCTTCCCTCCGGTCGGTCGGTCGAGGGTACCGAGCAGCTGCAGCAGCGTTGTCTTGCCGGAGCCGCTCGGGCCGACGACGACGACGAATTCGCCGCGGTCGATCTCGAGGTCGACGTCCCTCACGGCCGGCACCTGAGCAGTGCCGTCGCCGAAGATCCGGGCCACTCCGTGGAGTGAATAGATCACCTGACGGTTCAGGCTGGTAACGGTCATCTCGTCTCCATTCATTCGAGGTTGCGAAGGGCATCAGCGGGTCGAAGCCGCGCGGCGCGCAGGCCGCCGGCGGCGCCTGCAACCAAGCCGCCACCGACGGCCAGGGCGACTGCGAGGACGATCAGCCCGATGCTCAGGGGCGCGCCGAGCTTCACGACCGTCGAGCCGGCGGCGACGGCGCCTTGGCCGAAGGGGCCGAAGGTCGGGCCGGTGTCGGATGCGACTGTCGCCTTGAGGTTGATCCCGACAGCGTCGATCAGCACGGCGCCGCCGATGCCGACCAGCACGCCGAGCGCCCCGCCCAGCAATCCTTGCAGCAGCGACTCGCCCGTCACCTGGCGGACGACCAGCCGCTGCGACCACCCGACGGCCTTCAACGTGCCGAGCTCACGGATCCGCTTTGCAACCGACGACAGCGTCAGCAGGCTTGCGATCAGGACTGCGGCGAGGAGCCCGACGAGCTCGAGTGCGGTGCCGAGCTTCTTGGTCAGGTTCTTCGCATCGACCAGCGAGCCGGAGACGCGGTTCGCAAGATCTTTGGCCGTGGTTACGGAGGAGCTGGCGAAGCTCTTCTTGATCGCGCTTGCGACCTGGCTGACCTCGTCGGATGAGGTTGCGCGGACGTAGACCGTGTTCACGCGACCGACGCGGCCGGACATCTTCTGCAGCTGCGCGAGCTTGATGTAGACGTCCGACGACTGGCCGCCGAGCGGCGTGTTGGCCATGCCGATGACTGTGTACTTCTTGCCGCCGATCGTGATCTGGTCGCGGATGCCGAGGTTCTTCCGGCGCGCGTAACTCACGTTCAGGATCGCCTCGCGGCTCGCACCGTTGGAGAAGTAGCGGCCCTTGGTGATCTGCCCGGCCGTCAAGGCTCCCAGGCCTTTGTGCCTCTGGTCGACGCCGCTGATGGTGAGCGGGTTGATGTTGACGGAGCGCAGCCCGGCGCCTTCTCCGGGACTAATGAAGGTGCCGCGCTGAGAAGTGCCCTTCGGGACCGTTCCGGACGCGCGAATCTCGGTGAGCGTTAGCCCGCCGGCTGCCGACTTGACGCCGGCGATGTTCGAGATGTTCCGTACCTCGGAGGCAGGAAACGAGAGCTGCGCAGTCGACATGAACGAGTCGCGCGTGAAGTGCGTACCCGGCTTGAGGTTCTGGAGGCCCCCGATCTTTGCGCCGCCGTTCTCCTTTTCGAGCTGCCGGCGCTCCTTTTCGGAGAGCTGCGCGAACGGAGGACCGCCCGAGCTGGAGCTCGAGCTGGGGACCGAGATCGGGCGCGTCACCGACATGTCGGTGCCGACGCCGGTGAGGGGCTTCAGGACTTTCGCCTGTGCGTCGTCGAGCCCGGTCGAGAGCGCGCTCACGGTCACGACGAGGCCGACGCCGACGGCGAGGCCGAAGGCCGTCAGCAGCGTTCGCCCTTTCCGACGGCGCAGCTCGGAGAGCATGTACGTGAGGTAGAACACGGGGGAGCCTCTTTCGTCGGGTTTGCCTGTCGGAGTAGAGGTAGGGCTCCCGCTTAAGAGCGCCCTGAACGCAACCTGAAGAGATCCTGAGACCAACCAGGGTTTTAGGAAACTCTCAGGTTCGTCTCAGCTCATCTTCACGCACGCGTGTGACGCTTGGTTCGTGGCGCAGCAGCTCGAGACGACCGGCAAGGCGAAGCTCAACGGCGCTTTCGCCGCAGCCCGCATCCTCGTCGTCGACGACGACCGCTCGCTGCGACGCGCGATCTGCCGCGCCCTCGAGCTCGAGGGCTACGGCGTCGAGGTCGCCGGGGACGGGGTCGAGGCCTTGGCCTTCTTCGAGCACGACGGCGAAGCGGTCGAGCTCGTGGTGCTGGACATCCTGATGCCGAACCTCGACGGACTGACCACTGCCCGGTCCATCCGCGCGAAGAGTCGTGTGCCGATACTGATGCTGACCGCGCGCGGCGCAGTGGACGATCGTGTCGAGGGGCTCGAGGCCGGCGCCGACGACTACCTGACGAAGCCCTTCGCAGTCGTCGAGCTCATCGCACGCGTACGCGCGCTCTTGCGGCGCTCCAGCTTCGCCGACGAGGACGTCCTCCGCTACGAGGATCTCGAGCTCGATCGCGCCGAACGCTGCGCTCGTCGCGGCCGCCGCGAGCTCGAGTTGACGCGGATCGAATTTGCCCTCCTGGAGCTGCTGATGTCGCACCCGCGGAAGGTGCTTTCGCGCGAGCGGATCTTCGAAAGCGTCTGGGGCTACGACCTCGCCTACGCCTCGAACTCGCTGGAGGTGTTCATCGGGTACCTGCGGCGCAAGACGGAAGCGGGGGGTGAGCCGCGGCTGATCCAGACCATCCGCGGCATCGGCTACGTCCTGCGTGAGGAGTCGTAGCTCGCAACGCCGATGAGCCTCCGCGCCCGGCTGACGATCGGCACCGTCTGCACGCTCGCGCTGGCGATCTGCGTCGGGCTTGTCGCCGCGTACCTCGTCGTGCGCGGGCAGCTGCGCGCGGAGATCGACGATGCCCTCAGGAAGAGGGCGAGCGCGCTGGTGTCCGTGCTCGTACAGCAAGCGCCACAGCCCTTGCCGGTCCCCGGCTCCGGAACGATCCGCATCCCGACGCCAGCGCTCGGCGCCGCCGCCGGCTACGTGCAGTTCGTCGACCGGAACGGACGCATCTCGTTGGCGACGGGCGAAAGCACATTGCTGCCGACCAACGGTGCCGGCGCCGTCGCCGCGGGTCGGCGCTCGGCGTTCTTCAGAGACGCCACCGTGGCGGGGACCCATGTTCGGATCTACGTGACTCGACTTGACGAGAACACTGCGGTCGAGATCGCACGGCCGCTCGCCGAGGTCGATCACTCGCTCGCTCGAATCAGGCTTCTCTTTCTGCTCGTCTCGCTCGCCGGCGCCGCCTCGGCGGTGGCCATCAGTACGCTCGTGGCGAGGTCGATCCTCCGTCCCGTCCAGCGCCTCACCGACGACGCGGAAGGAATTGCCGCTACAGGCAACCTCCGCGCGCGGACAGATGAGACGCGGTCGGACGAGCTCGGTCGACTCGCGCGCGCCTTCAACAGGATGCTCGCCGCCCTCTCGAAGTCGGTGAGCGCCCAACGGCAGTTGGTCGCGGATGCCTCGCACGAGCTGCGCACGCCGCTCGCCGCTGCCCGCGCGAACCTCGAGCTCGTCGAACTGCACGAGACCCTATCGCTGGAGGAGCGCCGCCGGCTCCTCGGCGAGGCGGCAGGCGAGCTGCGTGAGCTTACGCACCTGATCGAGGATCTCGTCGAGCTCGGGCGAGCGGGAGCCCACGTCCCGCTCAGGCGGCAGGTTCGCCTCGATTATCTGGCTGAAGAGGCAGTTGCAAATGCGTCTCGACGCTCGACGGCCACCTTCCGCACCAAGCTCGAGCCGACGGCTGTCAACGCGGCGCCCGAGGCCGTCGCCAGCGCGATCGCGAACCTGCTCGACAACGCTGTCAAGTGGAGCCCGGATGGTGCACCCGTGGATGTAGAGGTCAGGGACGGAGCGATCACGGTGCGCGATCACGGGCCGGGCGTCGACGCCGACGATCTCCCGCACATCTTCGACCGCTTCTATCGGGCGCCGGCGGCGCGAACGCTGCCCGGATCGGGGCTGGGCCTCGCGATCGTCCGGCAGGTTGCCGAGCTTCATGGCGGCACGGTGACCGCGGAGCCGGCTGCGGGCGGCGGGACGTGCTTCAGGCTCGAGCTGCCTGCCAACGGCTTAGGCGGCGAGGCGCTCGGCGCCGGCGCCGTTCTTGACTAGATCTGCCAGTCGATCGCGGACGCGCTCGATTTCCGTGCTGTACAGCTCCAGTTCTTTGTCGTCAGCGTTACGACCCTTGCGGATCTCGCGGACGAGGACAAGGCCTTTGAGGCGAAGGACGAGCTCGTCGAGCTCCTGGAAACGTGATCCTCGCCCATTCATGAGGGGCTCCTTTCGTGGGTTCGCGGGCTTACCCAAGAGATCTCAGCGGCGCGCGCTAAGACAACGGTGAGAGGGATCTGAAAAGTCGCTGAAGATCCGTGCCGCCGCGGTACGATCGTTAGCCCTTGACGACGGCGCCCACCGCTCTGGCCGACGCGCCGAGGTCGCGGCGCAGGCTACGTCCCTCTTCGAGCTTCCTGGCCTTCGTGCTGCCCGCGCGGCCGCGCTCGTGCTGCTCGCTGTCGGGATCACTCTTGTCGTGTTCGTGCTGACGCAGCTTGTCCCGAGCAACGCTGTCGCGACGAATCTCGGCGAGCAGGCCGCGGGCGATCCGGCCGCCGTGGCGGCGTTCAAGGCCCAT
>JBKOWS010000073.1:0-7558 GCA_046724565.1 Actinomycetota bacterium | reverse complement strand
GATCTGGTCGGCCATCGTCATTGCTTCTTCCTGGTCGTGCGTGACGTGGATGAAGGTGATGCCGACGTCGTGTTGGATCGCCTTCAGTTCGAGCTGCATCTGCTTGCGAAGCTTCAAGTCGAGCGCGCCGAGCGGCTCGTCCAGAAGCAGTACCTGCGGCTTGTTCACCAGGGCGCGCGCGAGCGCCACACGCTGCTGCTGGCCGCCCGAGAGCTGCCGCGGCTTGCGCTTACCCATGCCTCCGAGGCCGACGATGCGCAGCATCTCCTCGACACGGCCGCGCAGCATTTCTCCCTTCACGGCACGCCTGCGCAGGCCGAAGGCGACGTTCTCGAACACCGACAGGTGCGGGAAGAGGGCGTAGGACTGGAAGACGGTGTTGACGTCGCGCTTGTAGGCCGGCAAGCTGCTGACCTCCCGGTCGCCGAGGTAGATGCTTCCTTCGGTCGGCTGTTCGAAGCCGCCGATCATGCGCAGCGTCGTCGTCTTGCCGCAGCCGGACGGCCCGAGCAGCGCGAAGAAGCTGCCGCTTTCGATCTCGAGGCTCAGTTGGTCGACGGCGACAACGTCGTCGAAGCGCTTGGTGACGTCCTCGAGCCTGACGTCGACCTTCTTCGTGGTCACCGCAACCGAGGTGTCGCGCTCGCGGGCGACGGTCACCGGCGCACCTGCGTCCAGGCTTCTGCGAGGACGTCCCCGAGAATGGTCGTGATCTCGTCGAACTGCTGCTGCTCGGCCACGAGAGGCGGAGAGATCTGCACCACCGGATCCCCTCGGTCGTCCGAGCGGCAGATCAGCCCGCGCTCGAAGAGGCGCGGCGAGAGGAAGCCGCGGAGCAACGTCTCGCATTCGTCCTCGTCGAACGACGCGCGCGTGTCCTTGTCCTTGACGAGCTCGACCGCGTAGAAGAATCCCGTCCCGCGGACGTCCCCGACGATCGGCAGGTCGAGCAGCTGTGACAGCGTTTGCCGAAACGTGGCCTGCGTTTCGGCGACGTGCTCGACGATGCGGTCCCGCTTCATGATCTCGATGTTTTTCAGCGCCACCGCAGACTGCACGGGATGGCCGCCGAACGTGATTCCGTGCGCGTACATCTTAGTGTCCTGCATGAAGGGCTCCATTACCCGGTCGGTCGCCACAACCGCCCCTATCGCTGCATAAGACGACGAAAGCCCCTTCGCGATGGTCATCAGGTCGGGCCGGATGTCGTAGCGCTCGGAGCCGAACCAGGCGCCGAGGCGCCCGAAGCCGGTGATGACCTCGTCGGCGCAGAGCAGGATGCCGTAGCGGTCGCAGAGCTCGCGCACGCCCCGCCAGTAGCCCTCTGGCGGCGTGAAGGCGCCGCCGGCGTTCTGCACGGGCTCCATGATCACCATCGCCACCGTCTCCGGCCCGGCCGCCTCGATGGTCTGCTCGAGGTCGTCCAGCAGGAAGGCCGTGAACTTCTCTTCCGTCTCTTCCGCCGGACGGTGGTAGCGGTTCGTATTGCGAACGTGCAGCACCTCCGGCACGAGCGGCTCGAACGGGATCCGCAAGGCAGGGATCCCGTTGATCGAGAGGGCGCCCATCGTCGTCCCGTGATACGCGATATGGCGCGAGATGGCTTTCCAGCGGCGCTCCGCGGACGTAACGGCCGCCCGCGCCTCGTCGACCCGGGTCGGCGCTTCTCCACCGCTCGGCGCAATCGCCGCGCGTACGCGCTGCTCGCCGCGCGCGGTGTAGTACTGCCGCGCGAGCTTCCACGCCGACTCGACCGCCTCCGAGCCGCCTGACACGAAGAAGACGCGGTTGAGATCGCCGGGCGCCAGTGAGGCCACCTCCGACGCAAGTTCGATCGCGCGCGGGTGCGCGTAGGACCAGTTGGTGTAGAAGGGCAGCTCGCGCATCTGCGCCGCCGCGGCCTCCCCCATCTCCTCGCCGTACCCGTAGCCGATGTTCACGGAGAACAGGCCCGCCAGCGCGTCGAGGTAGCGCTTGCCGTTTACGTCCTCCAAATAGGAGCCGTCGCCGCGGACGATGATCGGCACCTCGCCACCGGCCATCCGGGTGAAGTGCAGCCACAGGTGTTCGCGCGCGGCGCGCTGCAGGTCGAGCGCTTCAGGCGCCGTCGCGGTCACTCTTCCTCATCCACTCTCGTACCCCAGTCATAGAGCTGCTTGACCATCTGCAGGTAGAGGAAGGTCTCGGTGGAGACGACGCCGTCGAGCGCGCGCATCCTGTTCGTCAGCTCGAGCAGCTCGCGGCGACCGCTGGCGACGACTTCCACCACCAGGTCGTACTGCCCGGCGGTCACGACGACGTAGTCGGCTTCGATCCAGCTCGCGATCTCGTCGGCCACCGGCTCGGGCGCGCCCGTGGTCTTCACCCCGATCAGGGCCTGCTCGAAGCCGAGCCCGAGCGGGTTGGTCACGCCGACGACCTGCAGGATGTCCTCGTCGCAGAGCCGCCCGTACCTGGCGCGGATCGTCGCCTCCGAGACACCGAGCCGACCCGCGATCGCGCGGAACGACTCACGCCCGTTCGCCTGGAGCGCCTCGATGATGCCCTGGTCGAGGTGGTCGATGCGCGGCGGAGCGCTGATGGCGCCACGGCGGGGTTCCGCGAGGGCTGCCGCCTGCTGCGTGATCGTTCTACGCAAAGCGAGGCGATTCCTACCATGCGCTGCGCATTCGTGCAACGGAAGGGGCGACTTGAACTCGCAATGCGAATGGTGGATGCTCCCCTCCGCGCATGGCGGTGAGCGAGCGCACTTCGTCGGAACAGGTCGTGGCGGCCCGCGAGCGCTACGTCGCCCGCGGCGTGGCGACCACTCCACTCGTCGTCGCGCGCGCAGAGGGCGCGCGCCTCTGGGACGTCGACGGCCGGGAGTACATCGACTTCGCCGGCGGTCTGGGCTGCCAGAACACCGGTCACGGATTCGCCGTCGCGGGCATTCACGAGCAGGTCGACCGCTACCTGCACCAGTGCTTCATGGTCGGCATCTACGAGCCGTACATCGAGGTGTGCCGCCTCCTCGACGAGACCTGGCCCGGCGAGACGCAGACGAAGTCGATCCTCGTCAACTCTGGCGCCGAGGCCGTCGAGAACGCGGTCAAGATCGCGCGCGTCGCGACCGGGCGCCCTGCCGTGATCGCCTTCGACCACGCTTTCCACGGCCGGACGAACCTGACGATGGCGCTGACGGCGAAGGCGGTGCCGTACAAGGACGGCTTCGGCCCGTTCGCGCCCGAGGTGTACCGCGCCGCTCCGTCGATCGAATCGGTGCAGCTCGTCTTCAAGCAGGACGTGCATCCCGGGCGGGTCGCCTGCGTCGTGCTCGAGCCGGTGCAGGGCGAGGGCGGCTTCATCCCGATGCCGGAGGAGTTCCCGGGTCAGCTGAAGGCGCTCGGTGAGCAGCACGGGATCCTGTACGTGGACGACGAGGTGCAGTCGGGCGTTGGCAGGACCGGGCCGGTCTGGGCGATCGAGCACTACGGCGTCGAGCCTGACCTGCTCGTGAGCGGCAAATCGCTCGGCGGAGGACTACCGCTCGCCGGGGTCACCGGCAAGGCGGAGCTGATGGACACCGTGCCGCCGGGTGGACTGGGCGGAACCTTCGGCGGCAATCCCGTCGCCTGCGCGGCGGCGGTCACCGTCCTCGAGGAGGTCCGTACGGGCAAGTGGCGGGCCCGCGCAGAGGAGCTGGGCAGACGGATTCGCGAGCGCCTCGAGGCGATGAATGCCGGTGAGGTCCGCGGGCTCGGCCCGATGCTCGCGGTCGAGCTGCCGGAGAAGACACCTGAACGGGCGTCGCGTGTGACCGCTTCCGCTCGCGAGCGCGGGCTGGTCGTGCTGGCATGTGGGCTCTACGGAAACGTGATTCGCATCCTCGTGCCGCTCACGATCGACGACGCGCTCCTCGAGCGCGGGCTGGACCTGCTGGAGGAGTCGCTTGGCGACGTCCGCCCTGGCTGAAAGGGAAACGGCCCGACATCCGATGCCTGCGGCCGAGATCGACGTCCGGCTGGCGCGCATCCGCAAGACGTACGGTGACGTCGTCGCCGTCGACGACCTCGATCTCGACATCGGGGCCGGCGAGTTCTTCACCCTGCTCGGACCCTCCGGCTCGGGGAAGACGACGACGCTTCGCCTGATCGCCGGGTTCGAGCGGCCCGACCGCGGCCGGATCGAGCTCGGCGGGGTCGACGTCACGAACAAGGCGCCCTACGAACGGGATGTCAACACGGTCTTCCAGGACTACGCCCTCTTTCCGCACATGACGGTGGCGGAGAACGTGGCCTACGGACTGCGGGTCAAGGGCGTGCCGAAGGCCGAGCGCCGGCGACGGGTGGAAGAGATCCTCAGGGTTGTGCGGCTTCCGGACGTCCGAGCGCGGAAGCCCGTGCAGCTCTCGGGAGGCCAGCGTCAGCGCATCGCGCTCGCGCGCTCGCTCGTCAACGCCCCGAAGGTCTTGCTCCTCGACGAGCCGCTCGGCGCGCTCGACCTCAAGCTGCGCCAGGAGATGCAGATCGAGCTCAAGCGCATCCAGCGTGAGGTCTCGGAGGTCGGGATCACGTTCGTCTACGTCACGCATGACCAGGAGGAGGCGCTCACCATGAGCGACCGGCTGGCGGTCTTCAACGAAGGCCGGATCGAGCAGATCGGGTCGCCCGCCGACGTTTACGAACGCCCGGCGACGGAGTTCGTGGCCGGCTTCGTCGGCGTCTCCAACGTGCTCGAGCGCGACGGACGGAAGTTCACCGTGCGCCCCGAGAAAATCCAGATGCATTTCGACGAAGCCGGCGGCGGCGAGCCGGGACGGGTCAAGGACGTCGTCTACCTCGGCATGTTCACCAGGTACATCGTCGAGCTCGACTCGAGGGGCGAGCTGACGGTGGTGAAGCAGAACCTCGAGACATCCTCCCAGGAGGCGCTCGAGTCCAGGGGAAGGCGGGTCCGCCTCGAGTGGCGGCCCGAGCACACGTTCGTGATCGAACCAGGAGGAGGAGCATGAGGAGGATTCGCAAGGGGCACGTTGCCGCGGCGGCACTCGCCGTGGCCCTGAGCGTGCCGGCATCGGGGGCGAGCAGCGGCACAGGCTTGCCAACGAAGATCGGGAAGGGGGAAGGCAAGCTCACAATGGTTGCCTGGGAGGGGTACCTGCAACCGCAGTGGGTCAAGCCGTTCCAGAGCCGGACCGGTTGCAAGATCCAAGCGAAGTACGCGGGCACCTCGGACGAGATGGTCACGCTCATGAGGCAGGGTGGCGGCGGTCAGTACGACATGGTCTCGGCCTCTGGCGACGCGAGTCTCCGGCTCATCTACGGGCACGACGTGGCCCCAATGAACATCAATCTCGTGAAACCGTGGAAGCAATTCTTCGACGTTTTCAAGTCGCCTCCGAACAACACGGTGAAGGGCGTTCACTACGGCGTCTCGCTCCAGTTCGGCCCGAACGTGCTGCTGTACAACACGAAAAAGGTCAAGCAGAAGCCGACGAGCTGGAAGTCGATCTACGACCCGAAGTACAAGGGCAAGATCACGGTTCCTGACAACACCATTCAGATCGCCGACGCTGCGCTCTATCTGTCAAAAGCCCGGCCCACCCTGGGCATCACCGATCCCTACGAGCTGAACAAGAAGCAGTTCGACGCTGCGGTCTCCCTGCTCAAGAAGCAGCGGCCGCTGGTCAAGAAATATTGGGTCTACGCGTCCGATGAGGTCCAGCTCTTCAAGGGCGGCGATGTCGTCATCGGGGCCGGTTGGCCCCAGGCGACGACGCAAGCACGCACCGCCGGCGCGCCCGTGGCCGACCTCATCCCGAAGGAAGGCGCGACCAGCTGGCTGGACACGTGGATGCTCTCGTCGAAGGCGAAGCATCCGAACTGCGCCTACAAGTGGTGGAACTACATCTCGGGCGCGAAGGTGCAGGCCCAGCAGGCTGTCTCGTACCCCGAGACGCCTGTGAACGCAGGCGCCTGCAAGTACATGGACCAGATGAAGGCGGGCTCCTGCAAGGCGTTCCATGCCGACGAGCCGCTGCCGTACTACCGGTCTCTGAAGTTCTGGAAGACGCCGCTGCCCGACTGCGGCAACGGTAAGAAGGACTGCATGAACTACTCCAAGTGGCAGCAGGCCTGGACGTCGATCAAGGGCTAAGCACGTGGTAGCTCCGGCGGCAGAGGCGGGTCGTCCCTCGCAGACGGCCCGCCGCCGCATCTCCGAGTTGCTCTGGCGACGGCCGTGGCTACGGGCGGCGGCGCTCTTGACGCCGCCGCTCCTCTGGTTCGTCCTCGTCTACCTCCTGGCGCTGGTCGCCCTCTTCATCTCCGCGTTTTGGACGATCGACCCGTTTACCAGCGAGCTCGTCAAGCATTGGAACGTCGACAACTTCACCCAGATCTTCCAGCAGCCGGACCTCCGGAACATCATCTTTCGGACGATCGGGCTGGCCGCCGCAGTCACGGTGACAGACGCGCTGCTCGCCTTGCCGATCGCGTACTTCATGGCCCGGATCGCGTCTCCCCGCCTCCGCGCCGCGTTGTTTGTGGGAGTGCTCATCCCCCTGTGGGCGAGTTATCTGGCCCGTGTCTACTCCTGGCGGCTGATTCTTCAGTCGGACGGAGTGCTCAATTGGACGCTCGGGAAGATCGGGCTACCCGACTCCGGCATCGGCTACTCGACCTGGGCCATGTGGATCGTCTTCTCCTACATCTGGCTTCCGTTCATGATCCTGCCGGTCTACGCGGCGCTCGAGAGAATTCCCGACTCATACCTCGAGGCGTCACGCGACCTCGGCGCCCGGGGTTTGCGGACGACGCGCTCCATCGTGCTGCCCCTCATTCTGCCCGGGTTGGTCGCTGGCTCGATCTTCACCTTCGCGCTCACGCTCGGCGACTTCATTACACCCCAACTCGTCGGCGGTGGGGAGCAGTTCATCGCCAACGTCGTCTACTCGAACGTCGGGATCGCGAACAACGTCCCCTTCGCTGCCGCGTATGCCACGGTCCCGGTGGTCGTGATGGCGGTCTACCTGACCATCGCTCGGCGGCTCGGCGCCTTCGAGGCCTTGTAAATGGAGACCCGCGCCACCCGGATCGCCCTCGGCGTCTGGACCGGCCTGGTGATCCTCTTCCTGCTGGTTCCGATCATGCTGATCGGCGTCTACGCGTTCAACGCCTCGAACGTCCAGTCGTGGCCGATTACGCAATTCTCGACGAGCTGGTTCGGGCAGGCCTGGCGAAACACCGAGATACGCGATGCGCTCTGGCTCTCGGTGCGCGTGGGGCTGATCTCGACCGGCATCGCGCTCGGACTTGGAACTGCAGCCGCCTTCGCCGTGCATCGGTTCCGTTTCTTCGGGCGCGAGCTCGTGTCGTTCGTGCTCGTCCTGCCAATTGCCCTTCCCGGAATCATCACCGGGATGGCGCTCAACTCCTTCTTCGTGACGGGAGGTGTGACCCTGTCGCTCTGGACGATCGTGATCGGCCACGCCACCTTCTGCATCGTCGTTGTCTACAACAACGTCATCGCACGACTGCGCCGCGTTCCCGGCTCTCTGACGGAGGCCTCGATGGAC
>JBKOWS010000149.1:0-32556 GCA_046724565.1 Actinomycetota bacterium | reverse complement strand
TCGGTCCGCGCGAACGCCTCATACGCGAGATCTGCAAATGCGCCTCCTCGCCAGAGAGCGAGGGCGGACTCGAGCGCTGTGAGTGCCTTCCCGGGCTCGCCCGCGGCGTTCGCTTGCCGGCCTTCCTCCAGGAGTCGCTCGAACCTGAGCACGTCGACGTCTTCCGGTACGACCTCGAGGACGTATCCACCGGAGCGGGTGACGAGCGGCTCATGCGGCTCGAACGCCTTCCGCAGCCGTGACACGCGCACGTCGAGGCTGTGACTGGCTGTGTCCGGCGCGCTTTCGCCCCAGAGCTCATCGATCAAGCGGTCACGTGACACCACCTCGTTCGCGTGCAGCAGCAAGATCGCGAGCAGCGCCCGCTGCTTCGCGCCTCCGAGAGCAAGAGGCTCCCCGTCCGAGAGGACTTCGAGCGGTCCGAGCAAGTGGAACTCCACGAGGACCCCCTTTCAGCGCGCTGTTACGACGCTAGCACTCGCCCGAGAGCGGGTCGAGAGCGGTTTGAGACCGGGCAGTGAGGCTCCCGCCGCACGGTCGCGGGGATGGACGGACACCCGATTGCAACCCGCCTCCTGCGAACCTCGCTCGTCGCGGCGATCGCGGCTGTCCTGCTGGCGACCGTCGCTCCGCCCGAGACCATCTCGGGGACGGCGCGGATCTCCGCCGGCTCGACCGAACAAGTGACGGAGAGAGACGGGATCCGCGAGCTCAAGCTGCATTACCTGGCGAGCGGCGGACAGCGACGGATCGCGTTCCTGATCCTGCCGAGCCGGTACGGGCCGCACAACCACCCGACGCTGCCGCTGATCATCTCGCCACACGGGCGCGGCGCCGGGCCGTTCCTCGAGCTAGCGCGCGCCTGGGGACCGCTTGCCACTCGTGGCCGGTTCGCCATCGTCGTGCCTGAGGGTCAAGGACGCCGGCTGGCCCACCATTCCTGGGGCTATCCGGGGCAGATCGACGATCTCGCCCGGATGCCGGAGATCCTGCGCGAGGCAGTCCCGTGGCTTCGCATCGACGACCGGCGCATCTACGCGGTCGGCGGGAGCATGGGAGGTCAGGAGACGCTCCTGCTCGTTGCGCGGTACCCGCAGCTCCTCGCGGGCGCGGTGTCGTTCGACGCGCCAACGGATCTAGCCCGGCGCTATGCGCAATTCGCAGTTCTCTCGAACTGCGAGTTCCTACGCGGTCTGATGCGGATCGAGATCGGCGGCCCACCCCACGAGCTGACTGACTCCTATGAGGAGCGGAGCCCGCTTCACTTCGCCGAGGAGATCGCTTCGTCAGGCGTCCCGTTGCAAATCTGGTGGAGCACTCGCGACGAACTGGTGGTAGACCAGGGTTCGCAGTCCGGCCTGCTCTACGCCAGGATCAAGCAGCTGAACCCTGCTGCGCCCGTGACGAGGGTGGTCGGAACGTGGCCGCACACGGCGGAATTGCGCTGGGACAAGGGACTGCCGGAGGCGCTTCGCTTTCTCGGCCTTCTGCGGCGGCGCTGACGTTTTGATGATGATGCCTGCGCGATGCGGATCCTTGTCCTGGCCGCCACGCTGCTCGCGCTTCCGCCATTCTATGCAGCTAGTCACACTCTGAGCCCTGCGCAACGCGCGCAGCTCGAAGCCCGGTTCTGGCACGCAGGCTGTCCCGTGCCGGTCTCGGACTTGCGGCTCCTGACCGTCTCTTACTGGGATTTCGACGGGAACACGCAAACCGGCGAACTCGTCGTCAACCGGCGCGCTGCGGCTCCACTCGCGAGGGTCTTCCGGCAGCTCTACCGACTGCGCTTCCCGATCCGCCACATGCGCTTTGCCGACTTCTACGGGCCGAAGCGCAGCCAGCCTGCCGACCGCGACGTGACCGCCAGCTTCGAATGCCGCCGTGCTGCACCGTCACCGTGCGGAAGCGGGACCGGCAGCTGGTCTGAGCACGCCTTCGGCCTCGCAATCGACCTGAACCCGATCGAGAATCCCTACACGGGCTGCGGCCGGACGCGCGAGCGCGCGAGCATCCCGTACCTCAACCGCTCGAAGATCCGACCCGGGATGGTGACACCGGCGGTTGTCCGTGCGTTTCGCTCCATCGGCTGGGGCTGGGGCGGCTCGTGGGCCGGTTCGACGAAGGACTACATGCACTTTTCTTCTTCCGGCCACTAGCTCGGTAAGGAAAGCCCTCCGGGCCGCGCTCGTCAGCGGCGAGCACACGCACTAGCGAGTAGTTAGCCAGTTTTCAAAGTCTTGATATAGGCGACGAGGGCCTGCAGCCGTTCGTCGGCGATGATGCCGCCCCAATGCGGCATGGAAACGATCGGCGCTCTTCCGATGACGCTTCCGCTTCTGATCACGTCGGTGATCTTCTTGTCGGTGTTGAACTCCTTGAAAAAGTCGGCGCCCGACAGGGGCGGGACTGCCTTGTCCGGTGATTGCGGGTTGGGAACGCCGCCGAGGCCGTTCGGTCCGTGGCAGTTGATGCATCCGTAGCGCTGGTAGAGCAGCGCCCCTTCGACGACCGGTCCTTGAGCGGTGATCAGCGGCGGCGGGTTCGTTCCCGGCACGGTAGGTAGCCCAGCGTGAATGTAGGCGACGAGGTCGGAGACCTGACGGGCCGAGATCACCTGGCCCCAGACGGGCATGTAGGGCTTGGTTGGGTTGGCCGATTCGCCGAGCCCGTGGTTGATGATGTGTGTCAGCTGCGCGACCGTCAGCTCCTTGCCCACCTGAGCCAGTGCAGGCACATCGCTCGAGACCCCGCCGCGTCCGCGCTCGCCGTGGCACTGCGAGCACGCGAATTGCGTGAAGTCGTGCGCCCCGGCGGCCACCGTTGCACTGACGGAGGTGGCACCACCGTTGGTCACCGTGCCGACCGTGACCGTCTTGGTCACCGTCTTGGTGCCGCAACCGACGGCTGCCATCACCAAAGCCGCCGAGGCCAGCAAGAGTGTCAGCCTGCGCGTCATCTTTTGAGGACCCTAAGTCGTTCCTCGTAGCTCTGGAATCCGTACTTCTCCGCAACGTTCTCGGTGCTGCTGCGGATGGCGTCCGCAGCGGGTGGAGCAAGCATCGAACACAAGGCGGGGCTGAAAGGAGAGGACCAGATGGAGCGCCGTTCGAGCCTTGGTGTGTTGATCGCCGGCGGCGGTGTGGCGGGGCTCGAGGCTGCGCTGGCGCTCCGGGCGCTCGCGGAGGATCTCGTAGGCGTCGCGTTGCTCGCACCCGAACCACAGTTCTGGTATCGGCCGCTTGCCGTGGCAGAGCCGTTCGGCCTGGGCGAGGTCTCGAAGTTCGAGCTTGCCGAGCTCGCCGCTGCGGCCGGCGCGACGTTCACGCCGGGGGCACTTACTGCAGTCGACGGGGAGAAGCGTTTGGCGCACACGTCGTACGGGATCACCCTCACCTTTGACGTCCTGCTGGTGGCCTCCGGAGCCGCTCCTGCACCGGCTGTTCCCGGGGCGCTTACCTTTCGCGGCCCGGCAGACAGCGACCGCATTCGCAGACTGCTCGGTGAGCTCGCTGACGGTGAAGTGCGCCGGGTCGCATTCGTTGTGCCCTCCGGAGCGGTTTGGTCGTTGCCGATCTACGAGCTGGCTCTGATGACCGCCGACTACGTCGGCGCACACGGGCTGGACGGCATCGAACTCTCCCTGGTCACGCCGGAGGACGAGCCACTGCAACTCTTTGGAAGCGCAGGCAGCGAAGCTGCACGCGAACTGCTCGAGGGCCGCGGCATCGACGTCCATACGGGCGCTTCGCCGATCGAGGTCGTCGACCACGAGCTGCGCCTCGTCCCGGACGGACGCATCGCAGCGGAGCGTGTCGTCGCCCTTCCACGCCTGCGCGGGCCGCGGATCGACGGCCTGCCGCAAACGGTCGACGGTTTCATCTCGGTCGATCCCCACGGCCGGGTGCACGGCTTGGTCGACGTCTTCGCCGCTGGAGACATCACCAGCTTTCCGGTCAAACAGGGTGGCATCGCAGCCCAGCAGGCAGACGCGGCCGCCGAGATGATCGCGGCCAACGCCGGCGCAGACCTCAGCCCCCAGCCCTTCCGGCCGGTGCTGCGGGGTCTCCTCCTGACCGGCCGGCAGCCGCGCTATCTCAGGCGCGAGCTCACCGGCGGCGCCGGAGACATCTCGACGGCCAGTCCCGATCCTCTCTGGTGGCCTCCGGCGAAAATCGTGGGTCGCTACCTAGCGCCGTTCCTTGCCGGTATGGCCGGCGTGGAGAGCCCGATCGAGACGCTCGCCGTTCCCGGTGCCGTCTCGGTCGAGGTTGAGATCTCGCCCGAATCATTAGCTCGCTTGAAGGCGCTCCGGCTGGAATCGGCGTTGGACGCTGAAGGCGACGGGGAAGCCAGGGTCGCCGATGCCATGTCCACCGATCTCCTGCTTGTTGCACCTGAGGACACGCTTGGCGAGTTGGCCGAGAAAATGCGGGAGCAAGACACCGGCTCGGCCCTCGTGGCGGACTACGGTCGGCTGATCGGAATCCTCACCTCCCGCGACTTGCTTCGTGCCTTCGCGGGCCGCGTCCACCCGAGCGAGGCGCGAGTTCGCGAGTGGATGACTGCAGAGCCGGTCGCCGTCCCAACCGACGCGTCGATCGGTGCCGCCATAAAGGTCATGACCGAATACGGCATCCACCATCTGCCTGTCGTCGAGGATGAACGGCCGGTGGGGATGCTCGGTCTGCGTCAGGCCATGCGCAAGGCACGTCCATCGACCGGAATCGGCCTCGGCCTCTGACTCGCTGCGCAAAGCTCTTCAGTAGGCTGACTGCATGGAGCAAGGCGAAGGCGTCGTCTTGACGGTCGTGTCCGGCGCGCCCGAGGCGGACATCGTCTGTGGCCTGCTGCGCTCGGCCGGCATCGAGTGCGCTTACCGCGACACGGAGCAGATCGAATCCCCGCTGGAGGATTTCATCGCCGCCGGTCCGGTCGAGGTTCTCGTGCCCGCTTCGGATCTGGACGCCGCACGCGAGATCCTGGCCACTTCAAAGGAGTGATCGAGGCAGGCCCCCAAAGCCCTGGGAGGTTGAACGATGACTGAGGCGCTTCGGACGACACTTGAGGAGGCGCGCCGGGTCGGAGACACGATCGGAGTTGACTGGAGCAAGTTCGATCTCGAGCAGTTCCGGGCCGGCATGGATGTCGAGTTCGAGCACGGTGCACACGATCCGCAAACGGACGTGACGGGAGACGACCCGATCGTCACGGGCAAGATCGCACTCGCGCACATGAAGGAATTCCCCGACTACTACGAGCGGCTCGAACGCATGGAGCGAGACGCCGAACGGGAGTGGGCTGCCCGCGGGCCCTGACCCTTGCCCTGGCTTGCGCTACACGTCAGGCGTGCTGGGCTTCACGCACCCGGAAGGCGAGCACGATGTTGTTCACTCCGCGGATGATCGCGAAGGCTGCCACCCACGCCACCAGCAGGACAGCGCTGCGACCGTAGTAGCCGGCTGCCCAGAAGCCGAGCGCGAGCTGGATGATTCCTCCGATCAGCTGAAGCCACCACATCTCGACTTCGTGCCGGACCGAGATCGCGTTGATGATGTCGAACGTCCCAGCAAAGACGAGGAAGAAGCTGATCACGGCAGCAAGGGCCACGAAAGTGTCACCCGGGTGAATAAACGAGATTACTCCGGTGGCAATGAAGACAACTGCCAGGACGGCGTTGAGCAACTTCCACCAGCCGTGGACCATAAACGTCAGGGCGACCTCAAATAGGCCTGCGGCGAGGGCGACGCATCCGAACAGAATGGAGATCGCGCTCACGGAGGTGTAGTCGAAGCGAAGCACGATCAGCGCGACGAGCGTCCAGCCGATTCCGGTGATGATAAAAAGCCACCAGGGTGGCAGCGTCCGACCGAGCGTGCGCTCGGCGGTGGCGATCGACGACATTGGCCCTCCCACGTTGGGTTACGGCGGGTATATCTCACGTCTGCTGCTGGGCGTCAATCAGCATCGGCCGCTTACGACTCAGGCTTAGGTTCTGCGGCTAGCATCGCCATGGTCGGGATGAGCACAACGGTCGACCAACGAACCAGGCCCTTGCCGCCGGGGACGGAGGCGCCTGCGTTCGAGCTTCCGTCCACGCCGCACCAGACCCTCTCGCTGGCCGACTTCCGCGGCCAGCCCGTGATACTGGCCTTTTACCCCGAAGACTGGAGCCCGGTCTGCTCGGACCAGCTGGCCCTGTACCAGGAACTGCTCCCTGAGTTCCAACGGTTCAATGCCATGCTCTTGGGCATCTCAGTGGACGGCATCTGGTCGCATCTCGCCTTCGCGAAAGACCGGAACCTGCACTTCCCACTGCTCGCCGACTTCGAGCCAAAAGGCGAGGTCTCGCGTGCCTACCAGGTCTACCGGGCGGGGGACGGGACCAGCGAGAGAGCCTTGTTCGTCATCGACGGAGAAGGGATCGTGCACTGGAGCTACGTGTCTCCGGTCGGAGTCAACCCGGGTGCCGACGGGATCCTGCGCGCTCTCGAGGATCTCGCGGAGGCGAGCTCATGACCCGGACCGAGTGGGCTGCGGTTCTGGCCTTGCCGGTCGACCCTGACCGGGACCACACGGACGGCCCGGCCGACGCACCGGTAACCCTGGTCGAGTACGGGGACTACGAGTGTCCTTACTGCGGCGCGGCGTATCCGATTGTGAAGGAAGTGCAGAAGCGGATGGGGGAGAGGCTGCAGTTCGTTTTCCGAAACTTTCCGATCACGACGTCGCATCCGCACGCCGAGCAGGCGGCCGAGGCTGCCGAGGCGGCAGCAAGCCAAGACAAGTTCTGGGAGATGCACGATCTGCTGTACGAGAACCAGAAGAGGCTGCGCGACGAGGACCTCCGCGGCTATGCGGAGCAGGTCGGGCTCGACCTCCAGACGTTCGACAGGGATCTAGCGGAGCACGTACACGCGGCACGCGTGCGCGAGGACTTCATGAGCGGCGTGCGAAGTGGCGTCAACGGGACGCCGACCTTCTACATCAACGGCGAGAGGTACGACGACTCCTACCAGCTCGAGATCTTGCTTGCGGCGCTCGAGCAAGCGGCGGCTTACGCGCACTAGGCGGCATCCGGCGCTTTCGCAGTTTCGAACATCGGGCTACCCAGGTAGGGCCGCTCGAGACGGGGGTGGTGTGGCATGCTCTGACCAGTGCCCTTGCGCTGCCTGCTGGTCGACGACTCCGCACAGTTTCTCGGAGTCGCCTCGAAGCTTCTCGAACGTGGCGGATTGACCGTGGTCGGCCTGGCCTCCACCTCCGCCGAGGCTCTGGATCGAGTTCGGGAGCTCGAGCCGGACGTGACCATCGTCGACGTCCAGCTCGGCGGCGAAAGCGGATTCGACCTGGCCTGGAAGCTCGCCGAGGCAGCGGCTGGGAGCATCATCCTGATGTCGATGCACGGTGAGGCCGACTTCGCCGAGCTCGTGGCGGTGACCCCCGTTCTGGGCTTCATCTCGAAGACCGATCTCTCCGCCCAGGCCGTTCGTGACTTCGTCTCCGACCGGGCCCACGGGCACGGCTGCAGGCACGAAGCTCTGGTCTACTCGTCGATGGACGAGCTCGTTGCGAGCTCCGTGCCGTTCATGCGTCAGGGGCTGGCGGCCGGAGAGGACGTGCTCGTGGTTCTGCGGGAGCCGGGCCGGGCCGCTCTACAGCGGGCGCTCAATGGGGACGCTGCTCAGGTCGAGTTCCGAGACGCCGTCGGTTGGTATCGGAGCCCGGAGCACGCGTTCCAGGGGTACATCCACTACCTCGACGACCGCTTCGGCCGCGGAGCTCCACGAGTTCGGGTCGTCGCCGAAGTGATTTGGCCGCGGAGCTCTGCGACCACCGAGATCGCCGGCTGGAAGCGCTACGAAGCTCAGGTCAGCGTTGCGATGGCCGCCGTCCCGGTGTCGTTTGTCTGCGCGTACAGCGTCAAGGAGCTCCCGGCGACAATCGTCGCGGACGCTCACCGGACGCATCCGGTCATGCGGACCGCAGAGGGCGCACGGTCGAGCCCACGGTATGAAGAGCCGGGCACGTTCGTCCGCGGCTTGGAGCGCGACGCGCTCGGGCTCTCGGCTCAGTCCGAGCCGTAAAACACCCAGAACTTCCCAGTCGCGAAGACCATCAGGGTGACCGCGAGGACGAGGACGAACAGGATCCACGACAGCGCCGCGCCTGCGCCCGGCGCCGCTCCGACGAACGTCACGCTGAAGATGTGGGCGGGAAGGATGTCCGCTCCTTGCGACGGGGTGTAGAAGAACGGCGATCCGGCGCTGCCGATGCTCGATCCGAACAGAATCGGCTGGATCATCATCTGCGCCGCTGCGATCAGGCCGAGGATGAGCTGCACGAAGATGACCGGTGTGAGCAGCGGCAGCGTGATCGTCCGCACGATCTGGGTGCGGGTGGCACCGTCGATGGAAGCAGCCTCTTGCAGCTCGCGCGAGACGTTCTGCAAGCCGGCGAGGAAGACCATCATCCCGAGCCCGGCCGTCGCCCAGAGCATGTAGAGGATGAGGATCGAGCGGCCCTGCTGATCGAGCCAGAAGACCGTTCCGTGGGGAGCGAAGAGGTGGTAGACGCGATCGAAAACGCCGTCGGGGCCGGCGATCCCGGTCCTCCAGATGAGCATGATGCTGACAACCGTGGGAATTACGGCCGGCAGGTAGAAGACCGCCCGGAGCACGCTGCGCAGACGGGTGCCGCTCGCCACGAGCAGAGCCAGGCCGATCTGCACGAGGAGACCGACCGGCACGAAGATCGCTGTGAAGATGGCCGTGTCCTCAAGGGCCTGGCGGACGTCGGGATCCTCGAGCGCGAAGCGGTAGTGCGCGAGCCCGACCCAATGAAAGTTGTTCAGGCTGTAGAGGTCGAAGGTCGCCATCGACATCACGAGGCTGGCCACAAGCGGGAACGCGGCGAACAGGACGAAGCCGATGAACCAGGGGGAGATGAAGCCGAAGAAGGCCGCCGTCTCCTTGCGGTTGCGGTTCGCTGAGAGCCAGCGAAACACCGGGTTCGCTAACCCTTGATTCCCGTCGTCACCACGCTCTGCGTGATGTAGCGCTGGACGAGCACGAAGAACACGATCGGCGGAAGTGCATACAACGCGAGCGGCAGACTCGAGACGGTTCCGTCCACGTTGACCGTGTCGGTGATCCGCGTCAGAAGCGTTCCGTTCGGATCGAGTACGAAGAAGAGGTCCTGCGTGAGGTAGTCGCCCCAAACGAGGATGAACGCCCAGACCGCGGCGACCGCAATTACGGGTTTCGAGTTCGGGACGAAGATGTCCCAGAAGATGCGCAGGCGTCCGCTGCCGTCGATCGCCGCCGCGTCTTCGAGCTCCCGCGGGAAGCCCGCGAAGAACTGTCGGAAGAGGAAGATCTGCAACGGCGTTCCCTGAATGCCCCAGAGCACCCACGGCCACGGGGTACCGATCAGGTGGAACCGATAGAAGAGGACGTACTGCGGGATCAGCGTGACGATCCACGGGACCATCAGCGTCGAGAGGACGGCGAGAAAGATGAGGTTCTTCCACCACACTCGACGCCGCGCAAACGCGAAACCGGCCAGCGCCGCCGAGGCCGTGCTCAGTGCCGTGAACGAAACCGCGATCACGATCGAGTTGAGGAAGGACCTCCCCCAACCGGAGCGAGAAACGTGGCCGAGACCGAGAATCACCGGACCTGCAAACAGCACGGTGACGACCAGCAAGAGCAGCGTGAGCGCAGCCGACGACAACCGCCGCCTCACACGACCTCCTGGAGGCGGCTCGGAATCTCCGAGTCGGACCGGAGCAGGCTTTCGCCGTTGTAGGGGTTGAAAAAGTGGAAGCGAGCGGGGTTGACGGTGAGGCGGCAGATCTCTCCTTGGCGTGCACCGGTGGCAGCGTCGAGGGTGGCGGCGAAGAGTGCGCGACGGTCGTCCGAGATCAACGCTTCTTGGTCAGAGGTTTCCGAAATGACGCCGAAGGCTTCGGACTCAACCCGCTCGGCGTCGAGCACGAAGAAGGCCAGCGCTTCGGGACCGAGGTCCTCGACCAGGGAGACGCGTACATCCATGGTCGGTAGGCCGGACTGGGCGAAGCGCGCATCTTCGAAGTCGTCGGGTCGAATGCCGAGGATGACCTGAGCAGGGCTTCCTGCCGGCGGTCGGCGCCTGACGTCGAGCGGCAGGCGGTGACCGGCGAAGCGGATCGCATCACCCTCGAGCTCCGAGCGCACGAGATTCATCGACGGCGAGCCGATGAACGAGGCTACGAAGAGATTGGCAGCGTCGCGGTAGAGCGTCTGCGGCCTGTCGACCTGTTGGATCCGCCCATCCCGCAGCACGGCTGAGCGTTGCCCGAGCTGCATCGCCTCGACCTGGTCGTGGGTGACGTAGACAGTCGTAACGCCGAGGCGCGCGTGCAGGCGCGCAAGGTCGGCCCGGACGCGTACGCGGAGCTTGGCGTCGAGATTGGAGAGCGGTTCGTCCATCAGGTAGACCTGCGGCCGGCGTGCGATCGCCCGACCCATGGCGACGCGCTGGCGCTGGCCGCCCGAAAGCGCCGCCGGCAGGCGATCGAGCAGCTCGTGAAGTCCCAAGAGATCCGCCACCTCCTCGACGCGATGCTCGAGCTCGCGCTTCGGTGTCTTGCGCACGCGCAGGCCATAGCTGAGGTTGTCGCGGACGTTCATGTGGGGGTACAACGCGTAGTTCTGGAACACCATGGCCACGTCGCGGTCGCGTGCCTCGAGGTCCGTGATGTCCCGGTCGCCGAGTTGGATCGAGCCCTCGTCCACCGTCTCGAGGCCGGCGATCATCCGTAACAGGGTCGTCTTGCCGCAGCCCGAGGGCCCGACGAGCACCATGAACTCGCCGCTTCCGATCGTCAGGTCGATCCGGTCCACGGCCTTCACGCCGCCCGGAAACGTCTTGCTGACGCCGCGGAGGACAATTTCGCTCACAGTCGATTACGGTGCCTTCAGCACCGCGACGCCGAATGGCTCCAGCGTTAGTGACCCGGCGCGCTCTTCGTCGGTCAGCACGTCGCGGTAGGTCCCGTCGAGCTCGACCTCTGCGCCTTGGGCACCGTGATTCAAGAGGAACAAGAAGGAATGCCCCTCCGCCTCACGGCGCACAGCCTCCACTCCCGACGGCGCCGCGAGGACAGGCTCGACACCGCTCTCGTCGACGAGGCGATCGACGAGTGCATCCAGGGCCGCAGCATCGAGCTGTGTGCCGACGTACCACGCCGTGTCGTTGCGCGTGACGGCCGGTTTCCCGGACAGCCAGCCGTCGTCGTACGCAGCGACCGTCTCGGCACCTTCGAGCTCGATCCAGTCGCTCCAGAGCTCAGACGAGTAGCGGTTGCCGTCGAGCGTCACCTGATGCGTCTCCCCCTCCATGTGCGGCCAGAACTCCGGCACGACGAGGCCGAGCAGGCGGCGGAATGGGGCCGGGTAACCCCCGAGCCGGATGTGATCGTGCTCATCGGCGATCCCGCTGAAGAACGAGAGCACGAGGGTACCGCCGTCTTTCGCGAAGCGGGCGATGTTTTCGGCGGCCTCGTCCGTGACGAGATAGAGATTCGGCGCGATCACGAGCCGGTAACGCGAGAGGTCACCGTTGGGATGGACGAAGTCCACGGTGACGTTCCGATCCCAAAGCGCCCGGTACCACCGCTCGACCTGGCCCAGCAGCGTGAGGTCGTGCGAGGGCTTCGAGGGTAGTTCGAGCGCCCACCAGCTCTCCCAGTCGACGATGAGCGCGACGTCGGAGGCGACGCGCGTGCCGGTCACCTCGTCGAGCCGAGCGAGCTCCGTCCCGAGGTCGACGACCTCGCGCCACGTACGCGTTGCCGTTCCCCCGTGCGGGACCATGCCGCTGTGGAACTTCTCGGCGCCTGCCTCCGATGCCCTCCACTGGAAGAACATGATCCCGTCGGCGCCGCGGGCGATCGACTGGAAGCTCCCGAGCCGCATCTGCCCCGGGTGCTTCGCCGCGTTTCGATGACGCCAGTTGACCGCATTCGGTGCCTGCTCCATCACGAGCCACGGGAGGCCTTGCTTCAGCGAGCGCATGAGGTCGCCGCCCGTCGCGCGTTCGAGGGCTCCTCTTGGGTCTGCCGGATCGGGGTAGGGGTCGTCGGCGGTGAAGTCGAGCCGCTCCGCCCACTTCCAGTAGTTGCAGGGCTTGAAGAAGCGCATGAAGTTGGTCGTGATCGGAACGCCCGGCGCAACGCGTTCGAGAATGGCTCGTTCCATCTCGAAGAGCTCGAGCAGCGCGTCGGAACAGAAGCGGTGCCAGTCGAGCTCCTGTGACGGATTGCGCCACGTCGGTGCCGGTCGCGGCGGCAGAATCTCGTTCCAGTCACCGTAATGCTGGCTCCAGAAGGCAGTCCCCCACGCCTCGTTTAATGCATCCAGTGAGCCGTGTCGTGCGCGAAGCCAGGTGCGGAAATGGTCAGCCGAGCGGTCGCAGTAACAGGCTGGGACGTGGCAGCCGTACTCGTTGTTGACGTGCCAGAGGGCGAGTGCTTGATGCTTTGCGTACCGCTCTGCCAACCGTTCGACCAGCGCACTAGCAGCCTCTCGATACGCCTCGCTCGATGGGCAGAAGTGCTGGCGGGCGCCCGGCCACAGCGTTAATCCGTCAAGGGTCACGGGCAAGCTCTCCGGATGTCGATGCGCGAGCCACGCCGGCGGCGACGCGGTCGCAGTGGCGAGATTGGCGAAGATGCCGTTCTCTGCGAGCAGGTCGAGTAGGCGATCGAGCCAGTCGAACTCGTAGCGGCCGGGCTCCGGCTCGAGCAGTCCCCAGGAGAACACCCCCACGGTGGCGGTGTTGACGCCGGCCTCGCGCATGAGCCGGACGTCCTCGAGCCAGACCCTCTCGGGCCATTGCTCGGGGTTGTAGTCGCCTCCGTAGAGGACGTGCGGGATCTTCGTGGCGAGGCTTACGAGGCTAGCCTGTCTGATATGTTTGCCCGTGTCAAGGCGCGTACCTCTATAACAAGGGGGCTCAGCCCGCCAGCATGACTGATAAATCTCTTTCCCTCGAGCAGGTTGAGCCCGGTCAAGGCTCCGTGCTCGACGCAGTGATCGAGAGGCTCGAGGGTCTGATCTTCGACGGCTTCGAGCCCGGTGACACGCTGCCCGCCGAGGGCAAGCTCGCAGAGGCGCTCGGCGTCAGCCGCCTGACCGTCCGAGAGGCGACCCGCAGCCTGGAGGCCCGAGGCCTGCTCGAGATCACGCAGGGCAGGCGACCGAGGGTCGCGGCGCCGAACGGCGCGCTGGTCGGCGACTTCTTCAAGAGCGCGGTTCGGCGCAATCCTCGCGCCTTGCTCGACCTGCTCGAAGTCCGTCGCGCGCTCGAGGTCCACATTGCGGTGCTCGCGGCCAAGCGCGCGACGAAAGGGGATCTCGCCGACATGGAGATGTCGATCGCCGCCATGCGCGCGGGCGGTGACAGATCGGACGCCTTCCACGCCGCGGACGTTCGGTTTCACGAAAACCTCGCCGCGGCGTCAGGCAACCGGCAGCTTGTCTTCCTGATCGAGGCCTTCGCGGAACCGCTCCGCGAGAGCCGTCTCCGCAGCTTTGCCGGTCATCTCGCCCGCGGCGGCGAGGTCGACGACGTCATCCAGCAGCATCAGGCGATCCTCGATGCCGTCGAGGCACATAACCCCAAGGCCGCGGCCCAGGCGATGCGCGATCACCTCCAGCAGACGGAGCAGGACCTGCGCACGCTCCTCGGGTGAAGATCACCTCGATCGAACCGCTCGTCGTCGACGTCGGCTCGCGCAACTGGCTCTTCGTCGTCGTCGAGACGGACGAAGGTGTCAGCGGCGTCGGCGAAGGTAGCCTGCCGGGCCATCCGCTCGCCGTCGCCGCCGCGGTGGAGGAATACCGCGAGTACTCGGTCGGTGAGGACCCGGCCCGCATCCAGCACCTCTGGCAGATGATGTACCGGCAGCCGTTCTTCCGAGGCGGGGCGGTCGCCTTCTCTGCGCTGAGTGCGATCGAGCAGGCCCTCTGGGACATCAAGGCCAAGGTTGCCGGCCTGCCCGTCTACGAGCTACTCGGGGGCCGCTGCCACGATCGCTTGAAGCTGTATGCGAACGGCCCGAGCGGTGCGACCACCGAGGAAGTCACCGACAGCGCGCGCTCGCTGGTCGAGGACGGATTCACTGCGATGAAGACGGGCGTCGAGCTCCCGGTGCTGCCGATCCAGGGAGACGGTTTCTTTCGCAGGGCGGCGGAGCATTTCGAGTTGTTGCGCGCCGCGGTCGGAGACGACGTCGAGATCGCTTGGGATGCGCACGGCCGCCTGGGTCCAGCGATGTCGATCAAGCTCGCCCGGGCGCTCGAGCCCTACGACGTCTGGTTCTTGGAAGAGCCGGCGCTGCCGGAGAACGCGAAAGCGCTCGCGCAGGTTGCGCGCGCGACCTCCATCCCGATCGCGACCGGCGAGCGGTTGTTCACGAAGTGGGCTTTTCGCGAGGTGGTCGAGCTCGGCGCGGCGGCGCTGCTGCAACCCGACCTCTCCCACTGCGGCGGCGTCCTCGAGGCGCGCGCGATCGCCACGATGGCCGAGGTCTACTACTGCGGGTTTGCGCCACACAATCCCCTCGGTCCGGTGAACACGATCGTCTCGGCGCATGTGGGAATGGCCTCGCCGAACTTCGTCGCCCTCGAGATCTGCCTCTACGCCGACGACTGGACGAGGGAGCTGCTCACGACGCCGCTCGAGTACCGGGACGGCTTTCTCGAGTTGTCGGATGTACCTGGCTGGGGCATCGAGCTCGACGTCGAGCTGTGTCGAGGCCACCCGTACCAGCCGCACAAGCTCCCCATCCTGCGACATCCGAGCGGCGCGATCGCCGACTGGTAGACCGTGGCCGGGAAGATACGACTCGGTTTCGTCGGCGCCGGTTTCATGGGCCAGCTTGCGCACATCCGAAGCTATGCGCTGCTACGCGAGGAATGCGAGCTGGTCGCACTTGCCGAGCCGCGGCAGCGGACGGCTGAGTTAGTCGCGGCGCGTTACGGCATCCCGCGCATCTATCGCGATCATCGCGAGTTGCTCGAGTCGGAGCAGCTCGACGGAATCGTCGCCGCACAGCGCTATACACATCACGCCGCGCTCCTTCCGGAGCTGTATCCGCATGTACGACATCTGTTCACCGAGAAGCCGCTCGCGCTCGGCGCCGAGGTGGGCGATCGCCTGGCCGGTCTTGCGGAGAAAAAGGGCTGCGTCCACATGCTCGGCTACCAGCGGCGGTCCGATCCGGCCACCCGTGAAGCCAAGCGAACGGTCGACGCCTGGAGGGCGAGCGCCGAGCTGGGTGCCCTCCGCTACCTACGGTTCTGCTACTCGGACGGCGACTGGACCGGAAACGCGCGGGCTGCCTTCATCGATGTCGGCGAGGAACCGCCGGCTGTTCCCAGCGAGGAGCCTCCGCCCGATTTCGCGGGGGACGACACCGCCGTCTGGGCCCTGTCGATGGCGGCGGACCAACTCGTTCATCCGCTCAACCTGATCCGCCACTTGCTCGGTGAGCGCTACTACCTCGTCTTCGCGCACGTTTCGGGGCGGCTGCTCGTGTTCGAGAGTGAGTCGGGAATCCCGGCGACGATCGAGGTGACGCCCTACCGGCTGACCGTCGGATTCGACGAAGAGATCGTCGTCGCATTCGAGCGCGGCTACGTGCGGCTTCGTCCGGCGCCTTCGCTGGCGCGAAAACGCGCCGGCACACTGGAGATCTATCGCGATCGGGCGTTCGACTCGGTGCCGGAGCGGATCTTCCCTCAGCTTCCCTGGATCGATCCGCAGCAGGCGCAGGCGGCCGACTTCCTCCGAGTCTGTCGCGGCGAGGCCGGGCCGCCGACAGACGTTCGCGAGGCTGCCGAGGATCTGCACCTCGTCGAGGACGTCATCCGTGCCCGCCTCGAGCTTTCGGGCGGCAGACAGGCTCTCGAGGCCGAGCGAGTCGAGCTCATCCGTGCCTGGGAGGAGCGGTTGCGCTCGAGGGAACAAAAGGAGACGCAATCAAGCGGGATCGCCGGCGGCGCGAGGACTGTTTCGTAGAGCCGAACGCTCTCCGCGAAGGCGCCCCGCGTGCAGGTCGAGATGGTCGACCACCGTTCGCGACCATCCCACTCCTGAGCCTGCACGACTCCTACGCCAGTGCGGGGATCGGCTCGTCCACGGGCGCCCGCGTCACGAGAGACTCGCGGGTCGTGGGATCGAAGAAGTGGCAGCGCTCGGGGTCGAGCGCGAGCCGGATCCTCGTTCCCCTGAGCCGGCGTGTCCCCGAGGGCAGCCTGGCCGTGAAGAGCGCCCGCGCCTCCTGAGCGAGCAGCGCCTCCTCCTCCTCGCCCGCGCGGATGCTGACGATCTCGTCGGTCTCCACGGGTGCGGCGTCGACGGGAAAGAAGACGAGCACCTCGGCGCCGAGGTTCTCCTCGACGGTCACCTCGCCTTCGATCGACCACGCCGGCGAACTGCCGTCGTCGACCAGGGTGAAATGCTCCGGGCGGATCCCGAGGATGACGCGGTCCGGAAGCTCCGCGGCCGCCCGGCCGAGCTCAGCGAGGGGGACGGAGAAGCCGGCGAAGTGAAGGCAGCCGTCCGCGATCTGCGCCTCGACGAGGTTCATCGACGGCGAGCCGATAAACGCGGCCACGAACAGGTTCACGGGCGACCAGTAGAGGCTCTGTGGCGTATCGACCTGCTGGATCCGACCCTCGTTCATGACGGCCGCGCGCTGTCCGAGCGTCATCGCCTCGACCTGGTCGTGTGTGACGTAGACGGTGGTCACGCCGAGCTGCGCGTGGAGCCGCGCGAGATCGGCGCGGACGCGTACGCGGAGCTTTGCATCGAGGTTCGAGAGCGGCTCGTCCATGAGATACACAGCCGGACGCCGGGCGATGGCGCGACCCATGGCGACACGCTGCCGCTGCCCGCCCGAGAGCGCGAGCGGGCGGCGGTCCATCAACTCCTCGAGCCCGAGCAGGCGCGCGGTCTCCGCGATGCGCTCGGCGATCTCCCTGCGCGGCGTCCGCCGAACCTTCAGGCCGTAGGCGAGGTTCTTGCGGACCGTCATGTGTGGGTAGAGGGCGTAGTTCTGGAAGACCATCGCGATGTCGCGATCTTTCGGATTGTCGTCAGTGACGTCGCGGTCGCCGATGAAGATGGCCCCGTCGGTGACTTCCTCGAGCCCCGCGATGCAGCGGAGGAGCGTCGTCTTTCCGCAGCCGGACGGACCGACGAGCACCATGAACTCGCCGTCCTCGATCGTCAGGTCGA
Source organism: Actinomycetota bacterium (assembly GCA_046724565.1). GTDB lineage: Bacteria > Actinomycetota > Thermoleophilia > Gaiellales > Gaiellaceae > 3-1-20CM-4-69-9. The sequence continues at coordinate 15,270 of JBKOWS010000149.1, read as the reverse complement.
CGCCGTCGACGGCGCGCACGCCGTTCGGGAACGTCTTGATAACCGTCTGGAGCTCGATCCCCGCCATTAGCCCTTCAACCCTGTCGTGACGATCCCGCGCGCGAGCTTCTTTTGCAAGAGGAAGAATGCCAGCAGCGGCGGGAGCGTAAAGAGCAGCGCGCCTGCAAGCGTGATGGGTATCAGCGTGATCTGCGCGGTTGGGTCGTAGTACCCCGTCGCCACCTTCACTCCCAAGGGGAGCAGCCGGTCGGGCAGGAGCAGCGAGGCATAGATGTACTCGCCCCACCAGCCGGTGCCGAGCCAGATGAAACCGACTGCGAGGGCAGCGGCCGAGTTCGGCAGGTAGATCTGCCAGAACGTTCGTAGGTGTCCCGCGCCGTCGATCGCGGCGGCGTCGTCGAGCTCGGACGGGAAGGTCGAATAGAACTGGCGGAAAAGGAAGATGAGGAACGCGCTGCCGCCGATGCCCCAGATCAGCCATGGCCAGCGGGTCGAGTACATCCCGAGATGCGCGACGAGGTAGAAGAAGGGAATGAAGATGATCGAGAACGGCACGAACGTCGTCCCAAGCACGAAGATGAGCAACGTGTTGCGTCCCCTCGCGCGCAGACGTGCGAACGCGTAGCCCGCGAGCGCGCTCGTGATCACCGCGGGCACGGTCGCGATGAAGGTGAGGACGACCGTGTTCCACAAGTAGTGCGAGAACGGGAAGAGCCCTGACCACGCGTACCCGTAGTTGTGCTCGTGGACCGGGCTCGGGATCGCCGGCCCGCTGACGCCTTGATGCTGCTCCCGCAGCGAGTTGAAGAAGCCCCAGACAAGCGGAGCGACGAACACGGCCGCGAGCACGATGACGAGCGCATAGAAGAGCATTCGTACGGCGAGCCTCTTCGGTGCCCAGCGCCTGCGCCGCCGGCGGCGAGCTGGAGCAGCTTCCGCAGCGACTGCGGCCTGCGTCATTTGCCGTACTGCTCCTTTCCGGAGAAGACCCAGAAGCGGCCGCTCAAGAAGACGAGCGCTGTCACGACGATCAGGAAGAAGACGAAGATCCAGGCGACAGCAGCGCCGTAGCCGAAGTCGCCGTCACCAAAGATCCGCTGAAGGGCGTAGAGGTTCGTGAAGACGTTGTCCGTCGGCACGGTTGACCCGATCCCCTGCTGAAGTCCAGGCGACAGAAGGATCGGGAAGACCCACGCCTCGTTCGCGGCGAGGAAGATTCCCCATACGAGCTGGAACATGATCACCGGCGTCAGGAGCGGCAGTGTGATCGTGACGAAGCGCCTGACGGCGCCGGCGCCGTCGACGCGCGCCACCTCGTAGAGCTCCTCGGGAATGCTCTTGAGCCCTGCGAGGAAGATCAGCATCCCGGTCCCCGCGTATCCCCAGACGAGGACCATGAGCAGTACACCCGTCGGATGGTCGAGCAGCCAGTCGACGTTGCCGTTGAGGCCGAGTGCGCCGAGCACACGGTTGATGAGGCCGCCGTCCTGCTCGGCCATCGCCTTCCAGACGAACGCTTTCGCAACCACCGGGACGATGACCGCGATGAAGAAGAGCGTACGCCAGAGGCCGAGAAACTTGATGCTTGCGTTCAGGATCATCGCCAGCCCCAGTTGCGTCACGATCCAGAGCGGGACGATCGTGAGCATCAAGAATCCCGTTCGCTCCAGCGAGTACCACATCTCGTGGTCGTGGTAGGCGCGTACGTAGTTCTGTGTGCCGATGTAGTGGAGATTGGTGTGGAGGTTGACCGTCGTCAGGTTCGACAGGGACATCAGGAACGCGAGCACGAGCGGAATCGAGCTCAGCGTGATGAAGCCGAACAGCCACGGGGAGAGGAAGCCGTAGAAGGTGAGCGTCTCGCGTCTTCTGCGGCGAGACGCCCGCCTTCTCGGCCGGGGGGCGGTCGCAACGAGTGGGGTTCCGGCCGTTGCCACGGATTGACTATTTCACTCTCGGCGCTCGGCGCTCGGCGCGTTAGCCTTGCTTGCCCACCTTGATCGCCCGGTTCGTGTCGGACTCGACCTTCTTCATGAACTCATTGAAGGACATCTTTCCTTTCGCCGCATCGGAGAGGTACTTCAGGTAGGCCGAGGCTACCGCGGTGAGGTCGGCAAGCCCGACGAGGTTCGGGTTGAACTGGAGCACGACCTTCGGGGCCTTGAGCTCGTGCAGCAGCGTCTTCTTCGCGTTCCGCTGCACGGCGGTCTTCTCCGGCAGCCGGTCGAACAGTGATCGCTGGGCGGGGACGCCCCAACCGATGCCGGCGCGGTCACGGGCGGGCTTGCCGCCCATGTACCACTCGAACACCTCCCAGGCCGCGTCGGGATTCTTCGTCCTCGAGCTGATCACCCAGCCGGTTGCGGTGATGGTCGGGTCGAGGTGCTTGCCGTTCTTCCAATTCGGCGCCGCCAGCAGCCGCGAGCTCTTGACCGCATCCCCTCCCGTGTCGGTGACCATCCCGAGGAACCAGTAGCCGTACTGGGTCATCGCGATCTTGCCGGAGACGAAGCCGGGGCCCGACCAGCCGTCCGGGTTCGGGTTCTCGGTCCCGAGGTCGAACTTGTGCTGCGAGTAGCGGAAGGAATAGCGGAACGCCTCCATCGCAGCAGGGTTCTTCGTCAGGTTGATGTGCGAGAAGTCCTTCGGGTACAGGCTCTTCCCGATCGAGGCCAGCTGCACCATCACGTGCCGGTCGATCCATTGGTAGCTGTTGGCGACGTCGAGGATCCACCTGATGTCCCTGTTCTTTCGCTTCAGCTTCAGGGCGATCTCCCAGAGATCGTTGTAGTTCCATTTGTCGGTCGGGCCGGGGATGTGGATGCCCGTCTTCCTGAAGAGGCTCGTGTTGATCCAGACGGTCTCGTCGGGAGACCAGTCCTTGACCATGCCGTAGCGGGGGCCCACGCCGATCTTGCCGTTCTTGTACCGGTAGTAGTCGTTGGCGGGAGTGAGATTTGCAGGGTTGATCAGGTCGCTCGCCCTGAAGTACTTGTCAAGGTTGAGCAGCTGCCCGCGCTTGGCCCATTGCGGAACCAGCGGAGCCTGAGTGCGCCAGATGTCCGGGGGCTGGCCCGCTGCCATCATCGCCTGGAACTTGGCCGGATCGACGGTCAGGAGCTCGATCTGGATATTCGGGTGAGTGTCCTCGAAGTCCGATATCGACGGCGTCCCCGCGTTACCCGCTCCGGTCGTCAGCTCCTGGCTCATGAGGACGACTTTCGTCGGCGCGAGCCCGCGCCGCGGGATCGCTTTCGCAAGCTCGGGTCCAAAGAGGGACCCGACGGCAAGAGAACCGGCGGTGCCGGCGGCGCCCTGAAGGAACTTGCGACGTGAGATGCGACTGTCTTCGGGGGGGTTGGACATGCTCGCCACATCCTTTCCTTCGTACTCCGCACATCCCCGGCACATACGCCGGTTCAGGGCAGTAGCTTGTCTGATATGTTCGCCAGTGTCAAGGCGCGATCAACCCCTAAATCCTCTATTCAGGCCTTGACTCGTATCAGGAGATCAAACAAGCTATGCGAGCATGACTGATAAATCGGCCCCCTTGGCGGAGCTGCGACCGATCGGGCGGGCCTCGGTCGTCGACTCCGTGATCGAGCGGCTCGAAGACATGATCTTCAGCCGGTTCGAACCGGGGGAGACGCTTCCCTCGGAGGGACAATTGGCTGCGGCACTCGGAGTGAGCCGGCTGAGCCTCCGAGAGGCCACTCGAACGCTCGAGGCCCGTGGTCTCCTCGAGATCAGCAAGGGTCGCCGCCCTCGTGTCGCCGCCCCCAATAGCAGTTTGGTTGGCGACTTCTTCCGGATCGCCGTCCGCCGGGACCCTCGCGCGCTGCTCGACCTGCTCGAGGTCCGCCGGGCACTCGAGGTCCACATCGCCGGCCTCGCTGCGAGGCGCGCGACGAACGGCGACATCGCCGACATGGGGATGTCGATCGCGGCCATGCGCGCGGCGGAACACGAGTTCGAGGCCTTCCACACTGCAGACGTCCGTTTCCACGAGAACCTCGCCGCCGCCTCCGGCAACCGCCTCCTCGTGTTCCTGATCGAGGCCTTCGCCGAGCCGCTGCGCGAGAGTCGACAGAGGAGCTTCGCCGGCCACCGCGCCCGCGGCGGCGAGGCCGACGACGTCATCCAGCAGCACCAGGCCATCCTCGACGCCGTCAGGGGCCGCAACGCGAAAGCCGCGGCCCAGGCGATGCGCGACCATCTCCAGCAAACGGAGCAGGATCTGCGGACCCTCCTCCAGCACACAGCCCCGGGCTCGAAGGCTGGCCAAGCGTGAGGATTGTCGACGTCGTTACGACGGTTGTCGGATCGCCCTGGCGGGAGCTCACGTTTGTCGAGCTCGTCACCGACGACGACCGACGGGGCCTCGGCGAGGTGCGGATGATCACCAAGACCGACACCCTGCTCGCCTGCATCTCCGAGCTCGGCGATCGGCACCTCATCGGCGCTGACCCGTTCGATGTAGAGACGCTTGCCTACAAGCTCCAGCGCTCGGAGTACGGCCGCCCCGGTGAGATCACGCAGTCCGCTCTCGCAGCCTTCGACATTGCGTGCTGGGATCTCATAGGGCAGGAATTGAACGTTCCAGTCTGGAAGCTGCTCGGCGGCAAGTACCGCGATGGCGTGCGCGCGTATGCGAACGGCTGGTATCAGACGGATCGCGATCCGACTGCGCTCGCGGAAAGTGCGCGTGAGGTCGTGTCGAGAGGCTACACCGCACTGAAGTTGGATCCCTTCGGAAGCGCCTGGATGTGGCTACCTCCGCCGGAGCGACGGCGATCGATCGAGCTCGTCGCGGCGGTGCGGGACGCCGTCGGCCCAGACGTCGAGATCATGATCGAGATGCATGGCCGGTTCTCCCAGGCGGCCGCCGCCGAGATCGCCGTCGACCTCGAGCCCTTCTCGCCGGCCTGGCTGGAGGAGCCCGTTCCCTACGACAGCCCTCAGGGACTCGCGCGTGTGCGAAGTGCGACGCGCTCACCGATCGCGACCGGTGAACGGCTCCACTTGCTGGCCGACTTTCGCCCGATCATCGAACAGGGTCTCGTGGACATCGTGCAGGCGGACCTGACTCACTTCGGGGGCTTCACGGGCCTGCGCCGCCTCGCGGGCTGGGCCGAGGCCTACGAGCTACCGCTCGCACCGCACAACGTCTGCGGCCCGGTGGGGACCGTGGCGAACATCCACTTCGCCGTCGCGACGCCGAACTACCTGATCCTCGAGCACTTCAACGACTTCGCGGACACGTGGGTGAGCGAGCTCGTCGACGAAGCACCGGCGATCGATCCGGTGGACGGCTGCTTCGCCGCGCCGGATGTGCCCGGGCTCGGGATTCGCCTCGACCACGACGCCTGCGCGGAGCATCCACGGACCCACTCCGGCATCTTCCTCTTCAGTGACGGCTGGGAGCGAAGAGGGGAGCCGTCGACAGCGACGCCACCTTGAGTCCGGAGATGCATGCGGTCGTCGTCGAGCGCCCGGGCGCGGCCGTGTTGCGACGCGTCTCGAAGCCGGAAGCGGGCCCGGGTGAGGTTCTTGTGCGCGTCGCCGCAGTTGGCATCTGCGGTTCAGATGTCGAGGTGCTCGAGGGGCGACGGCCGCCGTCCTACGTGCGCTACCCGATCATTCCGGGCCACGAGTGGGCGGGAACGGTGGAGGCCGTCGGCTCGGGTGTCGAGAACATCGATGATGGAGCCGCCGTCGTGGCGGAGGGCTTTCGTTCGTGCGGCAACTGCGCCCGTTGCCGCGAGGGGCTGACGAACCTTTGCGACGCCGAGTACGCCGAAACCGGCTTTACGCACGCCGGTGCGTTTGCGGAGTTCGTCTGTATCCCAGCACAACTCGTGCATCAGCTTCCGGCCGGAAGCAACCTCGCCGCTGCAGCGTTGCTCGAGCCTGCTGCTTGCGTCGCACAGGGGCTGCTGCACATCGACCTGCGTCCGGGGCTGTCGGTCGCGGTCGTCGGTTCCGGGACGTTGGGCTTGCTTGCAGTCGCCCTCCTGAGTCGTGTCAGCCCCAGGCGTCTGGCGCTCGTTGGAACGCGTGCTCCCCGCCTGGAGCTTGGCATGGCGATGGGTGCAACCGAGACGTGGAATGTGCGCGAGGATCAGTATCCCGACTCCGGCTTCGATCTCGTGTTCGAGGCCGCTGGCACACCGGGCGGTGCGCGGACTGCGGTCGAGCTGGCGCGGCGAGGCGGAACCATCGTCCTTGAGGGGATCTCGGGGCAGGCGGCAGCAGTCGATGCCGACGCCGTCGTTCTTGGTCACTTGCGGCTGCAAGGCGTCTTCGGAGCGTCCCGCAATGCATGGCTGTGGGTGACGGACCTCTTTGCGGCGGGGCTACTCGACCTGGAACCCCTCGTCAGCCACTCATTTCCTCTCGAAGATCACGCTGCCGCCTTTGCCGCGCTCGCCGACCGAAGCGGGGATGCGCTGAAGGTGCAGCTGAGGCCGGCATGATCGCGGCTGCCGCGCCGCTCCTCGACGAGCTCGCGCGGTACGAGCCGCCGCCGTCGTCGGTCGTGCTCTCCTGGCTCGGCCAGTCGAGCATCGCCATGCGTCTCGGTGGGGCGACCGTCCTCGTCGACCCCTTCCTGAGTCCGCATCCCGAGCGGCTCGTTCCGCCGCCGATTGCGCCGGAGGAGGCGCGGGGCGTCGACCTCGTTCTGGTTACCCACGACCACTTGGACCATCTCGACGAGCGCGCACTTCCCGCCATCGCGGCCGCATCGCCGCACGCCGTCGTCGTCGTGCCTGAAGAAGTCGTTGCACGCGTCGCCGAGCTCGGCGTCGATGAACCACGCGTGCGGGGACTGGCGTCCGCCGCACGGGCCCAGTTCGGGAACGTCGCCGTCGACGCGGTCCCCGCATGCCACGGCGAGAGCATGGACGATGCCTATCGGCTCGGTCCATTCCTCGGCTATGTCGTCAGCGCGGGTGGGGCCCGGGTATACCACGCGGGCGACACGATCGTGTTCGACGGACTGGCCGAGCGACTGCGACATCTGCGCGTCGACCTGGCGCTGCTTCCGATCAACGGCCGCGATGCCCAACGCGAGGCAGAGGGGATCGTCGGCAACATGGATGCGACCGAAGCGGCGCAGCTGGCGCGCGACATCGGCGCCGACGTCGCCGTGCCCATGCACTGGGACATGTTCGCCGGTAATCCCGGTGATCCGGCCGCGTTCGTAACGGCCGCAGACGTCACCGTGATCGTGCCGCGACACGTGACGCCCTTCGTCTACACCGTCCCGGAGAAGACGAGTTGACGGAGCCCGAGCTCGCCTCCCTTGTCGCCGGCCGCCCGCGCAAGGGCGACGAGGTGCTGCCGGACGTCAACCCTGCGGTACCCACTGAGCACGTCGCGACCGTGAGCCTCGCCGCGCCCGAACTCGCGGCGGAAGCGGTCGAAGTTGCCGCTGCGGCCTTCGGGCGTTGGCACGAGACGCCGCCTCCTGCACGCGGAGAAGTCCTCCGCTGGGCCGCCGATCTCGTCGAGGAACGCGCGCAAGCCATTGGTCGCGACCTCGCCCGCGAGGAGGGAAAGACGCTCGCGGAAGCGATCGGAGAGACTCACCGTGCCGCCGCGATCCTTCGCTACTACGCGGGCCAAACCCTCGAGCCGGACGGCGAGACGTATCCGAGCCATTCGGCGTCGACCTTCCTGTACGCACGCCGCGAGCCGCTCGGCGTCGTCACCGCGATCACTCCGTGGAACTTTCCGATCGCCATCCCGGCCTGGAAGATCGCGCCCGCACTTGCCTTCGGCAACGCGGTTGTGTGGAAGCCGGCTGAGATCGTCCCGCTCACCTCGACGCATCTCGCCACGGCGTTCTCCGACGCAGGAATCCCGGACGGAGTGCTCAACCTCGTGCTGGGTCGTGGCTCCGTCGTCGGCGACACGCTCGTCACGCATGACGACGTCGATGCAGTCACCTTCACCGGCTCCAATGCCGTGGGACGCTCGATCCAACTCAAGGCGACAGAGTCGGGCAAGAAGGTGCAGCTCGAGCTCGGCGGCAAGAATCCGGCCGTCGTCCTGGCGGACGCGGATCTGGAGCTCGCGGCCGAGCAGGTTGCACGAGGAGCGTTTCTCTCCGCGGGCCAAAAGTGCACCGCCACGAGTCGCGTGATCGTCGAGCAGCCCGTGCTGGACGAGCTCGGGGAGCGACTGGCGGACCTTGCTCGCTCCTGGCCGGTGGGCGATCCGCTCGACGAGGCGACCAAGGTAGGACCGCTCTCGTCTCAGGCTCAGCTCGACACCGTCTCGGGTTACCTTGAATTGGCGCAGCGTGACGCCGCGCGTGTGCTCGCAGGCGGTGCACGACGCGAGAACGGCGGCTACTTCGTCGAGCCGACTGTGCTCGCCGACTTGCCGGCCACAAGCCGCGTCGTGCGGGAGGAAATCTTCGGCCCGGTGGCGGCGCTCCTTCCGGCAAGCTCCTACGAGGAGGCTGTCAGGCTCGCGAACGACACGCCGTTCGGCTTGACTGCGGCGCTCTTCACGCGCGACCTCGGCAAGGCGCTTCGCTTTGCCCGCGAGGTCCGAGCCGGTGTGGTCAAGGTCAACCAGGAGAGCGCGGGGCTCGAGTTCCAGGCGCCGTTCGGAGGCATGCGCGCGAGCTCGAGCGGTTCGCGCGAGCAGGGCAAGGTCGCCCAAGACTTCTTCACGCAGTGGAAGACGGTGTACCTCGACGCTCCCGTCTCGGAATGAACATCCGCGACGTACTCGAGCTCTCAGGTTTGCCGTCTCGTGACCTGCACGGGCTGCCGACGTCGGAAAAGCGCTTTCCCGACGGGGCGCAGTACCGGCTCGAAATCCCCAGCACCGAAGGGCCGCGTTGTCTCGAGGCTGTGATCGACGAGGCCGTCCGGCTAGACGTGCCGGTTCACCGCGTCTCTCAAGGAAGCGGCGTCTTCATGCTCGGCGATGCCGAGCTCGGCGAGATGGTGGCCATTGCGAGCGAGGCGAAGGTCGAGGTCAGCCTCTTCGCCCGCCCCAACGCCGGGTGGGACGCGTCCGCGACGAGCCGAGCGCCTGCCGGCGGAGCGCTGGCCGCCGCCGTGCGCGGGCAGGACCAGCTCGTCGCCGTGCTCGAGGACGTCGTGCGCGCGGCCGAGCACGGGATCAGGAGCGTTCTCATCGCCGACATCGGTGCGCTCCAGGCCTTCTCGCAGCTGCGCACGGCCGGCGTCCTCCCGCCGGACATGCAGGCGAAGGTCTCGGTGATGCTGCCGGTCGCGAATTCGGCGACCGCCCTGGTGCTAGAGGACCTCGGCGCATCCACTCTGAATCTGCCGCCCGATCTGACGCTCGCGCAGATTGCCGCGATTCGCGCGGCCGTGGACCTTCCGATCGACTTCTACGTCGAGGCTCCGGACACGCTCGGAGGCTTTGTCCGGCTGCACGAGATCCCGGAGTTGATTCGCGTGGCCGCGCCGGTGTACATCAAGTTCGGACTCCGGAACGCTCCCGACATCTACCCGTCGGGTACGCATCTCGAGGCGACCGCGGTGGCCCTTTCGCGCGAGCGCGTACGGCGGGCGCGCCTCGGCCTCGAGCTGCTCGAACGGTCCGGATACGAGGCCGCTCGGTCGGACGTGGGTGCTGGCGGTCTGGCCTTGCCGGTCGCACGGACCGCCGTACGATGACCGACGTACGCGCGGACGACCTTGAGGCCGACCGCGCCCTCCTCGGGCGCCTCAGTCTCGAGGAGAAGGTCTCGCTCCTGAGTGGGGAGGAGTTCTGGTCGCTTCCCGCGCTGCCGGGCATCGGGCTCGAGGCCGTCGTCATGTCGGACGGGCCGAGCGGCGTGAAGTGCGGCGGCGAGACACCAATCCGGAGCCCGGTCCTCCCCTGTGGGACGGCATTCGCGGCAACCTGGAACTCCGAGCTCGTCGAGGAGGTCGCCGCGCTCCTCGGCGAAGCCGCGCGGGCCAACGGCGTGCACGTGCTGCTCGCGCCGGCGACGAACATGCTCCGCTCGCCCCTCGCCGGGCGCAACTTCGAGTACTACTCGGAAGATCCGCTGCTCGCCGCCGCGATGACCTGCGCATACGTTCGCGGCGTTCAGGGCGAGGGCGTCGCCACAACAGTGAAGCACTTCGTTTGCAACGACGCCGAGTCGAGACGCATGCACGCGAGCGTGGAGATCGACGAGCAGGCCCTGCGCGAGATCTACCTGGTGCCGTTCGAGCAGGCGGTGCGGGAAGCGGACGCCTGGGCACTCATGTGCTCGTACAACAAGCTGCATGGCATCTACATGTCGGCGCATCCGCTGCTCGAGGACCTGCTGCGCGGCGAGTGGGGATTCACGGGTGTGGTCGTCTCGGACTGGGGCGCGGTCAAGGACACCATTGCCTCGGCCCGCAGCGGCCTCGACGTCGAGATGCCAGGACCGTCGCGGTTCCGCGGCAACAAGCTCGTCGCCGCGGTCCGTGCCGGCGACGTGCCGGAGGAGGCGATCGACGACAAGGTGTTGCGGATCCTTCGGCTGGCCCGCCGGACGGGAGCGCTCGGCGACTCACGTCCTGATCGACGTCCCCGGCGGTCGCGACCGGCAGTTGCCGAGCTGTTGCGACGGACTGCGGCGGAGTCGTTCGTGCTCTTAAAGAACGAGGGTCAGCTGCTCCCCATCGAGACCGACTCGAAGATCGCGCTCCTCGGACGCGTCGCAGCGCTTCCGCCGTTGCAGGGCGGCGGCAGTGCGAACGTCGGCCCATTCGCAGCTCCGTCGCCGCTCGATGCCCTCCGCGAGGTCGCGGGAAGCGTGGCGGAGATTCGCTACGAGCCGGGCTACATTCCCTCGGCGCTGCCGCGTCTCGACCTGGCGTGGGTCCGGGCGCTGGACGGAGCGGAGGGGTTCACGGTCGAATTTCGCGAAGCCGCTGATCCTGCCGGCACGCCGATCGAGATTCAGACGCAGCGCACCGACAGGTTCATCTTCCGAGAGGTGGTCGCGGGCCGTCGCCTCGCCGATCTCGTCGTGCGCGTGCGTGCGGCGCTCATCCCGCCCGTCGACGGCGAGTACCAGTTCGGCGTCACGTGCGCCGGCAAGGGGACGCTGCGAATTGACGGCGAGGAGGTGCTCGAACTCGGCGGCCAGCACGGACTCGACTGGTCGCACCTCTTCCGTCCCGACACGCGGGGGCTCGCGTCCGTCGAGCTCGAGGCGGGAAAACGCGTTTCCTTCGACCTCGAGTACCGCACGACTCCCGGGCCGCGCGGCGAGATCGGCCTGATCACCTTGCGCGCCCAGGCGCCTGAGCCCGAGGACGCGCTCGCACGAGCGGTCGACGCAGCGCGTGCAGCGGACCTTGCGATCGTCGTTGTCGGGCTCGGCGAGGAGCACGAATGCGAGGGCTACGACCGCACCAAGCTCGACTTACCCGAGGAACAGGTGGAGCTGATCGAGGCCGTCGCGCGAGCGAATCCCCGCACCGCCGTCGTGCTCAGCGCGGGCGCGCCCGTCTTGCTCGACTGGGCCGAGCGCGTTCCGGCCGTGCTGCTCGTCTGGTACGCGGGCCAGGAGCTCGGACCGGCGCTTGCGGACGTGCTGGTGGGGCGGGCAGAACCCGGCGGCCGGTTGCCGATGACCCTTCTTGCGCAAACCCAGGACGCAGCCGTGCTCGATCCGTCTCCGGACGACCCAGCGGCGGACGCCTGGAACTACAGCGAAGGACTCTTCATCGGCTACCGCCATTTCGACCATCACGAGCTCGAGCCCGCGTACCCCTTCGGACACGGCGTCGGTTACACGAGCTTCAGCTACGAGGCAATGACGGTCGAGCATGGCGACGGCGGGGACGTCCACGTCGCCGTGCGAATCCGTAACACCGGTGCGCGTCCCGGCAAGGAAGTGGTCCAGCTGTACGTCGGCTCGGACGATCCCACCCGCCCGCTGCGCGAGCTGAGGGCTTTTGGGTCCATCGAGCTCGATCCGGGAGCCGACGGCGAGGTCACCTTCGACCTCTGCGAGCGCGCGTTCTCGCGATGGGACAACGAGTCCGGCCGCTTCACGCTGATCCCGGGCACTCACGAGCTCGCAGTTGGAGGCTCCTCCCGTGACCTTCGGCTCAGTGAGAGAGTCGCGTTCGGCGTGGTGCCGGCGGCGGCGCGCTAGTGGACGATCCGTTGCGGATCGGCGTGATCGGCGTCGGCGCGCTTGCCCTGCGCGGCATCCTGCCCCACCTCTCTCAGGATGACGTGAGGGACCGCGTGAGCGTCGTGGCGCTGTGCGACCCCGTGCTGGAGCGGGCCGACGCCGCCGCCGCGCGCTACGGCGTGCCCCGTACCTTCGCACGCGTCGGCGAGATGCTCGCCGAGGCGAACCTCGACGCCGTCACGGTCGCTTCGCCCATCGGACTCCACTTCGAGCATGGCCGGGCGGCGCTCGAGGCCGGCGTGCACGCCCACATGAACAAGACGATGACGACGACTGTCTCCGAGGCCGACGAGCTGATCGAGCTGTCCGAGCGGCGCAACCTGTGCCTCGTGGCCTCTCCCGGTGAGGTTCTCTTACCGCAGCTGACGCGCATGCGCGAACTCATCGAGGCCGGCGCGATCGGAGAGGTCGTCTGGGCGATCTGTGGCAGCGCGTTCGGCGACTACCACGAGGACGAACCCGAACGACGGGAGGCATCGATCGACCCGGCCTGGTATTTCCGCCGGCCGGGCGGCGGGCCCATGTACGACATGACGGTGTACGCCCTGCATCAACTGACGAGTGTCCTCGGGCCCGCCCGAGCAGTTGTGGGTCTATCCGGAATTCGCATTCAGGAGCGAGAGTTCCTCGGCACGCCGATCGCGACGGAGGCCGACGACAATACGATTCTCCTGCTCGACTTCGGCGACGGTCTCCTTGCGATCGCCTACGGAACTGCGGCGGGCACGCATTCCGAGCAGTTCCCAGCCGCGCTCTACCTCGGCACCAACGGAGCGATCGACGGGCTCCTCCTCAACGGCGAGCCCTTCGACTTCCCGGGCGACGAGCTGACGGGAGGAGCGCCTCGAAGCCGTGGTCCTCACATGAACGTACTTCCGCACGTCGTTGGCAACCACCGCGGGATCGACGAGTCGCACGTCTTCGAGGACATCATGCAGCTCGTCGACTGGATCCTCGACGGCACGCCGACGCCCGTCACGGCCGAGCACGCGCGACATGTCGTCGACATCATCGAGAGCGGGTATCGCTCCGCCGAGACCGGAATGCGCCAGGAGCTGACGACCTCCTTCGAGCCGGCACCGCTGGGAGTTCCGCAGACGTGATCGACGATTCCGCTAAGCGCAGCTTCGACGAGCAGGGCTACTTCGTCGCGCGCGGTCTCTTCGACGCCGAGGAAGCGGCGTACTGGCGCGATTACTTCACCTGGCTTCGCGAGGCCGGTGAGTACCCGGGTGACGTCGTCGGCGTCGATCCTAGCTCCGACGATCCACTGCGGCGCTACCCCCGCATGATCCACATGCACCGCTGGGACCGGGTCGCGTTGGACTGGCTGCTCGAGCCGCGGCTGGCACGGTCGCTCACGGGCCTGCTGGGCGGCGTGGAGCCGTTCGCCGTGCAGACGATGCTGTACTTCAAGCCGCCGGGAGCCAGGGGCCAGGCGGTTCACCAGGATCAGTACTACCTGCGAGTTAGGCCGGGCACCTGCATCGCGGCCTGGATGGCGCTCGAGCGCTGCGACGAGGAGAATGGCTGCCTCGAGGTTCTTCCGGGCAGCCAGGGCTGGCCGGTCCTCTGCACGAGCCCCGCCGACACGAGCCAGAGCTTCACCGACGTCGCTGTGCCTCTGCCCGACGATGCTGAGCTCGTCCCGATGATCATGGAGCCGGGCGACGTTCTCTTCTTCAACGGCTCACTCGTCCACGGCAGCGGCCCGAACCGGAGTGGCCGCTTTCGCCGGTCGCTGGTCGGCCACTACGTCGAAGGTGACGCTCGTGAGTGCGCGCTCTGGTATTACCCTGCGCTTCGGCTCGACGGCAGCACCGTCGAGCTCGAGCAAGGCCGCGGCGGCGGGCCTTGCGGCGAGTGGGTCGAGCGCGACGGCGGCCCCGTGATCGAGATGACGGGCATCTCGGTCGATCCACGGACGACCGAATAGCGCCTGCGATGCACATCGTGACGCTGAGCTTCGACGACGGCTTCGAGCGCTCGTCGATCCGAACCGCCGAGATGTTCGAGCGCCACGGCTTGGTCGCCGAGCTGAACGTCCTGGCGGCGGGCCATCTCGGCGCGTCGAGCGATGCCTGGCACACCCGATGGCGCAAAGGGGACTTTGCGCTCTGGAACGACCTGAAGGCGCGTGGGCATTACGTGATGCCGCACGGTTACCGGCACGCGAACAAGGCAGAACTGCCGCTCGCCGAAGCGCAGCGGCTGATCGAGCGCTGTCTCGAGGTGTTCACCGCTGAGCTCGAGGGGTTCGATGCGTCGCGGGCGAGCTTCGCGTTTCCGTACAACCGCTCGACCCCGGCGCTCGAGGCCTGGCTCGGCAGCCGCGCCCATGCGTTTCGGACCGGGGGAGATCCTGTGATGCCGCTACCCCAGCCCGGTCAGCAGCGCGTTACGTGCACCGGCTTCGGCCCCGAGCGCTGCGACGATCATCTCGTCGCGACGGTCGAGTCGTTTCTTTCCGGTCCTCCCGGCTGGCTCTGTTACAACCTTCACGGGCTTGATGACGAAGGTTGGGGCCCGGTCGGCAGCGAGACGCTTGACGGTGTGCTCGAGAGCCTGGCCTCACGCGGCGTTCAGGTCCTTCCCATCACCGCTGCGCTCGATGCGGCAGGAGTCGAGAGTCACGGGTAGGGATAGGGATTCGTGCTGGTCGTCGTAGGCGGCGGCGGCGATGAGGACGAGCTCGCCTTCAGCGAGGCCGCGTGCCAGACGCCGACGTCCTTGAACCCTTCGCCATTGACGTCGCCGCGCTTCTTGTCCTGGACGAAGAAGTAGAGCGGGCCGCCGCGATAGGTCACTTGCCGCCGGCCGTCGGGTCGCTTGACCGTCCCGAGCCTGGCGACTCCCGCCGGCTTGACGCCCTTGCGAACGACGAGTGGATGCCAGAAGGACAGGCAGGTCTTGTTGGTGCAGATGAACTTGCCGTTCTTCTCTACGCTGAGCTGATAGAGCGTGTGGCCGTTCAGGCCGACCAGGATCGTCTTGCCGAGCTTGGCGCTCTTCGCGGTCTTCACGACGACGACGGACTTGTTCGCTGCGTGAACTGCCGAGACCGTCGCCAGGAATGCAATGAGCAAGGC
>JBKOWS010000180.1:0-26835 GCA_046724565.1 Actinomycetota bacterium | reverse complement strand
GGGAACGTGCCGATCGTCTTCTCGTCGAGCCGCGAGGTGTACGGCGACGTCCACCGGTTCGCCGAAGAGGAAGCAAGCGAGGCGAGCGCCGACTTTGCGTACACGGAGTCGACGTACTCCGCCTCGAAGATCGCCGGCGAGGCGCTCATCTATTCGTACGCTCGCTGTTACGGAATGCGGTACCTCGTCTTCCGCTTCTCGAACGTCTACGGACGGTACGACAACGACCTCGCCAGGATGGTGCGGGTGCTTCCGCTCTTCATCCACACGATGTTGCGCGACGAGCCGGTCACCGTGTTCGGCCAGGAAAAGACACTGGACTTCACCTACGTCGACGATTGCATCGACGGAATCACCCGCGGAGTCGAGGCGCTTGCCGAGGGCCGAGTCGTGAACGAGACGATCAATCTCGCGTACGGGCAGGGCAACTCGCTCGTGCACGCGGCCGAGCTGATTGCGGCCGAGCTCGCGGTCGAGCCCAAGATCGCTCTGGCCCCGTCGCTGCTCGGGGAAGTGACCCACTACGTGGCCGATCTGTCGAAGGCGCGGCAGTTGCTCGGCTACGAGCCGAGGGTGCCGCTCGAGGACGGGATCCCGCGCGCGGTAGCGTGGTTCAACGAGCACCGGGCGGCGCATCCGGAGGAGGATCGTCCGCTTCCGCCCGCAACGCTGTTTCCGCAGGACGCTGACATTGGCTGGAAGCCCAGCTCCGCCAGAGTCGGCTCCTAGCGTCGTCGCGATCTTCGGCCCGACGGCGTCGGGCAAGACGGCAGTGGCGGAAGCGGTGGCCGACCGTCTCGGCGGCGAGGTCGTCTCGGCGGACTCGATGCAGGCCTACCGCGGCCTGCCTATCTTGACCGCCCAGCCACTGCGGCCGACGCGGCTCGTTGGGATCTGGCCGCTCTCGCACGAGGGCTCGGTCGCCGAGTACGCACGACTCGCTCACGCCGAAATCGACGGCCTGGTTGCGGCCGGCAGAACGCCGGTCGTCACGGGGGGGACCGGCCTCTATCTCCGCGCCGCACTCGCCGATCTCGACTTGCCGCCCGCCCCGTCGCCCCCGCAGCGTGCACACTGGGAACGTGTCTACGACCGGCTCGGAGGGGAGCGCGCGCACGCTGTCCTCGCCGACCGTGATCCGGACGCGGCCGGGCACCTGCACGCGAACGATCGTCGGCGCGTGGTCCGTGCACTCGAGCTGACCGAGCTCGGATCGTCTCTTCGTCCGACGACGGACCGGCTCTGGACCGCCGACACTCGCTACCCGACAGCGATCTTCGGGCTCGATCTGCCTCGCGAGCTGCTCGCAGACCGGATCGAGCGGAGAGCGCACGCGATGTTCGACGCCGGTGTGGCCGACGAGGTGCGTGCCGCGCTTGCCCATCCGATTTCCGCAACGGCTGTGCACGCCCTCGGTCTGCGTGAGATTGCCGAGCTCTCGCCGGACCAAGCGCTCGGGGCGCTCATCCTGCGCACGCGGCGTTATGCCGCCTACCAGCGGAAGTGGATGCGACGCATTCCGGGCCTTGTTAGCGTCAACGCCGATCGCGGAGCGGACGGGATTGCGGATGAGATTGTGGAAATGGCATGCGCTCGGCAACGATTATCTGCTCGTCGAGCAGGCTGACCTTCGCGAGCCGCTGTCGCCTGATCGCGTCCGGTGGCTCTGCGATTACCACTACGGCGTCGGCTCGGATGGGCTGCTCGAGGTGCTGGCGAGCGACCGCGCGCACGCCGACCTGCGGATCTGGAACCCCGACGGCTCGCTGGCCGAGCTCTCGGGCAACGGCGTGAGAATCGCGGCTGCGTGGCTGGCACTTCAAGCTGGAGAGGACGACGTAACGGTCTCTGTTGCAGCGCGAACGCTCACGGCGCACGTGCGCGCGGACGGAAACGTCGTGCTCGAGCTCGGGCGCGTCGAGGTGGGGGAGACCGAGACGCTCGATCTCGGCAGCGAGCGCGTGGAGTTCACTCCTGTCTCGGTCGGTAACCCGCACGCGGTCGTGCGGCGTGAGCCCGACCGTGACGACGTTCGTCGCCTCGGCCCTCTCATCGAACGGCACCCGCGCTTTCCGAATCGGACCAACGTTCAGTTCGTGCGCTTGGATGACCCGCACGAGCTCACGATCGGCGTGTGGGAGCGCGGCGCAGGCGAGACGTTGTCGTCGGGCTCGAGTGCCGTTGCGGCCGCAGCGGCGGCAGTCGCACACGGCTGGGGCAAGAGCCCCGTTCATGTCCATCTCCCCGGCGGCGACCTCCTCGTCGAGCTCGACGACGACAGCCACGCCCGCCTCACCGGCCCGGCAGCGGAGATCTGCAGAGTCGAGCTCGCCTAGGCCAGGTCCGAACCAGACGACCAAGGCGCGCTTCCCCCGCCCAGGGTGGGGATGCCGCCCGCCACCCTCGAGGGCGACGATACCCGCGGAATCCGCATGTGGGTGTGACGATTCAGGGTCGAGAGTCAGGCGCCCAGGTCGTGCTCTCGCAGCGCCTCGTTGAGGCTGACCTTGAGGTCCGTGGACTCGCTGCGCCAGCCGACGATCAACGCGCACGCGAGTTGATACATACCGGCGGGAAACTGCTTCGGGCGCGTTCCCGGCACAACGATCGCGCGAGGTGGGACGGAGCCGCGATGTTCGATCGGCTCGGTCCCCGTAACGTCGATGATCGGGACGGACGCGGTCAGAGAGACGTTCGGCCCGATCACCGCGCCGGCGCCGATTTGCACTCCCTCGGTGAGGATCGCTCGCGAGCCGACGAAGGCGCCGTCCTCGACGATGACCGGTCGGGCGCCCGGCGGCTCGAGCACGCCACCGATCCCGACGCCACCCGCGAGGTGAACGTCGGCTCCGATCTGCGCGCCCGAGCCCACCGTTGCCCAGGTATCGACCATCGTGCGCGGCCCGACCCACGCGCCGATGTTGACGTAGCTCGGCATCATCACGACACCGGGCGACAGGAACGAGCCGTAGCGCGCAACCGCGGGCGGCACGACTCGCACGCCGAGCCGCTCGTAGTCACGTTTCAGCGGAATCTTGTCGTGGTAGGCGAACGGGCCGACCTCCTCTGGCTCCATGCGCCGCAGGCGGAAGTACTCGAGGATCGCCTCCTGCGCCTCGCCGTTCACGCGCCAGCCGTCGCCGTCCGGCTCTGCGACCCGCACTTCCCCGCGGTCGAGCGCGGCGATGATCTCCTCGACACACTCGGCGTTCAAAGAATGTCCTCGAAGATGCGAGCGGCTCGACGGCACTCTTCCTCGGTCGGAACGAGGGCGAGCCGCCAGTAGCCCTCGCCGGCCGGGCCGAAGAACGTGCCAGGGGAGACGATCAGACCGTGCTCGAGCAGGCGCGCGGCGAAGCTCTCGGACGACTCGCCGTTCGGCACCTCGAGCCAGAGGAACATCGTCGCCGTGCCGCCTGCCAAACGAATCCCCTTGCCCGTCAGTGTCGGCAGCAACGCTTCGCGCTTGCGCCGGTACGTGTCACGCGTGCGCTCGACGTGCGCTTCGTCGTTCCAGGCGACGACGGAAGCGCGCTGAACGAACTCCTGCGGCGCCGTGCCGACGGTCGGTCTGAACTGCTTCAGCGCGCCGATCAACTCAGCGTCGGCCGCAACGAAGCCGGAGCGATAGCCCGTCATGGACGAGCGCTTGCTCAGGGTGTTGAAGACCGCGACGTTTCCGAGCCCGCGTACTTCGAGCGCAGAATGCGGCGGGCTGTCGAACCACAGCTCCGTGTAGGCCTCGTCACACGCGAGCAGGAACTCGTGCTTTCGCGACAGCTCCGCGATCCGCGTGAGAAAGCCGAGCGGGGCCACCGCCCCGGTTGGATTGTTCGGGTAGTTGATCCAGACGACCGCGGCCTGGTCCCACGTCTCCGAATCGACGGCGTCGAGATCAGGCAGAAAACCGTTCGCCTCGAGCAGCGGCAGCTGCACGACGTCCGCTCCCGCGAAGGCCGCGCCGCGATCGGGCACGGGATACCCAGGCTCGGTCGTGACCACGAGTCGCTTGTCGGCGCCGCGATCGACCACTACCTGCGCCAGGAGGAAGATCGCCTCCTTCGAGCCGTAGGTCGGGATGATCTCGGTGTCCGGGTCGAGCTCGACGCTGAACCGGCGGGCGCACCAGCCGGCTACGGCGGCGCGCAGCTCCGGCAGGCCTTCGGCGAGCGGATACGTCGAGATCTCGGTGATGCTCTCCGCGACGGCCCGCCGGATCATCGGATCGGTCGGCTCACGCGGATCGCCCTTGCCGAAGTCGATCAACTCGACGCCGTCGGCCGCGAGCCGGCGCTTCGCCTCCTCGAGCTTCACGAAGGGATAGGTGCCCGTTGCGGTCAGAGCGGGGGACAGCTGCTGTGGCGTCATATGGGGATTCTGCCGAGTTGACGGCATAATCCCGTCGTGATCCAACGCCAGCCGGACCCCGCGCTGGAGCGTGGGTTCATCGTTGCGGTGCTGGCTCAGGGAGTCGACCCGGAAGAAGAGCTGGCCGAGCTGCGAGAGCTCGCCCAGACGGCACTCGTCGAGCCGATCGGTGAGCTCGTCCAACACCGCCCGCGCGCGGAGCAGCGAACCTACGTGGGCAAGGGCAAGCTCGAGGAGCTCAAGCGCTCGTACCGCGACTCGCGTGCAGAGGTGCTGCTCGTCGACGACGAGCTCAAGCCCTCTCAGCAGCGAACGCTCGAGGACGCGCTCCAGGCGCGCGTTGTCGATCGCACGCAGCTGATCCTCGACATCTTCGCCCAGCACGCGAGGAGCGCCGAGGGCAAGCTGCAGGTCGAGCTGGCACAGCTGGAGTACAACCTCCCGCGCATGCGGGGCATGTGGCAGCACCTCGAACGCCTCGGCGGCGGCATGGGCTCGCTCGGAGCAGGGGTCGGGACGCGGGGCCCAGGTGAGTCCCAGCTCGAGAGCGACCGCCGCATCGCGCGGCGCAGGATCACGCTCCTCCGCCGCCGGCTGAAGGACCTCCGCAAGCAGCGCGACGTACGGCGAAAGGAGCGGCAGCGGGCCGAGGCACCGACGGTTGCGCTCGCCGGCTACACGAACGTCGGCAAGTCGACGCTGCTCAACGCGCTGACCAGGGCCGACGTGTCGGTGAACGACCGCCTCTTCGAAACGCTCGATCCGACCACGCGTGGGTTCGAGCACGAAGGGCGCAGGTATCTGGTCACGGACACGGTCGGTTTCATCCGGCGCCTGCCGACCCAGCTCGTCGAGGGCTTCGCCGCCACGCTCGAGGAGACGCTCGTCGCAGACCTGATCCTGCACGTCGTCGATGGGACGGCATCGGACGAGCTCCTCGAGGAACAGACACACGCCGTGACGACTGTCCTGCACGACATCGGAGCCGCTGAACTGCCGCTCGAGATCGTGGTCAACAAGATCGACGCGGTGGATCCCTTGAAGCGACGCCGGCTTGCGAATCGCTTCCCGGACGCGGTGCAGATCTCGGCACTCACCGGCGAGGGACTGGACGCGCTTCGTGAGCGAATCGCCGAACGGTTCGCCGATCGGTTCGAAGCCGTGCACCTTTTGCTTCCGTTCGAGGAGGGAGCCAAGCTGGCCGAGCTGTACGAGCTCGGCGCGCCGATCGAGGAGCGACAGGATCAGCCGGACGGTGTCTACATCAGGGCCCGCCTGCCGCGACGCGAGCTGCGCCGCTTCGCGAGCTACCTGATTGCGGAGGCGCGCACCGAGCCTGCGCGGCACGCTCGTTGATCGAGCTGCCCATCACACGTCTACGGGAGGACGCGGTAGTGCCCGAACGCGCCTACACCGGCGACGCGGGCCTCGACCTGGTCGCCTGCGAGCGGGTCGAGCTCGCCCCCGGCCAGCGTGCACTTGTCGGCACGGGTCTCGCGGTCGCGATCCCCGAGGGTTACGCGGGCTTCGTCCAGCCACGCTCGGGACTCGCCGCCCGGCACGGGCTCACGGTCGTCAATTCGCCGGGTCTCGTCGACTCGGGCTACCGCGGCGAACTGCGCGTGGTGCTGCTGAACACCGACGCCTCGGAGTCGTTCGTGGTCGAGCCCGGAATGCGAATCGCGCAAATGGTCGTGCTGCCCGTGCCCGAGGTCGAGCTCGTCGAGGTCGACGAGCTGCCCTCGAGCGAGCGGGGAGTCAGGGGCTTCGGCTCCTCCGCGAAATGATCCAGATCGAGCCTCGCATCCGCGTGTCAGCGATCCTGCGCTGGAAGGACAGCGTGCTGCTCTGCCGGCACGAGAAGCCCGGCAAGGAGTACTGGCTCCTACCCGGGGGAGGCGTCAACTCAGGAGAGAGCCTCGTGGACGCGTTGCACCGGGAGTTGACGGAAGAGATCGGGATCGACGACCAGCTGCCGGTGGAGGGCCCGGTCGCGATCGTGGACTCGATCGCACCCGCGCGGGGCTTCGCGCCGAAGCACGTCGTGCACATCATCTTCGCCGGGGATCTCGGCGGGAGATCGCTCGAGGCGGTGACCTCGCGCGACGCGGCAGTGCGCGGCCATCGCCTGTTCGACTCGGGAGAGCTTGACAGCGTCGTGCTGCACCCGCCGATCCAGCGCTTCCTCAGCCGCTGGCAACCCGGAGACCCGGCGGTCTATCTCGGGGCCCTCTGGGCTCCCTGAGCTAGCGGCGTCCGCCGCGCGCTTCGGCGCGCCCGGCCGAAACGGCGTGCGCCTGCAACTCGAGCTCGTCGGGCAGCGGCGCGAGCACGGGCGGCTCGCCGAGGCGATGCGCAAGGGCCTGCACAAGCAGCCAGTCCGCGAACCACGGATTGCGCGGGAGGAGCGGCCCGTGGAGATAGGTGCCGACGGCCCGCGCGACGCGACAGCCTTCCCAACCGCTCTCGCCGTCGTTCCCGAAGCCCGCGACGACGCGGCCGAGAGGCTGCGCCCCGGGATCGAGGCGGGTCCTGCCCGCGTGATTCTCAAAGCCCGCGAGGGTTCGGCGCTCTCCAGGCTCGAGCTCGCATTCGAGGAGGACGTCGCCGATCATCCGCGTCTCGCCGGCGACGGTGTCGAGGGGGAACAGGCCGATCCCCGGCAGGTCCTCGCCCTGGAGGTCGAGGTACGAGCGTCCGAGCAGCTGATAGCCGCCGCAGACCGCGAGGAGGGCGGCGCCGCCTGCGACCGACTCGAGAACCCCGTCCGCCTTCCGGGCCAGGTCGTGGGCAACCAGCGCCTGCTCCCGATCCTGCCCTCCGCCGACGTAGAGCAGGTCGTGCTCACCGGCACGGACCGGTTCTCCGACCGAGACCGAGCGCACCTCCAGCTCGTGTCCGCGCCATGCCGCGCGTCGCGCGAGCACGGCGATGTTGCCACGGTCGGCATAGATGTTGAGGTAGTCGGGATAGAGATGGCCGACGACGATCTTCATACCGTTCTGCTCAATTCCCGTTCCCAGTAGGGGCGGGCGAAGCCGCGGTCGGCGACGATCTTCCTGAGGGCGAGCATGGCCGTGTACGTGGGCAGGACGACGAGCTCTCCGCCGGGCGGGACGAGCTCGAGACCGCGGTCGAGCGCGCGGTCCAGCGAAGGGACAACCTCGATCGCGGCAGGATCGAGCCCGCCGTACTTGAAGCGCAGCCCGAGCTCGGCGGCCCGGTCGCCGGTGGCCACGAGCCGATCCAGGCCCGCGAGCAACGGCTCGAAGTCGACGTCCCAGATCCACGAAACGTCACGCCCGTCGGCGATCCCGTCGTTCAGGGCGACGAGGGCAACGGTGGGAGCAGCGCCGTCGACGATCGTTCGAACGGCCTCGTTCGCGCCGGCGGGGTTCTTGATCAAGAGCACGAGCACACGACGATCTCCGATGGCGATCCGCTCGAAGCGTCCGAAGGCTGCGCGGAACGTCCCGAGGCCCGAGACGATCTCGTCGAGCGACGCACCGAGTGCGACTGCGAGTGACGCGGCGGCGAGCGCGTTGTACACGTTGTAGAGACCGGGTATACGAAGCTCGACCCGGCGACTCTCCGCCGGCGCGACCAGGGTGAATGCGACCGACTCGAGGCCGTTCAGCTCGAGCTCGCGCGCGACGATGTCGAGCGGCGGCCGACTGTGACCGCAGGCCGGGCAGCGGTAGTCACCGAGATGCCCGACGTAGGCCGCGGCGTACTCGTACGGCGTTCCGCAGCGAATGCAGTACTTGGAGTCCGCCGCATGCTGAAGCGATGAACGGGCGACGCCCGGGTCGTCGAGCCCGAAGACGATCGCACCCGTGCGCTCGCGTGCGAGCTCTCCGAGCTGGGGGTCGTCGCCGTTGACGGCGAGCGCAGTCGCCGTGGGGAGCGCCTGAACCGCGGCGCGCCAGCCGGCGGCGACGTGCTCGAGCTCCCCGTAGCGATCGAGTTGGTCGCGGAAGAGGTTGCCGAGACACACCGCGCCCGGCTTGAGACGTGCGACGACCTCCGGCAGCGCGGCTTCGTCCACCTCGAAGAGACCGAGCTCGGCCGCGCGCGCGTCGATCAGCGTCGAGGCGATTCCGGACATGAGGTTCGCCCCGGCGCGATTGTGTGCGAGCTTGACGCGACGAGCGAGGATGCTGGCCGCCATCGCAGCGGTCGTTGTCTTCCCGTTCGTCGCCGACACGACGGCCGAGCCGAGCGGCAAGCGCGCAGCGAGCCGGTCAACCGCGCCCGGGTCGAGCTTCCAGAGCAGCTTCCCGGGCACCGTCGTGCCGCCGCCTGCACCGGCAAGCCGAGACAGTCGTCCTGCCGCCTGCGCAACCGCGACCTCGGCGGCGAGAGGGAGGGGAAGGCGCAAAACAGAGGGAGGCTATCCCAGGGGAACTGATCACTCGGACGGGTGAACTTGCGCTGTCTCACGCAGAAGGGTGAGGAAGGAGCGCGACCGCCTCTCTACGTTGCGATCGGTAACTGCGGTGAGAGGAGCGGAATGAGGAGCGGAGGTCGTCGGAGGGAAGTGCGCTCAAGCGCGCTCTGGGGCAGCGGCAAGCGCGAAACCGGCTCGCGCTCGAACGCGCTCTGGGGCAGCGGCAAGCGGCGGACCGCGCTCCTCACGACGCTGGCGCTCACCTTGATCGTCCCCCTCGGCGCCACGGCGGGGCCGAGCAAGAAGACCGAGACAAGCGGTTCGGCCTTCGTCGCTCCCGCGCTGCTGAGCGCCGCGCAGGCGAACGGCGGCAAGACCTTCTCCGTGATCGTCCAGGGCAAGGGCGGAAACCAGGCCGCCAAGGCCGTGGGGGGCGTGCTCAAGATCTCCCTGAAGGCCGCGCGCACGTTCACCTCGATCGACGGAGTCGCCATCGACCTGACCGGCGCGCAGATTCTCAAGCTCGCGGCGGACAAGCACGTCACGGCGATCACGGCCAACGCGCCGATGCGGCTCGCAGCCGCGTCGACGAGCAACGACAAGTGGCCGTTCGTCACCGGCGTGTTCAAGTACTGGGCTTCCGGTTCCGCTCCGGCGGCGCCCGCGGCGACGATCGCGGTCGTCGACTCGGGGCTCGACGCGAGCCGGCCGGAGTTCGCGGGACGCATCGTCGCGAACGTCAACCTGAGCACGCTCCCGGGCAATTCTCCGGGCGACGGCCGAGGACACGGCACCTTCGTCGCGGGAATCGCCGCCGGTGACTACGCGGGTCATACGGGCGCGGCACCTGGCGCGAAGCTCGTGTCCCTCGACGTCATGGACGACCAGGGCATGGCCAGGACGAGTGACGTGATCGCCGCCGCTGACTGGATCCTCACCAACAAGGCGAAGTACGGCATCCGCGTGGCGAACTTCTCGCTTCACTCCTCGGTCGCGAACAGCTTCATGTACGACCCGCTCGACAAGGCGGTCGAGCGACTGTGGTTCAGCGGCGTCGTCGTCGTGGCGGCGGCCGGAAACTACGGCTCGGCCGGCGGGGCGAGCGGCGTCCCATTCGCGCCCGGCAACGACCCGTTCGTGCTCACGGTGGGAGCCAGCGACACGGGCCGTTCGGTGTCGACGAACGACGACACGGCGGCCCCGTGGTCGGCTTACGGATACACGCTCGACGGGTTTGCGAAGCCTGAGGTCGCTGCGCCGGGTCGCTACATGGTCGGCCCCGTTCCCGTGAGCTCGACGCTCTACTCCGAGCGGCCCGACCACATTGTCGAACCCGGTTACATGGAGCTGTCGGGCACGTCATTCGCCGCACCGATCGCGAGCGGCGTGGCCGCACTGATCCTCGGCAAGCACCCCGAGTACACGCCGGACCAGGTGAAAGGCGCGCTGATGCTCGGCGCCAAGGCGATGCCCAGTGCCGCGGACCTCTCGGAGGGCGTCGGCGAGATCAACGCCGGTCGCTCGCTCGATCTCCAGAATCCTCCGAACCCGAACCTCGCACTCGACGCGTTCCTGGCCACCGACCCGAGCACGGGCGGACGCGTCTTCGACCAGGCCAGCTGGGCGAGCAAGGCGAAGTCCGACGCCTCCTGGGCAAGCGCCTCGTGGAGTGCGGCGTCCTGGGCGTCTGCCTCGTGGTCGGCGGCGAGCTGGGCATCCGCCTCGTGGAGCGACGCGAGCTGGGCGTCCGCCTCGTGGGCCTCGAGCGCCGAAGCGGCGGCCTCCTGGTCGGACCTGAGCCTCGGTAGCGCCTCCTGGGCCGACAACGCAGGCGGCGAGTCGGCGGCACTGGACGCCGGTGCGATCGACGCTGCTGAGCTGGCCGCCGTCCTCGCAGGAACACTGGATCCCTAGACGCATGGCGGCACACGGGGTAACCCGTTCGGGGGAATCGATCGAGTGTTCCCCGAACGGGGGATGCCCCTTCCCAAAGCCGGTTCTACGTTCCGCGGTGGGCTTCTGTCTGCGGCCCTCTGTAGCGCGCATGGAGAAGGAGAAACCCCTGCAAAGACGGACTGCACGAGGGCATGAGCACCGCGCCCACTGAAATCTCGCTCGTCGCCGAGCCGGGCTCGGGACGCAACGAGACGCTGCCGCGGAACGCGTGGATCTACTTCGTCGTCGTCACGGTCGCAACCGCTGCCGCGACGCTTCCCTTCCTCGGGCGGCTCCAGCACACTCACGAGTGGGCCGGCTTCCTCATCCTCGGCTCGTTCGCTGCGGTTGCGCAGCTCTTCACCGTGCGCACGCCGCGCGACCAGGCCTACCACACCGCGATCGTCTTCATCGTGGCGGCCGCCCTCATCCTTCCGCCCGAGCTCGTCGTGCTGATGGGAATCGTCCAGCACCTGCCGGAGTGGCTCAAGCTGCGCTATCGCTGGTACCTGCAGACCTTCAACATCTGCATCTTCGTGCTCGCGTCGATGGCCGTCTGGTTCATGGCCAGAGAGCTGTTCCTGCACTCGAACCTCGTCGACAACCACGCGCTTCGCCTTGCGACGGCGGGACTGATCGCCTGCGTCGTCTTCGTCACGATCAACCACTTCCTGCTCGCCGTCATGCTCCACTTCGCGCGAGGACACACGCTGAAGGAGACAGGGCTCTTTGACATCGAGAACCTCTCCACCGATCTCGTGCTCGCCGCTCTCGGCGTCGCGACCTATGCGTTCTGGGAGACGAATCAGTGGTTGATCCCGTTCGCGATCGCGCCGCTCGTGCTCGTGCACCGGTCGCTGGCCGTGCCGCAGCTGCAGGCCGAGGCACGTGTCGATCCGAAGACGGGCCTCTTCAACGCGCGTCACTTCGCGGTCGCTCTCTCGGAAGAGATCGGACGCGCCCGACGATTCGAGCGCCCGATGTCGCTGATCATGGCCGACCTCGACCTCCTACGCGACATCAACAACACCTACGGCCATCTCGCTGGTGACGCCGTGCTGAAGGGGATCGCGGAGGTCTTTCGCGCGCAGCTCCGTCACTATGACGTCCCCGCGCGCTTCGGCGGCGAGGAGTTCTCGATCCTCCTCCCGGAGACTCCGCCCGAGCAGGCACTCGAGATCGCCGAGCGAATCCGGCAGGCGGTCGCGAAGCGCACCTTCGACGTCGAAACGTCGAGCGAGCCGATCCGCGCAACCGTGTCGATCGGCGTAGCGGGCTATCCCAAGGACGGCACCGACGCGAACGAGCTGATCCACCAGGCCGACCTCGCGGTCTACCGCGCGAAGCTGCAGGGCCGAAACCGCGTACTCGGAGCGAGCCCCGAACCGTTCCTCGTCCCGGCGGACCGCTCCAGCCGGCTCGTCGCCGTTCCCGAGGACGGCGACCACCACGCACCGATTCCCGCGGCGGCGCAGGTGCAGCCGAAGGAGGAGCGGCGCGCCGAAGTCCGCCATCCGCGACCGCACGCCGTGCACGGACCGCGCTTCCTTTCACTCGACCGCCGGCTGAGTCTCACCGTCGGCCTCGTGAGCACGCTCGGCGTCGGCGCCGGCGTCCTCGGCCTGGTCCTGACGTGGAACTCGAAGGACCTGCTCGGCTTGCTCACCGTCGTGGCGCTCGTGGGAGTGGGGCAGGCACTCGCGCTCGAGGCGGACGAGGGCTCGGCGGTGCTCTCGGTCAGCGCGGTCGGCTGTCTCGCCGCCGCGTCGCTCTTCGGGTTCGAGGCCGCGCTCCCGCTCGCGCTCGCCAGCGTCGCGGTGGAGTGGAGCGCGCGGCGCGCGCCGTTGCACAACGTCCTCTTCAACGTCGGCGCGCTCACGCTGGCCTCACTCGCCTCGGCGAGCGTCTTCAAGATCGCCGGCGCCTTCCCGGACGGCACCTCGCACCAGCTCGCCGCCTCCGGTCTCGGTCTCGTCGCCGGAACCGCCTACTTCTGTGTGAACATGGGGCTCGTCTCGCTCGCACTCGCCTTGCAGGGACACGAGCGCTGGTGGTCGGTCTTCAAGGAGCGGTTCTCCTGGCTCCTCCCGCACTACCTGGTGTACGGCTTCATCGGCGGCGTGATGGCGCTCGCCTACGAGGCGGTCAAGCTCCTCGCCCTCGCGGTCTTCGCCGTTCCGTTGCTGCTGATGCGCAAGACGCAGGAGGCGTACCTGAAGCACACGCAGCGCAGCGCGCAAAAGTTGCGCGAGGCGGCGGAGACGATCCAGTCCCAGAACGTCTCGCTCGAAATGGCGAACAAGCTCCTGCGCGAACGCTCGACCGCGGCGATGGAGTCGCTCTCCGCCACCGTCGACGCTCGGGACTCGTACACGGCGGGACATTCACGGCGCGTGCAGCAGCTGGCGCTGGCGATCGGGCGCGAGGTGGGACTCTCCCGGGCCGAGCTCGACCTGCTCGGGCACGCGGCCCTCTTCCACGACATCGGCAAGCTCGCGATTCCGGACGCGATCCTGCTCAAGCCCGCGAGCCTGACCCCGGACGAGTGGGTGCTCATGCAGCGCCATGCCGACGAGGGCGCGCGAATCATCGACCGGCTCGGGTTCCTCAACGACGCCGTGCCGGCGATTCGCCACCACCACGAGCGCTTCGACGGCACGGGCTACCCCGACCGCTTGGCCGGAGAGGACATCCCGCTCGGGGCTCGCATCATCCACGTGGCCGACGCGCTCGACTCGATGCTGACGACCCGCATCTATCGCGCCGCGCGACCGGCCGCGGAGGCCCTACAGGAGCTCAGGCGGGCGGCTGGGACGCAGTTCTGCCCCCGCTGCGTCGCGGCGCTGGAGCACATCCTGCCGCTCGAGACCCTGGAAGGGGACTCCGACCGCGGCCGTCTGTCTGCGGTCGCCTCCTAGCGCCGCTCTGTCGCCTTGACTTGCGTTCTTTCCAGAACGCTCTATCCTTCTTGGCATGGCCCGCAAGCCGCCCTACCGGGCGGTCGCGAAGATCGATCCCGCGGCGCTCGCGTCCTTCCAGGCTGGAATCCGCAAGCGGTACTCGAACGCCCAGATTCTCCGCGAGCTGAGGGAGTCGGCCGAGCGGCTCGGACGGTCGCCGACGATGCGCGAGTTCGCGGCGGATCCCGAGACGACCGTCCATCCCCAGACCGTCATCGAGCACTTCGGCAGCTGGAACGCGGCCAAGCGGGAGGCGGGGCTCGTCCCTCGGCGCTTCGCGACGCGTGAGGAGCTCGTCGGCCTGTTGCGCGACCTGGGGGAGGAGCTGGGCCGCGTGCCGACCGCGAAGGACCTCGATGCGCGGCGCGGCTCGATGCCGTCCAAGTCGCTGTACTGGCACACGTTCGGCTCGCTTGCCGAGGCACTGCGCGAAGCCGGCTTCGACGTGCCGGTGGGAGAGGAACGGCTAGAGCGCGCGGTCGAGCAGGGAGTCTCGCTGGCGCGAAAGCTCAAGCGCCTCCCTCGCTTCGCGGACTGGGCCGTGGCCCGCAAGCGCGACGACGAGCTCCTGACGGAGTGGCAGGTCTACCGGATGTTCGACGCGCGCCGCGGGGCCTGGTCGACGTTCCAGTTCCTGATCAAGGAACGACTGGAGGAGGAGGGCAGAACCGTCGGGTCGGACGGGCGGCTCGCTTAGGCCGACGCCGCTCGCGTTCCGGCCTCGGCGTCCTCCAGGTCGTAGTCGACCGTCGCGCCGCTCGACGTCATCAGCTCGACCTCGTAGGACTCGCCCGGGATCCACGGGTAGGAGACCGTGATCCGCTCCGCATCGCCGGGCCTCAACGCGCGCTGGCTCTGGCGGAAATTGACGAACGCGTCGTTGAAGATGACCTGCGCGACGCGCGCCGTTTCCTCCGAGTCGTTGACGAGGACGAGCACGACCTGACCTGAACGAAGCGTCGCGCGATCGACCCTGACTTCGCCGCTGCCCGAGGACGCGCGATGCCACGGCCAGACGAGGGTGAAGACGAGGGACCCGAGGACGGCCACGGTCAGACCAAGCGCCGACGCCCGCGGAGGCAAACGCCGAAAAACCCTCAGTCGATGACCTCGAACAAGCCCATCCACCCGAGCGTGGCGAACTCGCTCTTGTGCGCGTGGAACATGTACCTGCCCGTGTACGGAAAGCGCAGCTCGAGGACGTCGCGCTGCCCTTGTCCCTGGATGACCGTGTCCGTGTACTCCGTCGGCTCGAGCGAGGTGCCGGTCGGGAAACGGTGGAAGAAGTTTCCGTGCACGTGGAATGAGTTGATCGGGTCGAGCTCGACGATGTTCACGAGGTAGATGCGGACGAGCTCGCCTCGCTTCACCCGAACCGGCTCGTACATGAAGTGGAAGGCAACCGTGTTGACGGCGTAGACCTCGTTGTCGTTGTCGAAGTTCGGGTCGAACGCGTTCTGCAGCATGATCAGCTCGTCGGCCTTGGACCGTCCTTCCAGCGGGTCGACGACGAACATCCCGTACAGGCCCTTGGCGATGTGACCGGCCAGCGGCGACGCATGACAGTGGTAGAGGTGCAGACCGAAGGGCCGGGCATCGAACTCGTAGGTGAAATCCTCGCCGACGTCGATCAGTCCACCGCCCGCCTGCTCGCCGATTCCCGGAGTTCCGTCCATCACGGCCCGATGGATGCCGTGGAAGTGAATGGTGTGCGGGTGGGTGCCTGCGTTGACGAAATGGATCCGGAGCTTGTCGCCCTCGCGTGCACGCAACGTCGGACCGGGTACCCGACCGTTGTACGTCCACGCCGCGTACTTCACGCCCGGAACGATCTCGATCTCCTTGTCGTACGCGACGAGCTCCCACTCGCGCAGCGTTCCGCCGCCGGCCAACCGCTTCGCCTTGCCCCAGTCGAAGTCGCGCAGGACGACGCCCGGGTCGAAGCCGTTGACCTTCGGGTCGACGGTCGCATTCCCCTCGGGGAACCCCGAATGTCCCGAGCCCGGCGAGAGTGGATGGTGGTGATGCGGAGGCGCAGCCTCAGCGGCCGGCGACAACCGGGTCAACCTTGCGGCGACTCCGGATCCTGCCACGGCTGCTGCTGCCCCGAGCGCGCGGCGCCTCGTGAAGGACCTGCGCACGATCGAGCAGACGCTCGCACCCGCGCCTAAGAGCAACGTGAGATGCGCGTAAAGAGTTCTTTAGAGGAAGTTACGCAGCTGCGACGTGCAACGTTGCCAGCCGCTCGCGGCAGGAGCGAGCCTCGTCAGGAGCGCGCACGGCCGGGAGCGGGTCGTCGTGGAACGAGCGGTCGACCTGGAACGAATTCTTCGCGACGAGCTTGCCGTCCTCGACGGCGACGAGGGTTCCCTCAGGCAGCTCGCTCTTCCGCAGCTTGATCCCGACGTAGCTCTCGACCAGCTCGAGCGCGAGACGGGTGGAGGCGAAGACGAGCTCGTGCTTGCCCCTGCCGAGCCAGAGCGGACGGCCGAGGCCGCGAGCCACTATCAGCTCTGGGCGCCCCTCGTCCAACCAGGCGGTCGCCACCGTGCCGTAGAGCTGTTCGAGAGCGGCGGCGGTCCGGCCGCGAGAGATCTCCGCGAGCGCGAAGATGATCTCGGAGTCGACGGTCATCCCCGGCTCTGCCCGGTCGATCTCGTGGAGCGCAAACAGCGCGTCGTCGTTGTCGATGACGCCGTTGTGCACGCCGACGACGGCACCGTGCCGGATGGGGTGGTTGTTCGCAGCGAGGCTCGGATGGCCCTTCGTGTGGTCACGCACGTGCAGGAGGAGCTGCGAGGCGCCCTCGGGAACGCAGATCCGCTCGAGCAACGCGGTCGCCCCGGAGCGCTGCTTGTGCACGGCCACCCGGCCCTCCGGCGTCCGGTACGCATAGCCGGCCGCGTCCGCGCCGCGCTCCGCGATTCCGGCCAGGAGCGCCCGCGCAGCAACCGTGCGCTCGACCGCGCTCTCGGGACCCAAGCTATATCCGGCTATTCCGCACAAAGTCTTTGAGAAAATCTGAAGCGACCTTCCGGCCGCCTCATCTTTGTAGACGCATCGGCCGGCCTCCTTGTTAGGAGATCCCTCTCCGGAGGGTTGACGTGCTTCTCAAGAGTGCTCTTGCGCACGCCGATACCTCTCACATGCGGCCGCTTCCTGATGTGCCCTCAGACCCGGCAGTCGAGCCACGCCTCGAGCTGGTCCCCGACGTCGAGGACGCCGAGGCCGCCGAGACTGACGAGGTCGCCGAGGAGGCCGACGAGGAGGAGCACGAGGACGCGGATGGGGAGGCGGAGACTCCTGCCACGGCCCGGGCGGAGTCGACTCAAGATCCGCTCAAGCTGTACGTCCGCGCGATCGGCGATGGCCCGCTCCTCACGCCGGCCGAGGAGCGCGAGCTCGCCCGGCGCAAGGACGAAGGCGACGAGGAGGCCAAGAAAAAGCTGATCGAATCGAATCTCCGGCTCGTGATGTCGATTACGCGGAACTACACGAAGGCCGGAGTCCCGCTGCTCGATCTGATCCAGGAAGGCAACCTCGGGCTGATCCGCGCGGTCGAGAAGTTCGACTACAAGCTCGGCTTCAAGCTCTCCACCTACGCGACCTGGTGGATCCGCCAGGCAGTAACGCGCGCGCTCGCCGACCAGGGCCGGACCATTCGCCTCCCGGTCCACGTCGCAGACCAGGTGCGCCGGCTCATGCGCGCGCGCCGCCAACTCGCCCAGAAGCTCAACCGCGAGCCGACGATGGAGGAGCTGGCGAAGGAGAGCGGGTTCCCCGAGAAGCGAGTCCAGGAGCTCCTCGACCTCGTCGAGGATCCGGTCAGCCTCGAGACACCCGTCGGCGACGGCGAGAGCATGTACGCCGACCTGATCGAGGACGTCCACTCGGAGCGCCCGGACGAATCGACGTCGAAGAAGCTCAGCCAGACCGAGCTGGCCGAAGCGCTCCAACGCCTGAACCCACGAATGCGCCGCGTGCTCGCACTTCGCTTCGGGCTCGACGGCGAACCGCCGCAGACGCTCGAAGAAGTCGGCGCCGGCCTCGGGATTACGCGGGAGCGCGTCCGGCAGCTCGAATCCCGCGCTTTGCGCGAATTGCGCGCTGTCGCGCCCGATCTCGAGCTGTATCTGCGTTCCTAGGTCCGGCGCAAGTGGTAGGAGTGAGGCCATGGGCCCTCGCTTCGTCGACTGTCACTCGCATGTGGTGCCGTCCGGTGACGATGGAGCTCCGTCGATCGACGAGGGGCTCGCGCTCTGCCGGAGCGCTGCTCAGCACGGGACCGGCGTGCTGTTCGCGACGCCTCACGTCTGGCCCTACCTGACGCTCAGCGCCGTACGAGAGGCCGAGATCCGCGATGCCTACGAGCGGATGCGCCCCCACGCCGGGCTCGAGCTGCGGCTCGGCTTCGAGCTGACTCCCACCCGCGCACTGCTCGAAGAGGATCCGCGGCGGTACGTGCTCGGAGGCACTGACCGCGTGCTCATGGAGGTTCCGTTTTCCGGCCCTGCCGACCTGGTCTTCGCGCTTGCCGAGCACATCGAAGGCGAAGGACTACGGCCGGTGATCGCACATCCGGAGCGAACGGAAGCAGTGCTCGACGATCCGCTGATCGCGGACGAGCTTGCCGAGCGTGGGTGGATACTTCAGGTGAACGCCACCTCGCTCCTCGGACGACACGGTCCCGAGCCGGAGGAGCTCGGCTGGTCACTGATCGAGCGAGGGCTCGCGCAGGTGGTCGCGTCCGACGGCCACCGGGCCACGCGACCCGCGCACCTCGACGACGCGTATGCGCTCGCGGCCGAGCGACTCGGGGAGCGCGCGTTGTCTCTCTTCGACGGCTCCGCGCTCGCCGTCGCTACGCCGTCACCGACTGCATCTCGCGCAGCGTCGACAGGCGCCTGAGCGACTCCAGCTCGCTGAGGCGTCGCTCGCGATGCCGACCATCAAGGAGTCACGGGCTCTGCCGTGGCTCCGCCCGGGTTTAAGCCGTGACGGATTGCATCTCCCGCAAAGTCGATAACCGACGCAGGGACTCCAGTTCGATCTGCCGGACACGCTCTCTCGTCAACCCGAGACGCCGACCAATTTCCTCGAGCGTCTTCGGCTCGGAGTCATCGAGGCCGTAGCGAAGGACGAGCACCTGGCGCTCGCGCTCCTGCAACGACAGCAGCGCAGCGGTCAGAGCCTGTGAGCGCAGCGACACCTCGACCTCTTCCTCCGGCAGCGGGTCGTCGCCGGCGACGAAGTCGCCGAAGACCGCGTCCTCCTGCTCGCCGACCGGCTGGTCGAGGGAGGCCGAAGCGCGTGCCGCCGCCTTGACCTCGAGTGCCTGCTGCAACGGCAGGCTCGCCTCCTCGGCGATCTCCTCGAGCGTCGGCTCGCGTCCGAGCTGCGTCCAGAGGGTCCGTTCGGCGCGGTTCATCTTCTGCAGGCGCTCGACGATGTGGACCGGCATGCGGATGGTCCGCGCCTTGTCCGCGAGCGCGCGGGCGACGGCCTGGCGGATCCACCAGGTCGCGTAGGTCGAGAACTTGTAGCCCCGCCGCCAGTCGAACTTCTCGACCGCGCGGATGAGGCCGAGCGTGCCCTCCTGGATCAGATCGAGGAACGGGAGTCCCTGGTTCCGGTAGTTCTTCGCGATCGAGACCACCAGTCGCAGGTTCGACTGGATCATGTGCGATTTCGCACCCATGTCCCCGCGCTCGATGCGCTTCGCGAGCTCGACCTCCTGGGCCGCGGTCAGCAGCGCGTGTCGCCCGGCCTCGCGCAGGAAGAGCTGGAGGGCGTCGGTCGTCGTCTCGTACGAGGTCTGGAGCGGGGGAGGCGGCGGCTCCCTCTCCTTCTCTCGTTCCGGCTCCTCGACCACCACGTCGATCCCACGCCGCTCGAGCTCGTTGAAAAGCGCGTCGGTCTCGAGGGCGTCCAGCTGATGCGCGTCGATCAGGTCGGCAAGATCAGGTTGGCGAACCGAACCTGTGCCTTCCGCGTTCTCCAGCAGTCCTTGGATCTCCTCGTGCTGGAGGATCGACTCGATCTCGACCGTCATCTCCCGGGTAGTTCTTGCCTTGAGTGCTGCAGTCCCAAACGCGGACGCTCTCACGGCCTGGCAGGCTGAGTCAACTGTTAACCGCCTTTTCCTGCGTAATGCACAGAAACAGACGTTATGTCAAGTTGGCCTGGATCGGGCTCCTGGCGGCGCTGTCGCTGCCTTCCCTCGCCCGGGCCGAGATCGTGGCGCCGACGCGGGGCCCGGCGCTGCTCGCAGTCGCGCCCGACGGATCGCCGCGCGTCGCGTTCCTGTCCGGACGCGACCTGGTGGTGGCGCGCCGTGCTGCGGGCGGCTGGACGTTCACGCGACTCGGCCGGGTGCCAGGCACGAGACCGGTCCTCGCCGGACTCGTGGTCGACGGACGTGGCCGCTCGAGCGTCCTCGTCGAGCAGGAAAGCGGCGCGTGGCTCGCCCTCGCCCGGCCCGGCGCGAAGCTGCGGGTCGTGGCGCGGCCGCGGAAAGGCGCATCGTTCGGCTCGGCCGGACTGACCCTCGACCGTTCGGGCCGGCCGGCGTTCGCCTACGTGCTCCGGCTAGCGAACGCCAAGACGTGGCTCCGCCTCGTCACGCTCGACGCGCGCGGGCGCCTGCACGTGCACGGGATCACGAAGGGCGGCTTTCCGGCCAGCGCGCAGGTTCCGGGGGCGGCCCCGGTCTTGGTCGGCGGCCGGCTGCACGTGGTCGAGACGTTCACCTCGGCAGCGATCGACTGGCACCCGAAGCACGGCGGCGGCTGGGAAGGCCAGTTTCTGTTCGCAAGCCGGGACGGGACACCCGCGGGCCGCGTCGGAGCGGTGGCGGACGGCACGAACCTCTGGTCGTCCTGGACACAGGTCTACGGCGATGCGATCACCGTCCTGCTCACGCTGAGCGCCCAGACGCAGGAGACGGGGATCGTGGTCGACCACGGGATCTTCGTCTCGCTGCTCCTCGACGGCGGACGCCCGGAGGTCGGCGCGTACGACTGGGCCGAGCTGAACGACACGTTCGTCTACGCCGGCGTGCTGGCGGACACCGGCGGCCCGTTCAGCGAGCTCGACGGGCGACTCGTCGGGTACGCCGCCGCATCCGGCGGCAAGCGTCAGCTCCTCCTCGAGACCGCCAACGGGCTCGAGTGGTTCGAGGCTCCCGCCCGCCCGTCCATCCGCGTCTCGCTCTCTGCTGACTCGTCAGGCCACCTAACCGGCCGTGTCGACGGCGGGAGCGGCGGTGTCGTGCAGCTCTACCGAGAGACGGGCTCGACTCGAACGTCGCTCGCGAATGTCGAGCTCGCCGCGGATGGAACGTTCAGCTACGACGACGCAGCGCCGACGACCCCCACTCTCTATCGCGCTGTGTACGTGGACCAGGCAACCAACATTCCCTACGCATCGCTGCTGCGAACGCCGGTCGGCTGAGCGTCGACCGTTCCCCACCCAGTCCGACGGGGCTTCTGACTAGGCTTTGGCGGCTATGCGGACTGACCGTCTCCTGGCGTGGCTGGCTGGCTTGCTCGGCGTGGCGCTGATCGCGGTCGGCGTCATCTACATCGCCCTCAACGAGCACGACATCCCGTCCTTCTTCCCGGGGCACGTCTCACACCCGGCCAGCCATCACCACGTGAAGCACGGCATCGCGGCGATCCTCCTCGGTCTAGCCTGTCTCGCGTTCGCCTGGTTCCGTACGGGCCCGCGTCACCGCGCGGTCTCGCGCGCCTAGTGCTGGTCGTCGCCGCGGCCGATCGCCTGATCACGTACTTCCAGGCAATCGTGATCGGCCTCATCCAGGGCGTCACCGAGCTCTTCCCGATCTCGAGCCTCGGCCACGCGGTCATCCTCCCGAAGCTGTTCGGCTGGGATCTCAACCAGGACAAGCCCTACTTCCTCGCCTTCCTGGTCGCCACGCACCTCGCGACGGCGATCGTCCTGTTCTTCTTCTTCCTGCCTGAATGGGTGCGGATCCTTCGCGGGCTCGGCCGGAGCCTGAGGGATCGCGAGATCGCGCCCGGCGACGCGGACGCTCGCCTGGCCTGGCTACTCGTGGTCGGCACGATCCCGGCCGGCCTGATCGGGCTCATCTTCGAGCACAAGCTGCGGACGCTGTTCGCCAACCCGAAGGCTGCCGCGGCCTTTCTCGCGGTCAACGGGCTGATCCTGTTTGCGGCCGAGTATCTCCGCCGTCGCGCCCCCGGCGCGGACGAGCGCGCGCGCGAGCTCGAGCTGGCGCCGCAATCCGAGACCTCGCCCGAGGCGGAGAAGCGACTCGCGACACTCGGGTTCCGCGAGGCGGTCGGTGTCGGCACGGCGCAAGCGGGCGCCCTCTTGCCCGGGATCAGCCGGGCGGGCGTCACCATGGGCGGCAGCCTCTTCGTCGGCCTCACACACGAGGACGCCGCTCGCTACGCCTTCCTTCTCGCGACGCCGATCATCGGCGCCGCCGCCCTCCTGAAACTGCCGGACCTGATCGGACACAACGGCGACGGAGTCCGCGGTCAGGCCCTCGTCGGCGCCGTTTGCGCGGGAGTCGCCGCCTGGTTCTCGGTGAAGTTCCTGATGCGTTACTTCCAGACGAACACGCTCACCCCGTTCGCCGTCTATTGCCTCATTGCAGGTCTCGCCGCACTGCTCGTCTTCGTGTTCTAGAGTGCGTTCCACAGCCTTGTCCACACATTGGAAGAACGGCTGTTGAAATATTGAAAAAGGAAAAATCCGCAAATTGCGGCCACGACCTTTTTCGACCCCTTGACCCACTTGCTTGACACGTTAGATTGCGACTTGCGCCGAGCACGGAGCGCAAGTAGGTCGAAACCGAGTCCGAAGGCAGTAGCCGGAAGGCGAAAGTCAGCGGAAACGGTGGACGAAAGCGAAACCGGCTCGGCGAATTTTTTTGGTCCCGCGCATGCGGGACTTTTTCGTTTTAGAGGCGGAGAAAGCTAGGATCGCGCGGATGCATCTCCGGCTTCCCAGCATCGATCCCGGCGTTCGCGCATTTCTGTGGGCGCTGTTCCTCGCGCTCTACATCTGGGGCTTCCTGCTCGCGATCGGGATCGACAAGGGCACGTCGACGGTGGTCGGCTTCCTCTCGTTCGGCGGAATCTTTCTTCTCGTCCGTATCTACGGCGGCGACGAAGAGATCTAGACGAGCGCTGATGCGCGTTCGCTGCGGCGTGTCGCAAGCGCACCGACGAGCAGCCGTGCGAGCTCGCCTCCGAGCGCCGCTTCGAGGCGGAGGAACGCAGGCGGGCGGGAGTCGGACTCCCTGGCGAGGGCAGAACAGTGCTCGAGCAGCAATTCTGAGCCTCTCTCGCCCTGGGCTAGCGAGCGCTCGGACATGGCTCCCTAGCTATCGGACGAGACCGCCGCGGCGGCGATCCCTGACGCAGGGCTAAAGCCGCCCCCCGGGCTCTGCCGAGGGACGGCTTTCGAGCTGAGTGCTACCTCACTCGCTCGCGATCGGACGAGGTCGTTGTGGCCTCCCGGTCTGCCGTCAGCGGCTCGTCCGCCGCGCGGCCGTCGGTCGTCGTCGTGACGGGCCGACGGCGGCCGAGGAGCCTACGGCGCCCGTCGGGCGGAGCAGTCTCGGTTGTGCGACCGACTGTTGCAGCACGGCCGCGAACCGCCGGTCCGGCCGTGTCGAAGGAGTAGCCGAACACGAGGCCGACCCCGAAGGCGAACACCGCGACGTACTCCTTCAGATCGTTCACGAGACCCTGGATGTGGATGTCGCTCGACCACGCGACCACGTGCCGGTGGAACCAGCCGTTGCCCGGCTCGGCCGCGAGGATGATCCACATCGAGACGAACGCGATCGGGACGAAGGCGGTCAGCAGGAAGGTCATCGCCAGCCTGGGCCACCCCCACTTCGTCCAGCCGCCCAAGAGCTGCGACAACGCCATCACGAGGCCCGCGCCGGCGATGAGGCCGTAGATGGCCCAAAAGCCGCCCACGGTCTTGTCGTCGATCTGCGTCGCGAACCAGATCAACAAACCGGCGGCACCCGCCGCGATCAGCGTCGTCGTGGCACGTGTCAGTCCATACATTCGATCACCTCGCTACGTCGTTGTCCGGTTTGTACCCGGGGTCGAGCAAGATGAATCCGCGGCTTTAGAGGGCGAGGCGCCGGTTGTCGAAGGAGCCCGAGTAGAGCTCCGCCCGAAATTCCTCCAGCGCTCTCGCCATGTCCTCACTGAAGAGGTGCTCGACGACCCCGACTTGCGGGTCGTTGTGGAAGGGCAGGTCGACGTGCTCGTGCGACACGAGGTTGACGGACGTCTGCTGACAGGTCGGACAACGCACGGCCAGGCCGAGCGAGCCGTCGCCGGGAGCGAGCAGGAAGAACGACGAGGGAAAGACGGGACGCGGTCTTTCCTCCGGATAGCAGAAGAAGCTCCACGGCCACTCCCCCGCTTTGATCCTTCGCGCGGCGAGATCGGACAGCTCCACTTCGATGCGATCGAGTTGCGCGGTCATCACGTTGTAGAAGACCCCGCCCTGCAGTCCGAGCGGCGCCCAGTCGAGATCGTTGTGCGTGACGAGCCCCTCATGCTCCTCTCCACAGGCGCACGCAAAGAGGACCTGGAACACCGCCGGGTGCGCTGCACCGGGCAGCCGCTCCAACTGACGGAACGCGGAGAGCGTGACACGCGCTTCGCCCCGTGAGGGACACGGGAAGCTGAACCGTCCCGTCAACGCGTCGTACATGATGCGGTTGTAGTCGGCACGGCGGACGTCAAACCTGAGAACCGAACTGCTGGGGTCTGACCCCAAAAGGGGGTCAGACCCCAACCGTTCAGTACTCGATCAGGGCATGCAGGTCGTACTTCGATAGGCGCTCACGGCCGTTCAGAAACGTCAGCTCGATGATGAAGCAGCAGCCGACGACGACCCCGCCGAGGTGCTCCACCAGCTGCTCGGCGATCGCCTCGACCGTGCCGCCGGTGGCGAGGACGTCATCGTGGATCAACACTCGCGCACCACTCGGGATCATCTCCGGATGCAGCTCGAGGGAGTTCTGTCCGTACTCGAGCGCGTAGCTCGCGCTGATCGTCTCCGGCGGCAGCTTTCCGGGCCGTCGTGCGGGAACGAAGCCGCAGCCGATCTCCTTCGCGATTGCGGCGCCGAGGATGAATCCGCGGGCCTCCGCGCCGAGCACGAGGTCCGGCTTCTTCTCCGCCCCCCACTCCGCCAGCCGCTCGATCGTGTACCTGAGGCCCTCAGGATCGGCCAGCAGCGGCGTGACGTCCTTGAAACCGACGCCCGGCCGCGGCCAGTCAGGGACCTCGCGGACCTTTTCGGCGAGATTCACCGGATCATGTTGACGCAAGCCGTCGGACGGCGCGCCAGAACAGGATCTGACTCAGGCCTTGAGCGAGCTCCGCCAGAGACTCGAGGTCCTCGAGCCCGGCCCGCCGGCGCTCCGGGTTGCGCGCCCGCAACGCAGGGCCGACCGCCTGCTCGA
Source organism: Actinomycetota bacterium (assembly GCA_046724565.1). Lineage (GTDB taxonomy): Bacteria > Actinomycetota > Thermoleophilia > Gaiellales > Gaiellaceae > 3-1-20CM-4-69-9. The sequence goes on along the minus strand of JBKOWS010000180.1, from coordinate 1,691 downwards.
TGAGCCCTGCCTCTCGGTCGGCCGCCGTGCGGAAGCCCCGCAGGTGCCGCGGCGTGATCCCGAACTGCGCCAGCCGGCCGCAGGCGAGCGCGATCTCCGCGTCGTGCTCCCGGTAGCGCTTCTGTCCGACCTGCGCGTGTGGCGAAAGCAGGCCGAAGTCCTCGAGCTCGTGGGCGAGCCGCTCGTCGATTCCGGCGCGCTCGCACAGCTCGCCGAGGTCGAGCTCGTCCTCCTCGTCGGCCAGGATGGCCGCGGCACGGCGCCTCTTGCGATCGCGGGAAACGGGAGACGCTAGCTCCTGCCGGATCACGCGCAGCGGCAGGAACTCGTCGCGCTGCAACCTGAGGATGGTCTCGAGCCGTTCGACGTCGTCCTCGCTGAACAGCCGGTAGCCACCCTGCGTCCGTCGCGGTGCGAGCAGCCCCTGGTCCTCCAGATACCGGATCTTGGAGATCGAGATGTCCGCGAACTCCTCCTTCAGCATGGCGCAGACGGTTCCGATCGTCAGCTGCCGTGATTTCGCTGCCGTGGCCATCAGCGGTTGAGGAAGGTCAGCCGGTACTTGCCGATCTGCACCTCGTCACCGTCCTCGAGCTGGCCGGACTCCACGCGCTTGCGGTTCACAAAGGTGCCGTTGAGACTGCCCTGGTCCTCGATGAAGAAGCCGCCGTCGCGCTCGACAAGGATCGCGTGCTTGCGGGAGACGGTGACGTCGTCGAGGAAGATCCCGCAGTCGGGGGAGCGACCGATCGTGGTCTCAGCCTGGGGATAGAACGTCTCCCCCGCCCGGCCGCCGCCCGAGCGGACGACGAGCGCCGCCCCCTTAATGCCGAGATCCTCGAGCGCGCTCGCCGGTGCGTCGTCGCCCTCGTCAGCCGTGAAGCTCTGGGTCGCCTCGGTGCCGCCCTCGTCCTTCACGAGCAGAGCACCGCAGCGAGCGCAGTAGTTCGCGGCTTCCGGGTTCTGAAAGCCGCACTCCTGACAGTAGATATGCGGCACGTTGAAGCTAGCCCGGCGGCGAGGCCTTGGAGGTGAGGATCTCCGTCAGATGGTCGACGTCCACCTGGTCGAGCACGCTCTTCCCCTGCGTCTTTTGCAGGCGGGCGACGAGCTCGGCGCGCAGGATGTCGATCTTCCCGTGCAGCAACCGTCGCTGGTAGGAGACCTCGTTCTCCTGGCGCGTGAGGTCGTTGATCAGCTGCTTCAGGTCGTCGTCGGACAGCGTGGCGAGATCGGGCAGAGGTTCCAAAAGGCCTGCCTTTCGTGGTCGAGGACCGTCTCAGTAAAGCAGCGGCTCCGCAAAGGGTCAAGCTGTACTTGAGGCTTGCGGGCTCGAGCTAGGCCGTGACCGCCGCTCCCTCAGTCTCCATGATCTCCTCGACCATCGCACGGAATTCGGCCTCGAGCGCGTTCGACTCCTCTTCGGTCCGGCCCTCGGCGTAGATGTGGACGAGCGGCTCGTCGGGGTCGGGGAGGATCTGCGCCCAACCGCGCTCCTCGTACACCTTGATCCCGTCCAGCAGGTCGAGCTCACGGTCCCGCAGCCGCTCGGTGAGCACGCGCATCACGACACCCTTGAGCGCCCAGGGACACGGCAACTGGCGGTGTACGAGCGTCGGCCTGGGCAGGTCGGCCACTAGCTCGGACACGGGCCTCCGCACCGGCGCGAGCAGCTCCAGGAGCTTGCAGAG
>JBKOWS010000067.1:0-6222 GCA_046724565.1 Actinomycetota bacterium | reverse complement strand
GCGATCTCGCGCGCCCCGTCGCGTCCCGCGTCGCGATCGGATGGATGAATCGAGGCGACGATCGTGCAGCCGATGTCGATGTCGGCGCCGACGTTCTCGCGTGTGTAGCGGACGAAGGCCGGAGTTGTGATCGACGGCGTGAGGCAGCCGTCAGCGATCTCTCCGGCGAGAGCTTGCATCTTCGGTGCGGTCGCGGCGACGTAGACGGGCGGAACATCCCGGGGTGTCTCGGCGACGTCCTGGAGTCCCGGCACGTCGGCGCTGAACGTCTCGCCGTCGTACTGGAAGGCATCACCGCCCAGCACGCCACGGACGATCTCCACCGCCTCGCGCATGGGCCCGAGCGTGCGCTTGCCATTGAGGCGCGCGTTGTTCAGGAAGATCTTCGACGTTCCGAACCCGAGGATGAACCTGTCGGGGCCTGCGGCTTCCTGCACCACCCGCGCGTCCATCGCCACCTGGACGGGATGACGCGTGAACGGCGAGATGATCCCCCAGCCGACCGTCAGCCGTTCTGTCTCCTTCGCGATCAGGGCCGACGCAACCGTCGACGAGCGCGCCTCCATGCCATGCTTCCGCCACCAGGGATAGGCCTCAGCGAGCCAGATCGTGTCCAGGCCGGCGCGATCCATCACGCGCGCCGACTCGAGCATGTCGTCGAGCGGCTCCATCGTCAGCTGCATCACGCCGATGCGGAACGGCCTGGCCATCAGCCCGATCTTCTCACGCGGACAACTCCTTGAAGTAGAAGGCACCGGGCGAGAGGGTGCCGTCCGGCCGGCGCGAGTAGTTCGGCATCACACCGAGCTTCGTGTAGCCGAGCGCTTCATAGAAGGCGCAGGCGTCGCTGCCGTCGTGCGTGGTCAACCAGAGAAGCGTGATTCCCCGTTCTCTGGCGCGCCTTTCGATCTCGGCCATGAGCCTCCTCCCGATGCCGCGACCCCGTGCCGCGCTCGCGACTGCGACGCGCTGCACCTCGGCACGATGTGACGCATTTGCTGCGAGGCTCGGGACGAGCTGCGCCATCGCCACCACCTCGCCGTCCAACTCGGTGACGATGGTGAGCCGCTTCGGGTCCTCGATGGCTTCTCGATGCAACCGCTCGAGCGTCGCAGCGTAGGAGCCTGGAGCGGCACTGAGCGCCATTCCGGACGCCATCGCTTCGGCGTGCAACCGGCCGAGGGCCGGGGCGTCGTCGGGCCTGGCGAGTCGAGCGTCTACGAGCCCTCGGTCGAGGCCGCCGGAGCCTCCTTCGCTTCCTGTACCTGCTTGTCGAGCGCCCCGAGGACCTGCGCCACCTGTTGGTTGACGATCGGCTGCAGGACGCGCTGGCCCATCGACGCGACGGGGCCGAGGATGTGCACCTCTGCCTCCCATTTCATGTGCGTCCCGCCGTCGGCCTCAGTCAGGTGAAACGAGGTGTCCATGTTCATGATCGCGCCGACCCCGTTGCCCTTGGCATGAAGCGCTGCAAACTCGGGCTCACGTTCCTCGCCCTTCTCGAAGTCAAGCGACATACGCAGCCCGCCGAGTCCCAGCGGGATCTTCACGTGGGCGCGCCAGCGGTTGTCGTCCTGGATTTCGAAGGACTCCACGCCGGGGATCGTCTTCGCCATCTGGGCAGGATCGTTGAGCACCTGCCAGACCCTTTCGCGCGCCGCCTGGAAGTCGCGTTCCCCGGAGACCTTCACCGGCTCTCCACGCTGACCAGCTTCCGGGTTTCCTCCGCGTTCCGCATCAAGTCCCAGACGCGGTGATAGGGATTGCAGCTCCGCCACACGATTGGGCCTTCACCCTGGCGGCCGAGTGCGTTCTGCAGCGCGGCACACACAGCGTGGATGCCCGCCCCGCCGCCCTCGCCCATCCCCTTCGCGCCGAGCGGGGTGAAGGGCGATTCCGACTCGATGAAGCCGGTCTTCATCGGCGGCATGTCGAGCGCGTGGGGAACGTGGTAGTCGTAGAAGTTCGGCGTCAGCAGGTTTCCCTCCTCGTCGTACGTGAAGATCTCGTGCGTTGCGGCGCCGAGGGCCTGCGCGGTCGCGCCATGAACCTGGCCTTCAACGATCTGCGGATGGATCCGGTTGCCGCAGTCGTCGACGGCCGCGTAGTCCACGATCTCGTAGACGCCGGTCTCGGGGTCGATCTCGAGCGCGCAGGCATGGATCTGCGTCGCATAGGTCAGCGTCAGGTTGCCGAACTTCCGCTCGAGGTCTGGCTTCTCGAACGGCGGGCGGTACACATGACGGACGTTCAGGGTGATGTCCAGGTCGGTCGGAAGACCCGCGTTGTTCGCGTTGAGGATCGCCCCCAGCGCCATGAACGGCAGCGCTGCCTCGGGATTCCCCTTGATGCGAGCTTGGCTCTCGGCGAGCTCGATGTCATCGGGAGCGCAGCCGAACACTGCCGCCGCCAGCTGCTTCATCTCGCCGGCGAGCTTCTCCGTGGCTCCCTTCACGGCACCGAGGCCCGTCACGGCGAACTGCGACGCATACGTTCCTGAGAAGCCGGCCGTGGAGTTCCAGTACGTGTCGTGTCCTGCGCGCACGTTCACATCGTCGGGCGTGCAGCCAAGGATGTCGGCGACGACCTGGGCCGTGGTCGTCTCGTGCCCCTGGCCCTGGGGAACCGTCCCGAGCGTGACGACGATCTCGCCGAAGATGTCGAGCTTGACGGTCGCGACCTCGTTGTTCCCTGAGAACTGGAGCTCCGGGTTCAGGATCATCGACTGGCCGAAGTTGTTCGTCCCGGAGTCGAGCGTGGAGCCGATGCCGATCCCGAACAGCTTGCCGCGGGACTCAGCGTCGGCGCGCTTCTCCTCGAGGGACTCGTAGCCGATCAGGTCGAGGGCGATGTCGAGGCAGCGCGCGTAGTCCCCGGAGTCGTAGACGCAGCCGTTGGGCGTCTCGTAGGGGAACTCGTCGTGCTTGACGTAGTTCTTCTTGCGCACCTCGATCGGATCGAGGCCGAGTTCGCTCGCAACGATGTCCACGATGCGCTCGGTCAGCCAGAGGTGCTGCATGCGCGAGTAGCCGCGGTTCGGCGCCACCGGCGACTTGTTCGTGCACACCTGGGTGAAGTCGACGCGGACGTTGCGCCAGCGGTAGCAGCCGGGCGTGACCTGCGCCCAGATGATGCAGCCGAGCGGCTCGTAGCGCGGGAAAGCACCGCAGTCGTCGATCGCGCGGACGGAGAACCCGAGCATCGTGCCGTCCGCCTTCACCGGCACGGTCACGTCGAGGAACGTCCGCTCGTTCCCGTGCGTGTTGGCGGTGTGCTGGTCGGTGCGCCACTCCGTCCACTGGATCGGCCTGTTCAGCTTGCGCGCGAGCAGGCAGCAGACCGTGAACTGCGGATGGAGCGTGATCTTGTTGCCGAAGCCCCCGCCGATGTCCTGGCTGACGAAGCGCAGCTTGTCGATCCCGACGCGCAGGGCCGGCGCCATCCAGATCGCACCGACGCCCGGCATCTGGTGGTTTCCGTGGATCGTCCACTGGCCGGTGCCGCGGTTGTACTCGACCAGGCAGCCGGAGCATTCGAGCGGCGTCGAGGAGAAGCGGTCAAAGTGCAGCCGTTCGATCCGGATGACGTGATCGGCCTCCGCGACCGCGGCCTCGAAGTCGCCCCAGTCGAAGACACCCGACCAGACCGTGTTCGAGCCGGCGTCCTCGTGGAGGACGACCTCGTCCTTGAGCGCCTCCTCGCCGTCGAGGACGATCGGCAGCGGCTCGTAGTCGACCTCGACCAACTCGGCCGCGTCGCGCGCGAGCTCACGGGTACGAGCCACGACCGCCGCTACCGGATCCCCAACGTGGCGGACCCGTCCGACCGCGAGGGCGTAGTCCTTGATGTTGGCGCCAGGCGGCGTCGACAGCTCGAAGAACGGGTCGGTGACAATCGCAACCTCGTCACCGGTCAGCGTCCCGTAGACGCCGTCAAGCTCGAGCGCCTTCGACACGTCGACGGACTTGATCCGGGCGTGCGCATATGGCGAGCGGACGAAGTGGACGAAGCCCATCTCGTGCCGCTTCATGTCGTCGAAAAAGACGCCCTCTCCCTGGACGAGACGCCTGTCCTCCTTGCGCGGGACGTTCTGGCCGATGAAGCCCGGCTTGACGTCGCCTTCTTCGACGACGAGCGGGCGCTCGGGAGTAACGGTCGTCTCGGTCATTGCGCAGCCGCCTTGATCGCCTCGACGATGTTCACGTAACCCGTACAGCGGCAGATGTTGCCCTGGATCGCCCGGCGAATCTCCTCGTCGCTCGGAGAGCCCTCCTGCCGGAGGAGCGCGGTCGCGCTCATGAGCATTCCCGGGGTGCAGTAGCCGCACTGCAGTGCATGGTGGTCGGAGAATGCCTGCTGGAGGGCGTTCAGCTCGCCGTCTTCCGCAAGGCCCTCGACCGTCTCGACGTTTGCGCCGTCGACCTGGACGGCGAGCATCATGCAGCTCTTCACGAGCACGCCGTCGACGATGATCGAACAGGCGCCGCAGTTGCCCGTGTCGCAGCCGATGTGGCTACCGGTCAGGTCGAGGTCGTCGCGCAGGAAGTGGATCAGGAGCTTCCTCGGCTCGACGTCGCGCTCGTAACGCTGGCCGTTGACGGTGACGTTGATCTCCATCACCGCTTTGCCTTTGCCTGCGCGACTGCGCGCGCTGCGACGACCTCGGCAAGATGCCGGCGGTAGTCGGCTGACGCGTGCACGTCGGACGGCGGGTCGAGGTTCGCGTCCTGCACGGCCGCCCGCACGGCGTCGTGCTCGGCGGAGTCCGTCTGCAGCAGCACGGGCACGGCATCGACGCAGCCGATCGCGATCCGGGCGCCCCCGTTCACCGATGCGGCCGCATTGACGATGCAGGTGCCGTCCTTGCCGATCGGCACCGACGCGAAGCCGTCCTTTTTCCCCGGAGGCACGGAAATCTTCGTCAGCAGCTCGCCCGGTCCTACCGCAGTCATGTAGACGCCGAGGAAGAAGTCCGCAGCCGGCACGTCCCGCTCGCCCACGCCTCCCACGACGGTCATGGTCGCTCCGATCGCGACGAGCAGCGGGGGGAGGTGGTTGGTCGGATCGTTCGAGCAGACGTTTCCGCCGATCGTCCCGCGGTTGCGGACCTGGGCGTCAGCGATCTGCGCGCAGACTTCCCCGAGAATCGGCCTGGCGCGTGCCTCCGCGGAGCCGATGATGTCCGCATAGGTGGTCATTGCGCCGAGCTCGAGCGTCCCGTCGGCGCCCAGTTCGATGCCGCGCAGCTCCTCGAGATCGTGCAGGTCGATGAGCATGTCGGGGGAGGCGGCCCGCGCTTTCATGACGTTGATCAGCGTCTGTCCGCCGGCCAGGGCCCGGGCGCCCTCGTTGCCCGCGAGCAGGCGCAGGGCTTCCTCAACGCTCGCTGGGCGAGCGTACTCGACCTCCCGCAGAAGCATGCGCTATTCAGTGCAGAAAGCCCTGCACAGGTCAAGAAACAACCGGCCGGCACTTGAGGCAACGGTCACGGGTGTCGATGATGTGCTTACCCATGGGCAGGCGACTTTCCTTCGCGCTGGTTGTCGTTGCAGTCCTCGTCGGTGTCGCGACGAGCGTGGCGGCGGCGAAGGTGAACGTCGCGGCGCCTCACGCGAAAGCCGGGGACTGCCCGGCCGGCTCGAAGCGCGCCGTGATCGGCGGGAAGGTGAAGTGCCTTCGGGCCGGCCAGAAGTGCGAGGCGAAGTACCGGGCCGCCTACAAGAAGTACGGGTTCACCTGCGTGAGCAGACGCCTGCGCAAACGGTCGGTCACTCCCACTCCGGAGCCGACGCCGCCGCCACCCCCGCCCCCACCTCCGGCACCGCCCGCCACCTCCGGACACTACAAGGGCACGACGTCACAGAACGAGATCATCGAGTTCGACGTCACCGCAGACGGCCTGCGCGTCGTGGCGCTCCTGACCGGACAGATCAACGAGGGTTGCAACCCACCGGCGCACCTGTACGGCGGAAACCTCCACGACGGCACGGCGCCGATCGCCGCGGATGGCACCTTCAAGATCGACTTCGACTACTCGAGCACGGTCGGCGGGAATCCCTCCAACGGCCACTTCACGTTGACCGGGAAGTTCAGCGGAACGGGTGCAACAGGAACGCTCGAGGACAAGGTCAGCTTCACGGCGGACGGCACCGCTTACAGCTGCGGCTCAGGCACGCAAACCTGGACCGCCTCAAGGTCGAGTTAAAGCACCAACCCTCCGAA